>NZ_VTYM01000001.1:0-326549 GCF_013113925.1 Alteromonas sp. 07-89-2 | reverse complement strand
AGTGAAACGTATTAGCGCCGATGGTAGTGTGGGGTTTCCCCATGTGAGAGTAGGACACTGCCAGGTCCCAATTAAGAAGAACCCGCCTAACGGCGGGTTTTTTGTTTTCCGCAGAAAGAAAAATAATGGGGTCAGAGTACATTAATACTTCCAATTCTCCTCGAAATCAAAACAGCCCTTGACCCAATGATTGCGGAATGAAAATGTACTCTGACCCCCAATATCTCCTCCTCTGTTTTCCAACCCATGCTATGGGGAGCCTAAAGGCTTTACTCCCTTATCATAAAGAGGCCGAGGGACACGTCAGCTTGAATATAGAATAATGGGGTCAGTGTACTTTTTTGAATGAATGATCTTAACAGTGTAACAACACAGCCTAGCGTCGTTGTTTGCAGTGTAGAAATGTACTCTGACCCCATTTCTTTAAAAGTGGTAGGCGTAGGATAGGTTCAGGAAGTCTAATCCGGGGTTGTCGTTGTTAAAGCCGCCGTTTGAAAAGTGCATATAGCGCAGTGCGATATGTTGTTTCTTATCGATCTCTACAAACACACCTAATCTGTCTTCGAACTGATAGTTAGATCCAATATCTTTACCAGCGACTTTCTGATTACCTATGTAACTCGCTCCTATCCCCGCTTCTATATATACGGGATATTTGTCATAGAGCGTTGAAACCTGTTTCATAAATACAGGAGTTAATGACGCGCCGTAGCTTGTGCTATGTGTATCGTTTTCACCATACTCCCACACTACGGCACTCACTTCCCAATATAGCTTTAGGTCGCCAAACCAATCAGTAGTAAGCGTTTGTTCAAGTGGCCTGTATGCGAAGCGCATACCATCGATATCGTCAAAGCCGTGCATATAATCTACACTCACGGTTTGTTTCGCTTGTACGCTACTTGCGGTGAAAATAATGAAAAAAGAAAATAGAAGTAGTGATGCCTGTTTCATAATTGCTCCTTGATCTGATAATCAACAAGCAAAATTTTTTCCAATTAAAAACTATCGTAATTTCAAAGGGATAATAAAAACTAAATGCCGAACTATTCCACGCGAGTAGTGTAATTTACTGACACTGTTGAAGTTTTTACAAAGGTGTCCAGCGTGTATCTGCACTTACATGTTGCTCTTCAATCAGACGCTCAATCAGTTGCTTTGTATCTTCAATACCATACTTCGCTTTAATTTCATTTATGCTTTCAGATTCTGAAAGTATAAATGTATTGAGCTCGGCAATGATCTCGGGGTGTTTTAAGGTTGATAGCGAAAATGAGACAACGTTGTGTGGCAGGGTTAAATCAGCGGCAAATGGTCCCATTTGCGGAAAGCGACGAGCAACGTTTTTAGCGGCATTATATTCCACATCTAAAGCATCTACGTTATCGCTCTGTAGAAGATTAAGCCCATCATAAATACTGTTTACGCCTGTTACTTTAACGGTACCGTTCTTAATTTGCTGTTCCCACTTTACAGGGGAAAATCCGTCTGGCGTGGCAAGTTTTGTTATATGAGTAACTCCTTTACCAAGGTTATCTGTTTTAACCAAAGTCACGGCGAATGTTTCTGCTAGAGGTTCAGAATACACTTTGTTAAGGCTATGGGTTATTTGATCATACCATCTGGCGTTATCAGGAAAGACAAAGTCTACATTGCCTTTTTTCAATTCTATTTGAAGGCGTTTAACTGGCATGCTCAAGTATACAAAGCGATGTCCGCTTTGCTTGGAGAATGCTTCAAGAATAGCCCAACCCAACCCCTTTTCATGATCCGATGAAAAGTTGTAATACGGATAATATTCAATATTTTGAGCGCCTACGATATAGGTGTCGGCTGAAACAAAAGGGCTTGAAAGTGTGCATGCAACTGGCAGTACCACCATTTGCACAAAGCGACGAATACTATTTCCAAACCTCTTCAATTTTCAATCCTTGTTCTATCAAAAGCTTCTGAGACAACTGCTCGAAAGGGGTTATTCCGTATTTTGTTTTTATACTATCAATTAATTCTGGATTTGAGGATATGAACTTATTAAGTTCATTAATAATGTCTTGATGATAAAGCGTAGACAGGGAAAAAGGAATTTCATTATGTGGAAGTGTCAAATCTAAAGTAAATGCGTCTTGCTCATATGATAGAGGAGCAGATCGCTGGCTAACGAAATACTCTAAATCTAACCCGTCTACACGTTCTTGGTACAAAAGCGCCAAGCCTTGTTGAATATCCGTAACCCAAGTTATTTGGGTACGTTGAGTGTCTATTTTTTCTTGCCAATTTACCGGTGTGAAGCCTAACGGCATGGCGAGGTTTTTAATGTTTTCGATGCCTTTCCCAGCGTTCTGTCGTTTTACAATTGTCCCCGTTACTGCGCTGGTTAATGGGAGGGAAAAATACTTGTTATTTGAAGTGGTAATGCTGTTATACCAGCCTCTATTATCAGGGTATACAAAGTCAACATTACCTTTAACTAACTCGAGTTGAAGCCGTCTTATAGGCAAGCTTAAATACACAAACTCGTGTCCCGAAGCTTCAGAAAAAGCTTCTAAAATTGACCAGGCAACCCCTTTATCTGTTGATGATGCAAAATCGTAATGGGGGAAATAAGCTAAGTTTTGTGCGCCAATCACATATTTATCTGCATAAATATTAAGGCTAAACAAACAGCCAATGAAAAGCCCAATACATCGCATCATTCTAAACTCCAAAATGACTACAGCAATTTACAATATACAAATAAATTATCTTTGAAGCATTTCCTTGAGAGGAAGTTTTTTAATACAAAAATAAATCGCGTATCTATACACCATAATTTATCGTTTTGCGGGTGTAAAATATTCAGTGAAAATCTCTTGAACTTAATGACAGCTTTTCGAGCCACGGCGTCCGATCAATAAGCTTACCTGCGATGATATGAATAACTCCCTCTTTGGAGCGTTCAATAATACCATTTACCTGTAACAGTTTAGCTTTTAAGAATGTTTGTTGCTGAGCGCGAGCGGTAGCTTGCCACACCACAACGTTCATATTGCCTATATCATCTTCTAAAGTTAGAAAGGTAACGCCTGCGGCAGTGCCTGGTGCTTGACGACCTGTTACTGCGCCAAGCACTTTTACAACTGATTTATTTGTCTTGTCTTTAAGTGAATTAGACCAGCTTATGTCTTTAAGCTTATGCTGCTTCTTGAGTAAAGAAATAGGGTGGTTATTTACTGATAAGCCGGTTGAGGCATAGTCTTCAAGTAAGTTTTCTGCCTCGGTCGGTGCAGCACCCAGCGGTGTGGTATTTTTATCTGCATAAAATTCGTCGGTATCGAAAAGTGGTAGACGGGTTTGGGTATCCATAATTCGCCAGCGGGTTTCATACCGATTGCCTGAAATCGTGCGAAGAGCATCGGCGCTAGCCAGTGCCTCTAGTTCATTACTTTTAAGCGAAAGCTGCTGCAACTGCTCGACATTGGTGTAGCCCTTATCTGAACGGTTTTCCACGATAAGCTGAGACGATGCTTCACTTAAGCCTTTAATAAGCTTAAGGCCAAGCTGAATGTATTTTTCTTGGCCTTGTACCACCAGAGAATGCTCAACGTCAGAGTGGTTAACACAGGGCGCTTCTACCCGTATGTGATGACGCTTAGCGTCTTGAACTAATTGGGACGGGGAATAAAACCCCATGGGCCAGCTATTTAACAGCGCTACGTAAAACTCAACGGGAAAGTAAAACTTCAACCAGCAAGACACGTAAGCTAATACGGCAAAAGACGCTGAGTGAGATTCAGGAAAGCCGTAACCTGCAAAGCCTTTTATTTGTTCAAATAAGTTGTGGGCGAACGTACTGTCATAGCCTTTATCCGTCATACCTTTAATAAGCTTGTCTCTGAATTCAAAAATTCTGCCGTCCTTTTTCCAGCTCGCCATGGCGCGCCGCAGCTGGTCGGCTTCTCCGCCACTGAAGCCAGCTGCAACCATGGCAAGCTGAATCACTTGCTCTTGAAAGATAGGCACGCCCATGGTGCGAGACAGAACTTTCTCCACATCTTTAGATGGGTAGCTAATGGTTTCGTTGCCGTGTCGGCGTATCAAATAAGGGTGGACCATATCACCCTGAATCGGACCTGGCCGTACAATGGCTATTTGTACGACCAAATCGTAATAGCGACGAGGCTTTAGCCTTGGCAGCATAGACATCTGAGCCCGTGATTCTATTTGAAAAACGCCTACCGTATCGGCCCGACAAATCATATCGAAAACTTGTTTGTCATCTCCAAGCTTAGTAATGAACGGAATACTGGTTTCAACAGGATACTGTTTATTGATAAGCGAGAATGCGCGACGTATAGCGCTTAACATCCCAAGTGCCAGCACATCGACTTTTAATAGGCCTAAGGTTTCAATGTCGTCCTTATCCCACTGAATAATAGTGCGTTCTTCCATCGCGGCGTTCTCAACAGGAACAAGATCGTAGAGCGGCCCTGCGCTAATAACAAAACCGCCTACATGTTGCGACAAATGTCGGGGCGTTCCCAGTAAAGCTTCGGTAAGGGTAATTAACTGCTGCACCCTAGGCTCTTCAGGGTTTAGCCCAAGCCCTGCCAGCTGGGATTTCCACGGAATAACGCTGTCTCGGCGATTAATCTGCTTTACCACAAAATCAAGCTGTGATTCGCTAAAGCCCAGCGCCTTACCCACATCTTTAAACGCTGACTTAAAGCGATAACAAATAACCGTAGCCGCGATAGCGGTTCTTTCCCGGCCGTACTTTTGATAAATGTATTGGATGACCTCTTCACGGCGTTGATGCTCAAAATCCACATCAATATCTGGCGGTTCGTTACGCTCTTTGGAAATAAAGCGCTCGAACAGCACACTTATTTGCCTTGGGTCTACCGCGGTTATTTCCAAGCAATAGCACACTACCGAGTTGGCCGCAGAGCCGCGCCCTTGATACAAAATGCGTTGTCGCTTGGCAAATTGAACAATGTCGTAAATGGTTAAAAAGAAATACTCGTACTCTTGTTCGGCAATAAGCGTAAGTTCTTTTTCTATGGTTTGGCGGATATCAGAGGTTATACCTTCAGGAAAGCGCACTTTTATGCCGGCCTCTACACGTTCCCGCAAATACGAAGTGGGCGTATATCCTTCAGGTACAAGCTCTGCAGGATAGTGGTAGCGCAGCTCTTCTAAAGAAAATGTGAATGCGTGGGCAAGGGCATTGGTATTGGCAATCCATTTCTCAGGGTAAAGCTTTTTAATTTTTTGTACGGTTCGCAGACAACGCTCTGCATTACTCAACGCATCCCGACCTATTTTATCTACACTGGTATGCACGTTAGTAGCATGCAATACATGTTGAAGCGGCAGTCTGTCGGCGTGATGCATGAGTACACCTGTACAGGCAATAACAGGAAAAGGGTAGGCAGACTGTAGATGATTGTAATGTGCAAACCTGTGGTGATCCCGTCCGTCTAATAGGCGCTGAGCGCCAATATAGGCATCAATGCTCGGGTGTTTTTGCAGCCATTCAGCCCAATGCTTGTCTTTAGCTTCTTTGCCGCTTGGTAGCCAAATAAATTTGCAATGGCGAATGGTACGCAAGTCCCACTCAGCTAGTTGATATTCACCTTTCTCAGAGCGACGCCTCGCGTTAGTAATAATTCGGCACAGTTCGCTATAGGCCGCTTTGTTCGGGCACAACAGCACAAAAGATAAAGTGTCATCAAATACAAAGTAACTACCCACAATAAGCGTAATCGGTAGACCCTGATGCTTAATTTCATCGAAAGCTCGTACTACTCCCGCCACTGAGCATTCATCGGTAATGGCAAGCGCGTCGTAACCAAGGAAAGATGCCGTGGTAACAAGCTCTGCGGGGGAAGAGGCGCCGCAAAGAAAGCTATAATTGCTTTGGCAAAAGAGCTCACTGTATTTCATGATATTGCCTTTACCCTTTTCTTTAACCGCATACCGCTAGCAAAAAAGGCCCTGTACCCACCAGCGGCTCTCTTCATCTTTAAACACTAAAAGCCTTACGCATTGCTCAGTTTGGGCGATGAAATAATCGCGCTTTGTTGGGCTGTCATGCCACCACTCGCTGTGTAATCGCACGGGGCCAAAGCAAATTTGGGTAGCCTGAATAAGCGGTTTAGGTACATCAAAGGTGAAGGTGGGCGTAATGTCACTGCTATAAGCGTAATTACCGGCACAGTTACCGGTGCTCGACTCTTTCACTGTCATATATTCAAACTGATGGCTGTCAGCAGCGTGAGGTTGAAACGTACTGTTATCGCCTAGCTTCGCGTTTAAGCGCCCAATTAATTGCTTTTGTGCAATATCGTTAAACCTGTCGCTAAAAAAGTCGCCATTCTGCGTATCCATTTCTTCAAATTGCTGACAGGTGAGTGCAATGGCTGTGGCTGGCTCAGGCAACACCAGATTCTCAGTTTTAAGACTAAACAACGGCAGCCAACTTTGTACTGAGGACTGAGGAAGTGCCGAACGTATATTAATATCCATTACAGGTGCTTCTCTGAAATGAATATGTACACTGATGCTGGATGTATATAAGTTTCTTGCCCGTAAATAGTGAGACAAATGCTCAAACTGCTGGCTGACAAAAGGGGTTAGATGCTGCGTGTTTTCAATATCAAAAGGCAATAGGATAAAGTTATCGAAGTGCTCCAAAGGCCTAAATAACGTAACGCGTGGAAAGGTTTCTCCCCTTAACGCAGTAAGATACATAATAGTGTTATTGTCAAAGCGTCGACCCAGTTCTTGTACCGGCATTGCCAACAGCTGTTTTACGCAGGAAACGCCCACCCTTGCCAGCGAGTCAATGACTTTGGGAGATAGAGCCGTAATAGAAAGCGGGCACGCACTTAGCGCTTTTTTTATGTCATCGGATGTATGTAAGTAGGTATTAAATTTATGAAGCGCTAATACTTTTGCAGCCTCAATTGTCCATGCGCTAGCAAAATGATAACGAATATCTGCTTCAGCCAGAGCTTGAGTTAAGGTTTTCCACAGTGGCGTATGGCCGCCATAGTAATGAGTTAGGTTATCTAGCCTTACTGCCAGACCGCTGACACTATTCGAGTGAATGTGGTTGTCTAATACGATGTCAGAAGCCAGTGGATAAAGCCGATGGGCTAACTGCGTCAGCATATGCTTTTCGGCTTCTTCACTGAAAGGCAGAATATGTACGTAAGGACATAGCGCCGCCGCTTGGGCTAGTCCATGCCCAATTTCAATGCCTTCTTTTTTCGCAATATCATTACACTGCGTAATTTTGTTTGTTTTACTGCAGTACACTGCAACGGGAGTATTCGACGCTAACGCTGAATACTGGTTGTTAGTTTCGTGCTTCGACAACTGGCTATGTGCACGCTTACTTCTAGCCGCTTTGATATGGCTGTCTAAAGTTAGTTGATAGCAGTAAATATAAGCCCACAGCATCATTAGCTCACAGAGTGTAATGCCTGATCGGAAAGCGTGTTGTGTGCCATGGCCCATTTAATGGCCTGATTGTCGGGTGTCCACCGGTGGGAAATAACAATGTTATCTTTGGGCCACCCATGACGCTGCTTGCGTATGTTCACCGCCAAAGCGTGGGGTTTACCCTTTAGCGCGATATCCAACGTAATGGGTAATGCACTGTCGCTTTGATTCGAAGGAGTGGCTTGTGAATCACTTAAGCTGGCCTTCGGATAACCTAACTGTGATGCCTGCTGTTGCGGTGGAGTATACAGTAAGCACAGCGCATCATTATGCGTTGCTGCTACCTGTAGGCGTCGTGCTTCTTTTTGATTTACAGCATTACTCCACAGCACTACGCAATGGCAAGCCGTACTTTTTAAACATTGCTCCGCTGCCCACAACGACTCTTGTTCAGAACCTGGTTTTACTACCAGCACTTGTTGCGCTTTAAGCCCCAGATTTTCTAACCACGGCGACTGTAGTAGCCCGGGAGGGTTAATAAATACCACCAGCTTATGCGTACGGTGTTGGCATATAACCTGTTTAAAGAGTGAAAGTTCACCCATGCCGGTTAACGAAGAGATACGGACAAGACCTGTAGATGCAACGCCACCGTTAAGTGCTTTATCCAGACGCGGAAAACCCAGTGAAAACTTGGTTTCACTTTGTCTCTGATCTCTGGCCCGCCAAATATGCGGATGGTTATTAAGCACGGATAACGATTTATTCATGGTACTCAAAATGAACTGTATTTTTATACAGTATTATAGTGCAGCAATAACCCTTTTCAAGACAAAAGGTTTTTGACTTGTTGTTTTAAGTGCTAACTTACTGATTAGTTTGGAAAGGTAAAAAGATTAAACTTTTAAAAGAGTGGGAACATGGCTAGGGTCGCAGGCCTTACTACATAGCAAAGCAGACGACCCTGCCATACAGTTAGCGCTGTATAAGCGCTAACGAGGGACGTAGAGTAAAATGTTACTCTTCAGATGGTTCTTTTTGAGCCTTTGCAGTCGTGCCACTTACTGTTGCTGTAACGGTTTGGCAAAAAGCAATGAAGCCGTCGGCCGTATTTTTTGACCACACCATACGCACGTTGCTAGGGAGTGCTTTCACCACCTCACGAATTTCCTCAAGAGTGACTTCTTCATTCTGCAACGCTTTATTTAAAGACTCTTCAAGAGACATGCCTTTTTCACAACAAGCCATAATAATGGTTGAAAAGTTGCGCATAAGCGGGTGCAGCGCATTGTATTGAGTTTGGTCGATAAGGCGGCTTTTATAGGCACTTTCAATACGCGCAGTAAGGTTTTTTTCCAACGCATCTGTAACAAGAACAAGGTTGCGATAAGCATACGTAACCTTGTTATTGGTCTGTTTATTCGAGTGACGCGATAGCGCCAGCTCTTTCTGTAAATTCTGCGCTCGCAGCACAAAGTAAATTAAAAACAGGATAAGTAATCCAATAACACCAAATGCAACGATCATGTTTATTGTGCCTTTTGTTCTTCTATAAACGTATTGATGTTTTGCTCCAAGATAAACAATGGAACTGAGCCGTTTTCTAACACGGCGCGGTGGAATTTACGCACATCAAAACGCTCGCCTAATGCTTTCTCTGCTTTCTTGCGAAGGCCTTTAATTTTGATTTCACCAATCTTGTAAGACAAGGCTTGCGCTGGCCAAGAGATATAGCGGTCTATTTCAGTATTTACGTTGTGTTCTGAAAGCGCGGTGTTTTCCATCATATAATCAACCGCTTGTTGACGGCTCCAGCCCATCGTGTGCATACCGGTATCCACAACCAAGCGACACGCACGCCACATTTCGTAGCTTAAGCGACCGAAGTTGTCGTACGGCGTTTCGTAAATACCTGCTTCAATACCTAAAAACTCAGAGTACAGACCCCAGCCTTCACCAAACGCTGAAATATAGGTGTTACGACGTACCATAGGTAAGTCTTCAAGCTCTGCTGCCAACGATATTTGAAGGTGGTGGCCAGGCACTGCTTCGTGCAAGGTCAGTGCAGGCAATGCATACAAAGGGCGCTTATCGAGGGCATACGTGTTTACCCAGTAATATCCTGGCTGATCATCGCGGCTAGGATGAATGTAACGGCCCGTTGTATATTTGGGCGCGATAGCGTCTGGTACAGGCGCTACACCGTAAGGCGTTCTTGGCAGATACTCAAAGAGCGAAGGAAGCTTTGCGTCCATTTTCTTTGCAATGAACGACGCCTCTTTCAGTAAATCTTCAGCGCTGGTGGCATAGAATTGCGGGTCTTCGCGTAAAAACGCAATGAAGTCGTTAATGTCGCCATCAAAGCCAAGCTCATCCACAATTTGCTGCATTTGCGCGCGAATGCGTTTTACTTCAGACAAACCTAAATCATGGATTTCCTGAGGCGTCATATCCGTGGTGGTGTAATGCTTGGCTCTATTGGCGTAATACGCCACGCCATCAGGCCAATTATTCGCGGCAATATCTTCACGGGCATTAGGAATGTATTCATCTACCATGAAGTCGAAGAACATTTGATACGCAGGCAATACGCTGCTGTTTATTGCTGTCTTGCCTTGCTCCGTTAGCGCTGATTTTTGCTCGGCAGTAAAGTACTCTGGAAAACGGGTAAATGGAGAATAAAAGCCACTGTCCACTGCATTTTCAACAATGTATGACGCCACCGAGTTCTCAAACCCTTTCAGCACGACTTTAGGCTGCGTGTAGCCTTCTTTTAGCGCCTGTTTCATGTACGCAATTTGTTGGTCAAAATAAGGTTTCAGCGCATTTAGGCGGCTAATATAGGCCTGATAATCTTCTACGCGTTTAAAGGTGGATAAATTAGGAAGCGAGGCCATTGCACCGTGAAAGCCATATTCTGAATTGATAGGCACTAAATGCGCGCGATACGTATATTCGTCCACATAGTTAGCTAAACGATATTGTTGCATCAGCAAGGCAATATAGGCATCAGTAGAGATGTCTTCTTTTTTATACTGACTTAAGGCCTTTTGAAAAGTACGCCATTGTTCATTTTGTGCTTTCAGGGCTTTGGGTGAGTTGTCTGGTAATACGTGAGCGAGTGAAGTATCGCCTTCGCGAGAAGCTAGAAGCGGGGAAACCGAAAGCTCGTATTGCCAAATATCGTCAAGTAATTGATACAAGCTTTCATCGTTAAGGTCCTTTGCAGATGAGCTAACGCTGCAAATAAATAATAATGCTGCTAAAACATAGCGATACATAAGGGTCTCCGGCAACCTTCACCGGAATGACCCGGCGGTTACTCTTTCGTTGGTGTATATATTGGACTAGGGAAAGCAGTTACTTTATCAGATTTATTTTCTAATTTAGTAATTTTGGCCGAACCTTTTTTATTTACGGCGTCAATGCGCAAAATGTTGTGCATAGGAACATAAGTTTTTGTTACTTCAGAAAATTCGGCTTTTAACCTTTCATGGCTAGGGTCTACAACAACACTTGTGTGGGTATCCCACACAAAGTCACCTATCTCGATAAAGCCAAACAAAGCGCCCTGAGTAAGGGCTCTAACGTAAAGTTCGTAACGTTCTCCATTGCTGATGAACTGAACGCGGTAAAGAATATCGTCTTTCGACATAGATGCTGCTCTTCACTAAAAAAACATAACAATATCCGGAAACGGAGCCGGCATGCGACTGACAATTTTACCTTGCTCATAAAATGCGAGCAACGGTAGGAAACACATGGTAAACGTAAGCAGTTTAATGGTATTCCGCCTATTAACTGCGTTACCATGATGCACACTTAGTTATATGGTGAAATTAGAATGATAAAAAAACTCCTTATAGGTAGTGCAATGACAGCAATGACCTTTGCTGCTACTGCCCATAACCACGCATCGACAGACAATGCTTTTAACCCTGATACACAGCGAATCAAATCGCATCTGTTTTTCCTAGCAGATGATTTGCTTGAAGGTCGTGACACGGGCTCTCGTGGCCATGAAATTGCGGCGCTATATATTGCGACCGAATTTGCTAAATATGGTTTGAAGCCAGCGGGTACAGACGGCTACATGCAAAACGTAGCGTTTCGCAAAGCGAATCTGGTTCAAGAGTCTCCCAAGTTTACTTTCACGCAAAACGGCGAAACCGTCGATTTTGACTACCCGAAAGAATATCTAGCTAGCCCAAGCTTGCTTAGCACCGAGGCTAATGTAAAAGGTGAAATGGTCTTTGTGGGCTACGGCATTGTGGCAGACGAGCTATCTCACAACGATTACAAAGACTTAGATGTAAAAGGTAAGGTTGTTGTAGCGCTTGCTGGTAAGCCAAGCGACTTTCCATCAGAAGAGGGCGCTCACTTTGCATCTGGCTATCAAAAGCAAAAGTATGCGGTAGACAATGGCGCTATTGGCATGATCACTATTACAACGCCTAAAAATGAAAAGGTACGCCCTTATCAAAGCCGTTTGAACTACATCCATACGCCGCGTATGGCATGGTTAGACGACAGTGGTCAGCCTGCAAATAGCTTTTCTCAGCTTAAAGGTGGCGCTTACATGAGTGAAGGCGCTGCGCGTAAGTTATTTGAAGGCGCAGAAAAGAGCCTTGATGACGTTTATGCACAACTTGAAGCCGACAAAGTACCGCAAGGCTTTGCGTTAAACGGCGTGGTTGATATCAGTAAGACGAGCGTACACGACACCATCACTAGCCCAAATGTTGTGGGTGTACTTGAAGGTTCTGACCCAGAGCTTAAAAACGAGTACGTGGTTTTCTCTGCTCACTCTGACCATATCGGTTTTGCCAAGACCGTGAAGAAAGACAACATTAACAATGGTGCCATGGACAATGCGTCTGGTACGTCAGTGATGTTAGAAACTGCACGCCTGTTTAGCGAAATGGAAGAAAAGCCAAAGCGCTCAATTCTGTTCGTATCGGTAACGGGTGAAGAGAAGGGCCTGCTAGGTGCAGACTATTTTGCTCGTAACCCAACTGTACCGGTTACTTCAATGGTGGCGAACGTAAATCTAGATATGCCAATTTTGACTTACGAGTTTGCAGACGTTATTGCGTTTGGCGCGAACCACAGTGATTTGCAAGAATCAGTGGAAAAAGCGGCGGCGAATGCCAACATTGAACTAAGCCCTGATCCATGGCCTGAGCAAGCGTTATTCACTCGCTCAGATCACTATGCGTTTGTAAAGCAAGGTGTGCCTTCAGTGTTTATGGTGCCGGGTCTGAAGTCTAAAGATCCTAACGTAGATGGCAGCAAGGTGTTTGGTCAGTTCTTATCTACGCACTACCATAAGCCTAGCGACGACATTAACCAACCATTCAACTGGAATGCGGCAGAGACTTTCACCAAGGTTAACGCGCAAATTGGTTGGACACTAGCAAACCAAAAGAACAAGCCTAAGTGGAACGACGGCGATTTCTTTGGAAACACGTTTAGCAAGTAAGTCCATATTTATTAAACATTAAAAAGCAGCATTTTTATGCTGCTTTTTTGTGCCTGTAGTTTATGGATAGTGACTGAAGTAATGAATTATGTGCATGTTGGAACGCTGAGAGCTGAACTCGACAGCTGTCTGATTTAATTTCACTTTTTGCATTAATTTTGAAAAGTGTTAATGCAATATAGAATGAGAAACAAGCAAGAAAAAAGGCGCTTGAAAGCGCCTTAGTCGTAACTTAATTGGGTTCTAAACAAACATTTGCTTGAAAGCAGCCCACTGTTCATTGAACTGCTCAGTTGGCTTACGCGTAAATCCACTGCGGATAAAGCCATTAATACGGCCATCGGTGTAGCAAATCATCATGTTAGCGATAATCGCTTCATCTGCAGAAAGGGTTTTACCTTCGCGTAGCTTGCGCTCTCTTAGCACTTGTTTAAGCTGCGTTTCTAAACGCTCGAAAAGCTTTGCTATGCGCGCGCGCAACCGGTCTTGTTCACCCATTAAGGCATCACCATTTAATATTCGAGTAATACCCGGGTTCTTCTCAGCAAAGCCCAAAATAAGATGAAGAATAAGCTGACAACGCGTAAGCGAGTCTTTCTCTTCATTCACAATCTTATTGATGCGCGTGAAAAGTGTTTCTTCAATAAACTCGATAAGCCCTTCAAACATTCGCGCTTTACTTGGAAAGTGACGGTAAAGTGCCGCTTCAGACACTCCCACTTTTTCCGCTAATTTAGCAGTAGTGATACGTTGACCTGGGCTGGTTTCTAACATTCCAGCAAGTGCTTGCAGAATTTGAGCTCTGCGATTTGTTTTTTTGACAGCAGGCATGACGAAAGTATTTCCTCCGCTACCGAGTTATAGCAACTCGGGCTCCATGTTAAGTTGGCTTACACCAAAGCGTTTATATTTATCGTTTTTATTATCGACACTTAATAAGCATCTGTTAGTTTTTATTGTTTAAAGCGTAACGCTCTGCAATAAGTGCAAGTAATTGACCCGCTAACTCGCTTTTACTGGTTGCAGGTAATCGTTTATCACCATCTTGCCATATTACGTGCAGTGCATTTTTATCACTGTTAAACCCCAGACCCTCGGCAGTAATATCGTTAGCCGCAATCATGTCTAGCTTCTTTTTGGCTAGCTTCGAGCGCGCATAATCTTCTACATTTTGGCTTTCGGCCGCAAAGCCCACACAAAATGGTCTGTCTTGGCTGGTGGATATAGTTGCTAGAATATCAGGGTTTTTAACAAAAGTAAGTGTTAACTCATCACCGGTTTTCTTAATTTTATTGTCGGCAACGCTCACGGCCTTGTAATCTGCTACAGCAGCCGTACTAATAAATATATCTGTGGAGGCTCTAAGCGTTTGACAAGTATTAAGCATTTCCTCTGCGGTTGTGACATTAATACGGTCACAGCGTTCGGGCGTTTCAAGCGACACAGGACCTGCCACTAAGGTTACATTTGCCCCCGCGAGTGCTGCTGCCTGAGCGATGGCAAACCCCATCTTTCCTGAGCTGTGATTTGAAATATATCGTACAGGGTCCAAAGGCTCTCTA
Organism: Alteromonas sp. 07-89-2; assembly: GCF_013113925.1. Lineage (NCBI taxonomy): Bacteria > Pseudomonadati > Pseudomonadota > Gammaproteobacteria > Alteromonadales > Alteromonadaceae > Alteromonas > Alteromonas sp. 07-89-2. Next base: position 312,077 of record NZ_VTYM01000001.1, on the reverse strand, counting down.
GTTGGTCCCGCTGTTATCGTAATATTCTTTCCCGATAACGCCATTAGCGACGAAGAAAGGGATAAAGCGTTTCTCTCTGCGTCATTTATTACATTGGCAATATCAACAGGCTCAACCATTCGACCTGAACCCACATCGCCACAGGCTTGTTCACCACTTGCTGGGCCAATAAAGGTTACGCCGTGTTCTTTTAAAATATCGATGTTGCGCTTTGTTGCTACCGCTTTCCACATTTGCTGATTCATGGCAGGAGCAATAAAGAGTTTCGCTGTTGTTGCAAGGTACAGTGTAGTCAGCAAATCATCTGCCATACCGTGAGCAAGCTTGGCAATAGTGTTCGCAGTTGCGGGAGCGATAAGTAAGATATCGGCCCATTTTGCCAATTCAATATGCCCCATAGCGGCTTCGGCAGCAGGGTCAAGCAGCTGGCGATGCACTGGATTTCCTGACACGGCCTGAAGTGATAATGAACTAACAAACTCTGCAGCAGAGTCTGTTAGAACCACACGCACGTTTGCGCCTAACGCAGTAAGCTTGCGCACAAGATCAGGTGCTTTATAAGCGGCAATCCCGCCAGTAACACCTAGCAAAATATTTTTGTTAGCAATAGACATAGAAGAACACAAAATCTCTAAATTAGCGTTAGCCTACCATGGTGACAGAAAATCGGATAGCTGAACGAAAGTAGGTCTTGTTTCGAAAGCGGCGTATAAGCAGTCTTTAAAGGTGGTAAAAACCATTAATAAACCCGTCTTTTATACAGTCGTTTCTTTGTCACCATTCATCTATAAACAACCTTTTATAGAATAGTCGGGCTAGATGAATGTCGATAAAAGTATGGCCAAAGAATGAAAGGCCAAGAGAAAAATTATTGCAGCATGGGGCTGAAAACTTAAGTGATGCTGAACTCATCGCTGTCTTGCTGGGAAAAGGTGTGAAAGGAAAAAGCGCTGTGTCTGTGGCACATGAACTTCTCAACGAGCTAGGCTGCTTACGGGGTGTGGTAACAGCAACGAAAGAACGGTTTGCCAAAATAACGGGAGTTGGACCGTGCAAGTATGCGCAGTTTCAGGCGGGCTTTGAAATATTTAAACGCAATTTAGAAATAAAGCTGAAGCGTCAGGATGTTTTTAATAATGTAGATGATACTAAACGTTATCTACAGGCAAAGCTAAGAGACTGTGAGCGTGAGAAGTTCGCGCTTTTAATGCTTGATAGCCAACATCAGCTTATTGCTTTTCGCACTATGTTTAACGGTACGATCAACAGTGCAGCGGTCTATCCAAGAGAATTGATCAAACAAGTAATGATCGATAATGCAGCCGCGATCATTTTGGTTCATAATCATCCTTCAGGCGTTGCTGAGCCTAGTCATGCGGATATACGATTAACCGCAGAGATCAAAAGCGCAATGGCGTCGATCGATGTGCCAGTTTTAGATCATTTTGTGGTTGGTGATAAAGAAACTGTTTCATTCGCACAGCGAGGCTTGTTAAGATAAGAAATCTAAGTCATTTGTCGATTATAATCTAGTCAAAAGGTTGAAAATGATTTAGCATAGGATTTAGTGGGTTATTTTATTAAAGGACTGTTATGAAGAAGTCAATCATTGCATTATTTGCAGCTGCAACTATGGTTGCAGGTGTTAACGCTCAAGATGGTGAAGGTGGTAGTGGTACTACTGGCATCGGCGGCGTAAGCGGCGGTGTGATCGCGTCTGGTGTTGTTGTTGCGGGTATCGTTGCGGGTGTTGTAAACAACAACTCTGCTGATGCACCAGGAAATGGCGGCACTACTCCAGGTCAACCTACTTGTGAAGGTGACGACCAAATCGTTGATGGTGTGTGCGTAGGTACAACCGAAACTGTTACTGTAACTACCTCTGGTTCTGTAACAAAAACCATCACCGTACCTGTTACATTTACTTACGCACCGACCGTACAGTAAATTTAAGAGTATTCGAAAAAGCCGCTTTTTTTAGCGGCTTTTTTTATTTTTATAGCAAAGTTCATTTGTTTTTAGTTTTTGTCGGCGCATTTTAATGAAACTACACACTTTATTTGCCCTCTCGGGTGTTGTTTGCCTTTTTCTTTCCGGATGTTCCACCACGTCACTAGCGTATTACAACACGCTGAAGCTCGCGTTAAAAGATAGAACAGTTAGTTATACAGTTGAAGAGATTGCTGCTAGTAAAGCTGATCTTATGCAAATTAAAGCGGGCGGAAGAGACGCAGCCTCGCTTGCCCTTGCGTATATCGATGGTGAAAAGTACCGGTGGGTATCTGGTGATAAAGTCATCTTCACCATGCACCATGGCATTATCGTTAAAACTGAAGGTTTGGATCACGACCTATACTACACGGGAAATCTTCAGCACAATCCGCTTGCCACCAACAATGTTCTGCCATTCAATTGGAAACGCAAAGTTGATATTGCTTCCATAGGTTACGGTGTGCCGGTTGACTCATCTTGGCGAATAGAAGGGGAAGAAACTCGCGAATATTTAGGCTTTTCTGTTCCGGTAATTAAGGTTATCGAAACCGTAGAATTTTCTGAATACACGCCATTTATCGACGTAGGGTTGTCGTGGGAAAACACGTATTTCTTGCACAAATACTCGAAGGAACTTCTGGCCTCAAAGCAGCAGTTCAGCCCTGAAGGAGACGTTTACGATATGGTTTATTTAAGCCGAGTAGTACGTGAGATGAAGACACAAGGAGCAACGCAATAATGAAGTATATCTATACGCTTTTTATTGCCCTAGGCCTTACTGCAGCTACCAAGTTATATGCAAATGATAACCTTGTTAGTGTCATGATAAACAAGCAAACCTATCAGTTCGACAGGCCGATACGACTATCAAGCGTACTGTCCATTGTCGCTGATAATGGTGATTGGTACTGGCCTTCAGCTTCAGGCTTTGATTTAGCTAATCCTAAAGCTGAAGAAGAGAAAGAGATAGCGCTATCTCAAATTAGCGGACTGCTCAATCAATTTGATGCCGATTCTGAAACACATAAAGCCCTTCAAAATCTCTATGATCAGGTAAGCTCATGGACGGTGTCTACACGCATAGACATGCCAATTTCCTACAATCGAGCAAGGTTGTTTTTTGAAGACAACCCTATGTTTCAGCCAGGTAAATACTGGATTCGACTAAATGGAAGACCTGACGTTGTGCATTTCTCTGGCGCTGTTGTAAAGCCTGGTGCGTACAAGCATCAAAGCGATACGTCGGTTTATACGGCTGTTCACACGGTGAAAAAAGCGGTTGATGCCGACAGAAGTCATGTCTACGTAATTGATCCAATGGGAAATATTGAAGAAAAGGGTATTGCTTATTGGAATTTAGATTTTGGGCAGCTTATGCCGGGCAGCCAAGTCTATGTTCCTATCTCATCAGAACTCTTTAGCAATAAACTTAAGCAATTAAATGAGCGCGTAGCCGCTTTAGCAGTACATAGGGTTTTACCTCAATGAGTGCGCCACTACTTTCTAAGAAAAAAACACTCGCGCTTGTAATTGGCAGCGCGCTTTCTTCTACCGCTTTTGCTGATACTCAAGTTCGCGTTACCCCTTCGCAGATGGTGCAGGGCGGAAATGGTCTTATTCAAACCCCAACGGCTCGTATGCGAGACGAAGGTGGAATGGCCATTAACTATACCGACAACGGCGAATATCGCTTCTGGTCCGTTAACATTCAGCTTTATGATTGGATGGAAGCAACTGCCCGTTATACTGACGTGCGCACAAGACTTTACAGTCAAGTTGAATCATTCAGTGGTGATCAAACGCTGAAAGATAAAGGCTTAGACGTTAAATTCAGGTTATGGAAAGAAAGCTACTATCTGCCAGATATCAGTGTCGGCTTCAGAGACTTTGGTGGAACAGGCTTTTTTGAAAGTGAATACGTCAACGCCAGTAAATCTATCGGTCCATTCGACTTTCACCTGGGCTTAGGCTGGGGATATCTCGGTACAGCCGATGACATCAGCAATCCGTTTTGCGAGCTTAAAGACAGTTTCTGTGAACGCCCAGGGGGCTTCTCTGGCCGCGGTGGTAAGGTAGACTACGATCAGTTTTTCAAAGGAACAACCGCATTTTTCGGTGGTGTGGAATACCAAACACCATGGGAGCCGCTAACGCTAAAGCTTGAGTTCGAAGGGAATGACTATTCTCGTGACAGAGCTGGACAGCTAGAGCAAGATTCTCGTTGGAATGTTGGTGCAGTGTATCGTTATAAAGACTTCGATTTCACGTTGAACTATCAACGAGGTAATACTGTTGGTTTCGGCGTTACGTATCGCTTTAATATGAATACGGCTTCGCAAATAAAGTTCGATGAACCACCTAAGAACCTGATGGGTAGAAAGGTGCCACAAGACGTGAAAAATGTTGATAAATCCCGTCTTTACAACGACCTTTACCGGTCGGGGGGCTTTGTACTGTCTGATGCTGAAATTAAAGAGGACAGCGCTACGTTTTACGGTACACAGGTTGCCTATCGTGACCAGGATGAAGCCATTGAGCGAATTGGTCGCGTGGCGGCCTCAGAGCTTCCAGATTCCGTAAAAACCTATCATGTAGTAGACAATCGCGCAGGTCTTCCTTTAGTTGACACGCAGGTGGATGCCGAGGCCTTTATTGCTGCAGCGCGTTACGAATCTGTTGACGCAGATATCACTGAAACCTACGTCAGAACATCACCCTCAAAAGAAGTGCTCGACGCCTATGATCCTGCCAATACATCTGGCTTCTATTACAGCGCGGATTTCTTCTTTACCCAATCATTCGGTAACCCAGAAGATTTCTATCTGTATCAAACCGGATTATTGCTAAACGGCGGTTATGCCTTTAACGAAAACTTCGCAATCATGAGCAGCGCCAGGGTTACGCTTCTAGATAACTTCGACAAGTTTAACTACTTGGTAGACAACGAAGAAGTGTCGCTTCCTCGCGTGCGTACTCGAGTTCGTGAATATGTGTCAGCAAACGATGTATGGCTAGATACAACATTCTTACATTACAAAGACACCATTGCAGAAGACCTCTATGCTCAAGCCTACGCGGGTTATCTAGAAACCATGTTTGCTGGCGTAGGCGGTGAAATACTGTATCGTCCCGTTGATAGCAATCTAGCTTACGGACTTGATATTGCTTACGTAAAACAGCGCGATCCTTACAGTCAAACAGGTCTGGAAGACTACACAGCGGTCACTGGACACGCTAGTGTCTATTGGCAGCCAGAATTCTTAGACGACACGCAAATTACCGTAAGTGCTGGACAATTCTTAGCCAAAGATAAAGGCGTGAATATTGATTATGCGAAGCGTTTCGATAGCGGTATCATTGTTGGTGCATATGCGGCATTCACTGATGTATCGTCAGAAGAATACGGCGAGGGAAGCTTCACCAAAGGCTTCTACATTTCGATACCTACAGATCTGTTCTTGTTAGAACCTACCAAAGGTCGCGGATTATTCCCATGGGTGCCGATTTCTCGTGATGGCGGTCAAATGCTGCGTCGACCCACTCGTTTGATTGACATGACTGAAATAAGGTCACCATTTTTTGATTAAATAGAAATACGCCGCGTTCGTGTGGCGTTTATTCTCGTGCGGATATCTTAGATGCTTAAATGCGAATATAAAATTAAAGCGTAGATTGCGTATTTATTCATAGCCTAACCGCTTAGGGAAAAGTACAATACGGGCCGTGAAAAATGAGAGCTGGTAGTTTTTCGAGCAAAAAAAAGCCAAAAAGTAACCTTTTTGTACTTTCTTATTGAAATGATCCTGCCTTTGCTGTATAAAATGCGCCCTCTAATTTATAGTAATACGTCATTTGACCCAACCACTGTTTGAGCGCTTGGGATTAACTGACGCGACAGTTATCGTTGTTCTGGAGACAAATACAATGTCAAGAGTATGCCAAGTAACAGGTAAGCGTCCAACGGTTGGTAATAACCGTTCACACGCAAGAAATGCGACTCGTCGTCGCTTTTTGCCAAACCTTCAAACACACCGTTTTTGGGTTGAGAGCGAAAACCGTTTTGTAAAACTACGTTTGTCTGCAAAAGGCATGCGTATCATCGACAAGAAAGGTATTGATTCAGTACTAACTGACATCCGTACCCGTGGTGAGAAAATCTAAGGAAGCCGACAATGCGTGATAAAATTAAACTAGTTTCTTCAGCAGGTACAGGTTTCTTCTACACTACTGATAAAAACAAGCGTAACATGCCTGGCAAAATGGAGATCAAAAAGTATGATCCCGTTGTGCGTAAGCACGTTATGTTCAAAGAGGCCAAAATCAAGTAATTAGCTTGCTTTTGTCTCCACGAAAACCCAGCCCTTGCTGGGTTTTTTGCTTTTTGAAGAAGATATTTCTACTTCATCACGTCACGATCCCACCGGATCCCACATTCGACGAACCACGATCCCATGTGTTTGTCTTGCGATCACTGCTTTCTCCCACTTACTTTTTTCCAGCAGGTCCTAGGTTTTCTTTGAATTGAATTAGCTTATATATTGGCTAGGTATTACTATATTCCTAATTTTAGGACTCATATTTAACGGAAAATCAGGTGGCTAGAATTTCTCAGCGAGCAATGAATAACGTGGTCATTATTGCCATGCTTATCATGATTGCATTGTTCAACTTAGACAGTCTTGTACCTAAGAAGGACGTTGTTCAATCTCGCAGCCTGCTACCTGAAGACGCTTATGTGTTAAAAATAGAGCACGATGGCCATAGCTTAGAGCGAGTTGGACAGCAGTGGCGCCAGTCAGGTCAAAATACAGTTCTCGCCATCAAGCCGGATGTTCAGTTTTCATATTGGCAGCGGGCAAGGCTTGAGCCGGCCACTGACGTACCCGAAGCGATTACCAACGTACAGCCTTATATCGTCGTAGTATGGCTTGCAGGCAATAATAACGGCAATGTTTACGCCATCTATCCGAATACATCACCTGTTGTGATCAAATTTGAAAATAATTGGTACACATTAACCAACACCGAACTTGATAATCTTTTACCTTGGATACTGTAAATGCCTGAACTACCAGAAGTTGAAGTAAGCCGTTTGGGCGTTTCTCCACATCTTATTGGCAATACCATCACGCAGGTGGTGGTGCGTGAGCGAAGAATGCGCTGGCCCATTCCACAAGAGGTAGCGAACGTTGAAGGGCAGAGCGTTATTGCTGTAAAACGCCGCGCTAAATATCTACTTATTGAAACAGCCAAAGGCACGTTAATTTTACATTTAGGTATGTCGGGTAAATTACGCGTTATCGATGCATCGACACCAATTATTAAGCATGACCACGTAGACATTGTTTTAAACACCGGTAAGTGCTTACGTTTTAACGACCCAAGGCGCTTTGGGGCAGTGTTATTTCAGGCCCCTAATATGCAAATAGCCATGCTTGATAACTTGGGCCCAGAGCCGCTTACAGACGACTTTGACGATAAGCGCTTATTCAGACTATCGCGCAATCGAAAAGGCCCCGTTAAAAACTTCATCATGGACAATGCCATTGTGGTAGGTGTAGGAAACATCTACGCGAACGAAGCACTGTTTTTAGCTGGTATTGACCCGCGAAGAGCCGCAGGAAACATTAGCGCTGCTCGTTATCAGTCGCTAACCGCAACCATTAAGCAAGTATTGGCCAAAGCCATTGAACAAGGCGGCACAACATTAAAAGACTTTGCGCAAACCGACGGTAAGCCTGGGTATTTTGCACAGCACTTGAATGTGTATGGGAGAAAAGGCGAGCCTTGTGAAGTGTGTGGCAAAGCCATTGAAAGTAAGGTTATTGGGCAGCGAAATACCTTTTTCTGTACTCACTGCCAACGCTAATACACTTACTATTGGTGCTTAATCTTTCTTACTCAGCCTGTCTTTTAAAGCTTTCTCAACAACTGGGTGGCAAAAGCCACTCACTGCACCGCGGTGAAGAGCGACTTCTTTTACTAGGGTGGACGAGATAAATGAATTTTCCTCAGCAGGAGTAAGAAAGACACTTTCTAGTTTGGGATTTAAACGGCGATTCATATTTGCGAGTTGAAACTCGTATTCGAAATCAGAAACTGCGCGTAAACCACGAATGAGAATTGTGGCATTTTGTTCGTCAGCAAAATCAGCCAATAAACCAGTAAACCCCACTACCTCAACATTTGGTAAGTCAGCAGTGACTTTTTTTATCATTTCTACGCGCTCTTCTAACGTAAACAGTGGCTTTTTACTTGGGTTAGAAGCAATCGCTACAATCACATGAGAAAATAACTGAGATGCGCGTTCAATAAGGTCGGCATGACCGTTAGTGATCGGGTCGAAAGTACCAGGGTAAAGTGCTCTAGTGTGCATAAAGTCGAATCTTTTCGTTGTAGAGGGTTTATGTGTTCAACGTGGCTAATGTAACACATTATTAGCGTATACCAATCCGCTTACCTTATTACTTCACTGCCTCGCGGTAACCATTCATACACGCTGACCAGTCGCTCTCTTGCCAGTGAAAGACAGGGTTCTTTGCTTTCTCTTTATGTAAAGAGCGCAGCAGCCTGTCTAAATTACTTTGTTTCCAGCTGTTACCTTGACGCTGCTCGCAGCGATCGAAATCGATAAGCCATATTTGCTTATCGCTATCAATCATGATGTTTCGAACGTTGGCATCATGATGATACACCTGACAATTGTGCATAGCTGCCAGCGCTCGGCCAACCTCATACCACTCATCTTTATCCAGTGGTTTATCGCACAGTGCGTGGTGTAAATCTTTGCTATTTGGAATACTTAAAGTAATTAAATCGCCGCGGTAAATCAGGCCTCGGCGGTGTATACGCGCCGCAACCGGAATAGGCACAAGAAGATCTTGTGTTCGCATATATTCGAGCAGCCTGAACTCTTCAAACGGGCGAGAACGCTCAACACCAATAAACAGATATTGATCGCTCAGCACTTTGCCCACCAAGCCACCACGTTTGAAATGACGTAAAACCCAGCGCTGACCCTCATGCTCAATGAAAATGGTTGTACCACGTCCCTTGGCTTGACCTGTTATTTTGTCTTGAAGCTGCCAAAAGTCGGGGGTAAACATCTCCGCATTGGGGTGACTGACTAAAGTGTCGTCGAAAATAAAGTGGTGCCCAGCACCTATGTCTCGTCGTATTGTCGCCATGTCGCCCACAACTTATGGTAAATTCTTTATTCTAATGATTTATTTTGGTTTTTCAGCAATGACCGCGTTTCAGAGGTAAAAAAGTCTGTTTACGCGCTCATAGTTTTTACGTACTAAGATTATTCGTTGAAATAGTGAATCTAATTCAACGTCTTAAGTATAAAAACCTAAGTCGTTATGCTCATACGCGAGTATCGTTGACCATATTCATCATTTTGGAATGAGCATGTTAAATTGCGGCGTCCCGGAGAGTTCTATCTGAAAAATAAGCATTTATTTGGCGCGAAAAGGTAATACTCGAGCAAATAGGCTTCACATAGCGCATGCTAAAAGATACGAACAATAGGAAAAAATACTGTTGATAGACCAGGGCACCATCACAAGCTAATTGTCGCTTAATTTACTTAATTGTAAGGTAAAACTATCAAATATTATCTACACTTAGCGTTGCGAAGTGTTCCTTTGAAATAACAGGGAGTCGTTACTGAATGAAAAAGCCCGCTTTGCGATGGCTATCCACTGTTCTTGCTTATACTCAACTTAGACTGGTGCTATTACTGAATATTGCACTGTTTTCGGGCATGCCTGCGGCACACGCAGCAGAACTAAACGTCATGGTTAATGAGAGTGTCATGGTTTCAGAGCTAAACCGCTCTGAGCTTCGTCAGATATTTACCGGCCATCGTCAATATTGGAGCGATGGTACTAAAATCACGGTATTTGTATTGCAAGATAACGATGAGCTCCACAAGCAGTTTTGTCGTGAAGTACTTCAGATGTTCCCTTATCAATTATCTCGCTTATGGGATCAAATTACCTATTCTGGGCAGGGCGTTACACCCGTTAGGGTCACGTCTTACCAGGCGTTGATAGAGGCGTTAGAAAGTACCACAGGCGCTATCGGCTATGTTGAACATACCGAAATTGTGAAATTAAGACGCGTAGAGGTAGGAACAGAATGAATAAATACATCGCTCTCGCGTTTGGAATGATAAGCATGCCTGTCCTTGCTTCACAGGGAGATTTTTCGTGGCACGGTTATGTCTCTCAAGGTGTTACTCAGTCAAATGGAAGTAACTTTATAACTGACGATAACGCAACAACAGGTGAGCTCACCGAAGTTGGGCTAAATGGTTACTATCGAATAGCGGAAAACATCTCTGTTGCCGGGCAAATTAATTATTTAGACGGCGGGAATCGTTTTGAGCAGGGCGCTCGTTTAGATTATTTGTTTATTGACTGGAAATTGCCTGACTTGCCCGGTAAGTGGCAAGGGCAAGTCCACATTGGTCGCTTCAAAAATCGCCACTGGCTGTATTCAGTGACCAGAGATGTGCCACAAACACGTTACACGTCTGTTCTTCCCCAGTCTGTGTACTTTGACGGGTTTCGCGACGTTGCTTTGGGAAGCAACGGTATCCAAACCAGTTTCTCACACTATGGTACTCAGAACATCTGGGAATTAAACTGGAGTTACGGTCGCTCTAATATTAACGACTCCCAGCGAGATTTTTTACTCGGAGATGAAGCAAAAGGCGACATTAAGCAAGACTTTGTTCATCAAGCCAGCGTATTCTGGCAACCGGCTACCATGACATGGAAATTAGGTGCCAGCTGGTTGAGTTCTGATTTCAGGTACACACCTTCTCAGGATGAAAACCGTGTTGCAGGTAATGCAGATATAGAGCGTATTATGCTGTCTGCGCAATACTTTGCAGCAAGCTGGGAAGTGTCAGCGGAGCTAGTTAGGGAAGTTCAGGATAATAAAGGGCTATTCTTCCCTGGCTTTGCCTTTAAACGCACGGGCGAGGGCGGTTTTGTTCAGTTTAGGTATTTGTTTAATAACAATATAAGTGGTCTTATTGGCTACGACACATACATTAACGACAAATCAGATCGAGATGGAAAGCAGTTAGAGGCGATGACCGGCGGCGAGATCCCCGCCTACTTTGGCTACCAAGATACATATACCCTAGGGTTGCGTTGGGACATTGCACCGAAGTGGCGACTTCAAGGTGAGTATCATTGGGTTGAAGGTGCGACAAGGGTAGTGAGCTTACTGAACTTAGATGTAGCGTCTCATGCCGATAAGCATTGGGAAATGTGGTCAGTGCAATTGATGTATTGGTTTTAAGGGCATTAGATGAAGGTTCAGGTATCTTTCACCACTAAAACCATCACAATTTTGTTGGCTATGGTATTAACTGTGGCTGTAGTTATATCAACGGTTCTTATTCAGGAGTCTGACGCTCGAATTCTGCTCCAGCAACGGGAAAACCAGGTCAGTAATCAACGACGGGTTCAGCTTTTTGAAGACATTCTGCACGGCAGAATGATCACGCTTATTGATATCATCAGCCATAAGAGTGGAGGCAACGCAGATAGCCTTGAATCGCTACAACAAACGCTTAGCGGTCTTAGTGAATACCTGACCCTTAACTTTCAAGTTGAATCGCTGTATTTGTTTGACGAACACGGTGTTGTTGGTAACCCGCTACAGCCAGTAAATAAAACCATTGAAAAGTTAGTGAATACCACTCGGGTGTCGTTTGAAAGCCGCTCACTATTGTCCTGTGACTCGGTATGCACGCACTACATTTCAATTCCAATCATGGCAAACGGTGAAACACTGCCCGTCATCGTTGTGTCCACGTCGATGAGAGAACTGCTATACCTGTTTAGTCGCGCTACCGATGTGCACAAAGTTGCTGTTGTCCAGCACAAAGAAACCTCATCTGAGCTGTCAGAATTAAGGGTGGCAAGCCAAGTGTCTGCGGCTAATCGACAGTACTTACAATCTCTATTTGATGCGTTACCCGATAATTGGCGAATTGACGATTTAGTTATTAGAGGCATGAACGTTGCGCTGGAAAATCAGCAGTTGCTGGTTAGTTTATTGCCTTTTAATCACGCATCAGGTGATCATCCTTACTTGCTTATTGTGCAAGACGTGTCGGCCATGGTGCGTCAAAACGAACAATACCAGTACATAGTTATTTCTAGCGCTGTTGCGCTATTTTTTATCTTCTCTTCGCTGCTTTACCTTTTCCTAAATCAATACAGAATACGCTTGTTAGATGTAAGCGAACGTTTGCCTATGCTGGCCGAACACAAGTTTAGCGAGTTTTACACCATTGCAGCTAAACGAAGGAAGTCGCCTATTTTCAAATTCACAGATGAATTGGACGTTGTTGAAGACGCGGCAAATAATCTGGCGCGCCAGCTAGAAAGCTTTGACGGACAAATGGCTATTAACACAGCGAAGCTTGAAAAAATGGCGATGTTCGATGTGTTAACCGGACTTCCCAACCGTAATATGCTGACTTTTCAAATAGAAAAGCAGCTAGCTAGTTCAATTCGCGACGATAGGTTAGTGGCACTGATGTTCATGGACCTTGATGACTTTAAAAAGGTTAACGACAGTCACGGTCATGACGTCGGCGATAAACTCTTAAAAGCTGCTGCTATGCGTATTTCCAAGCCGATTAGAGAGTCGGATATTGCATCTCGATTTGGCGGTGATGAGTTTGTTATTTTACTTTCAAATATCGAAAGCAAAAAGCACGTAGATACGGTAGCCAAAAAGCTGATAGAAGAGTTTAAAGAGCCAATCATTGTAGATGGCGTAACCTTTTACGTATCCATCAGTATCGGTATTGCTATCACCAACCACTCTCGCGCCACGCCAGTAGAACTGCTAAGGCATGCGGATATTGCGATGTACGAAGCCAAAGCCAAAAAAGGGGCGGAGTATCGCGTGTATGACGCCACCATGAACCTTAAAGTAATGCAGAAGGTTGAGCTGGAGTCAGAGGCGCGTGAAGCCCTCAGAGACAATCAGTTTAGCTTAGCGCTTCAGCCCCAAATTGAGATGCACACGGGAAGGCTGGTGGGCTTTGAAGCGCTATTGCGTTGGCATCACCCTAAAAAGGGTAATATTTCCCCGGCAGATTTCATACCGCTTCTAGAAAACACGTCATTCATGCTTGAGCTTGATTACTGGGTAATTACGCGCTCAACTTATTTAATTAGAGAGCTTAAAAATAGCGGCTACCCCGACGTGAAGATGGCGATTAATTTGTCAGCGGGTCAGTTCTTAGACCCGAGTTTGCCTGAATTCTTGCAGCAGCAAATTATCAAAAATGACATAGCGCCCGACCAAGTTTGCTTAGAGTTAACCGAAACGGTATTGGTATCGGACATCAAGCGTGCAACCACCATCATGCAAAATATTCGCGACATGGGGTGCATGCTGGCTATCGACGATTTCGGCACGGGCTATTCGTCTTTGAGTTATCTTAAATCGTTACCCGCCGACTACATCAAAATAGATCGCTCGTTTGTGGCAAATATCGCCAGCAGTGCTGATGATAGAAATATTGTTCACTCTACGATTTCTATGGTGCGCAACATGGGAATGCAAGTGGTGGCAGAAGGAATTGAAACCAGTGAACAGTACGAGTTGCTGTGTCATTTCGACTGCAACCTAGGTCAAGGCTACCTTATCAGCAGACCTATTCCCGAGGTTAACATTTGGGACGTATTAAGCGAAAAAGTAGAGTTTGGTTTTTGGAAAGAATCCGCCTAGGGCTGCTTGACTGTTTCAAAAGGCGCACGCTCCATCAATGTAGTGTGCTGAATAATTTACAAACTTAGTCGACAAACCCATTAAATACAGCGCACGGGTGTGTACCCTTTAACGCGCTTTCATTAAACTAACAGTTTTAATATACCTACACTCGGAGAATGGCATGTCTGCGGCATTTATTTCTCATTTGCAATCGCAAATTGAAGCCACGAAAGAAGATGGTTTGTACAAAAAAGAGCGTGTTATCACGTCGCAACAACAAGCGGATATTGGTGTTGCTAACGGCGAGCACGTTATTAATTTTTGTGCCAACAACTACCTTGGTCTTGCAAACAATGAAAGCTTGATTGAAGCAGCAAAGAAAGGCCTGGATAGCCATGGTTTTGGTGTAGCATCTGTACGATTCATTTGCGGTACACAAGACATTCACAAGCAGCTGGAAGCCTCTATCAGCGACTTCCTCGGTACAGAAGACACCATTTTGTACCCATCGTGCTTCGACGCGAATGGCGGTTTATTTGAAACGCTATTAGGCCCTGAAGATGCCATTATTTCTGATGCGTTAAACCACGCCAGTATCATTGACGGTGTGCGCCTGTGTAAAGCTAAGCGTTATCGCTACGCCAATAACGATATGGCAGCATTAGAAGAGCAGTTAAAGCAAGCTGATGCCGATGGCGCACGTTTCAAAATTATTGCCACCGACGGTGTGTTTTCAATGGACGGCGTGATTGCCGATTTAGCCTCTATTTGCGACCTGGCCGACAAGTATGACGCCATGGTAATGGTAGACGATTGTCACGCAACGGGCTTCCTTGGCGAAAACGGCAAAGGCAGCCATGAGTATTGTGGCGTTATGGGTCGTGTAGACATCATCACCGGTACTCTAGGTAAAGCACTAGGCGGCGCGTCTGGCGGTTACACCTCGGGCAAAAAAGAAGTCGTAGAGTGGTTACGTCAACGCTCGCGTCCTTATCTTTTCTCAAACTCGGTTGCGCCACCTATCGTTTCAGCATCGCTTAAAGTGTTTGAAATGATGAAAGAAGGTGACGAGCTTCGCGCTAATTTATGGCGCAACGCCAATCACTTCCGTACGCGTATGGAAGAAGCGGGCTTCACATTAGCTGGTAAAGATCACGCTATTATTCCTGTTATGCTAGGCGATGCCCGTTTAGCTAGCGAAATGGCAGACAAGATGCTTGAGAAAGGCATCTATGTTATCGGTTTCTCTTACCCTGTTGTGCCGAAAGGTCAGGCCCGCATTCGTACGCAAATGTCAGCAGGTCATAGCCTTGAACACGTTGATAAAGCGGTAGATGCATTTATTGAAGTCGGCCGTGAACTGGGAGTAATTTCATGAAGTCGCTAGTTAAAGCGAAAGCAGAAAAAGGTATTTGGCTACAAGACACGCCAGAACCTGAAGTAGGACATAATGACCTACTGATTAAAATTCGCAAAACCGCTATTTGCGGCACCGACATGCACATTTACAACTGGGACGAATGGTCACAGAAAACTATTCCGGTACCTATGGTTGTAGGCCACGAGTATGTGGGCGAAGTCGTAGGTATGGGCCAAGAAGTGAAAGGGTTTAAGGTTGGCGACCGTGTTTCGGGCGAAGGACATATTACCTGTGGCCATTGCCGTAACTGTCGTGCAGGTCGTGTACATTTGTGTCGCAACACTGAAGGTGTAGGCGTAAACCGCCCGGGCGCTTTTGCTGAATACTTGGTAATTCCTGCATTTAACGCGTTTAAAATTCCAGACAACATTAGTGACGACCTTGCGTCTATCTTTGACCCGTTTGGCAACGCTGTTCACACCGCACTAAGTTTCGACTTGGTGGGTGAAGACGTACTGATAACCGGTGCCGGCCCAATAGGTATTATGGCTGCTGCAGTTGCAAAGCATGTAGGTGCTCGTCATGTCGTGGTTACCGATATTAATCCTTACCGTCTTGAGCTTGCTAAAAAAATGGGTGCAACCCGCGCCGTTGACGTAAGCAAGGAAGACTTGAAAGACGTAATGAACGAACTTGGTATGACAGAGGGCTTCGATGTGGGTCTGGAAATGTCTGGTGTGCCGGTGGCTTTCAGAGACATGCTGAACAAAATGAACCATGGCGGCAAAATTGCCATGCTGGGAATACCTCCACAAGATGTTGCCATCGATTGGAACCAGGTTATTTTCAAAGGCTTGGTGATAAAAGGCATCTACGGCCGTGAAATGTTCGAAACATGGTACAAAATGGCGAGCTTGCTGCAGAGCGGCTTAGACCTATCGCCTATCATCACACACACCTTTTCTATTGATGACTTTCAGAAAGGGTTTGATACCATGGGGTCTGGACACTCAGGCAAAGTTATTCTGGACTGGCAATAATGACAACATTCTCACACATTAGCGTAAACGACGTTGCAAACTTTCAAGGTGACGTAACCATTGTGGATATTCGCGATCCTCAATCGTTTGCTAATGGACACATGCCTAACGCAGCGCAGCTGAACAACGACAACTTTGCAGCGTTTATCGACCAAACGCCCAAAGATATCCCAGTGATTGTAGTGTGCTACCACGGCGTAAGCAGCCAGCAGGCGGCCCAAGTGATTGCACAGCAAGGCTTTGAAACCGTTTATAGTATGGACGGTGGCTTCGAAGCATGGCGACTGGCAAATCCAGTAGTCACGGCATAGCGATTTGATAAAGGTGCACAATGTGCACCTTTATTTTTTGCAGCTACTGCAGTATTTCAGTATAAAGAGGTTATATACCGCGCCCTTGGTATATGTCATATCGCATTCATATTCTTCTGTTTCGGGGTAACAACTAGCTTATGGCTCATCCTTTAATTGCATTCAATCAGCAAAGTCCTGCACATCTTCTCGCCAATTATTTAATCAGTCAGCACATTCAGGCCGCTGTAGTACAGCACGATAAAGAGTTCGTGGTGGTATTAGATAATCACGACCATCTCGACCGTGCAAAAATTATTGCGGATGGCTTTTTGGCAAATCCTACCGATCCGAAGTACCAGCAAGCCGCATGGGATAATGGCAAGAACGTACGGCTGGCGCCTTCGGGTAATGGCTTTTCCGTGGGTAATATCATTGCCGATGCCGTGAAAGCGCCCTTTACCTCGGTGGTATTTATTCTGTGTGTTGCGGTTTATTTACTGTCGTTGTTTGGACTGTTTGCCCCTATCGCACAGCATTTATTGATGCAGCCATTTTCCATTTTGTCGCAAAATCACGAATGGTGGCGATTACTAGGCCCTGCGTTCATTCATTTTTCGGCGCTGCACATTATATTTAACCTACTGTGGTGGGGCATGCTGGGAGCTAAAATTGAACGCACCCTTGGCATGAGCATGCTGCTTATTGTGTTCTTAGTGTCGGCCACTATTTCGAACGCCGCACAAGCGCTGTTTAGTGACCCTGTGCAAGGCAACCTGTTCTTGTTTGGCGGCTTGTCTGGTGTGGTGTATGCCGTAATGGGCTTTGTGTGGTGGCTAGGCTGGTTGCGACCAAGTTGGGGCTTGTCGCTGCCAAATTCAATTGTAGGCTTTATGTTGGTGTGGTTGGTACTGGGTTATGCCGATATTTTGTGGGTAAACATGGCGAATGCTGCACATACAGCGGGGCTTATTTCTGGATGTTTGCTCGCCGGGGCCTTAAGTCTTGGGTCGGGTAAACGCTAGTGGCGTTTTATGTAGCTAAAAGGCATACGTTAGCCTTTTAGCCCGTTATCTACTTTTAACCGCCTTGGTATAAGTATTTGGTGAAGATAACGTTTTTCACCACTTCGCCGCCCGTCTCTTGCTTCATGTGCTCTTGCAACGCTTTAAGAATAGCGCGGCGAATATCTTCACGACCAGTTAGTGATTTAACTTTCTCTGCCGGTTGCTGGCCGAATATTTCAATGGCAGTAGAGCGAAGTAACGGCATATGGTGTTCAGCAATTTCAAGCTGATTAACATCGTGGATCATCAATTCAACTGACACGCGTACATAGCCAAGCTTTTGTGCGCTATCGCTAATGTAGTTGGTAACAATCTCTGGCTCTAAGCCCAAATAAGCATAGTTGGCTTTGTCTTGCGCCACTGCTGCGTTACAACCAAGAACGAAAAAACTAACCGCAAATACGCGTAAAACTAAAGACTTAAGCATAGTGAAGTCCGAAACACCAAAGTAATAAATTCACTTGGTAGTGTAGCAAAACTCTGATTAAACACACTACTGCAAAAGTTTAACCGAGTGAAAATAATTGAACATGACGTGTTATCATACTAACAGATTCATTATTCGGGCTTTTCGTGTGAGTTTTAATGCCACTTTTCCAGTGGGTTTGGCGGTTGACTGGCAAGCACCTTCTGGCATCACAATTCCTAATGCACAGCTAAAAAACTGGCTGTTAGACACTGGGTCGTTAACCGAGCGAGTGCAGTCTTTAAGCAACCACTTTTCTCTAGAGCTTATTGGCCAGCACGAGCAGATTCCTCACGACAATGAACTGTCGTTGTTACTCGACAACGGTGAAACCCATTATCAAGCGCGAGAAATTCTCCTATGTGGCGATCATAAGCCGTGGGTGTTTGCACGTTCTATCATTCCTCAAGCCTTTGTTGACAGCGAACTTTCAGATCTTGGTCGAGAGCCTTTAGGAAAACGTTTGTTTAACGATAAACGCTTTACACGCTCAGAGTTTCAACTGTGTACAGTGCCAGCTTCGCAGTTTGGTATTAACAGTAATCAAACCTTGTGGGGCAGGCGCTCGTTGTTTACGTTAGGCAACTACAGCATGATAGTAGCAGAGGTATTTCTTCCTTCCTCACCGGCGTATAGCCGCTCTGCTAAAAACGAAAAGGAAAGCGAAAAGCAATTATGAAGCACAATTGGAACGCCTATGCGCGACTGATGCGCCTTGATAAACCCGTAGGTATTTACTTGCTGCTGTGGCCTACGCTGTGGGCGCTTCTTATGGCTGCACAAGGTTTACCGCCTTTAGGCATTACGCTCATTTTTGTAGCTGGCGTCGTTGTCATGCGCTCAGCCGGGTGTGTGATTAACGATTATGCAGACAGAAAAGTAGACGGTAGCGTAAAGCGCACTGCCCAACGTCCGCTTGCAACCGGAGAAGTGTCGGCTAAACAAGCGCTACAACTTTTTGGTGCGCTTATCGCTTTAGCATTTGTCTTAGTGTTATTCCTTAACTGGCAAACCATTGCGTTGTCGGTGGTAGCCTTACTCTTGGCAGCAAGCTACCCCTTTATGAAGCGTTACACCAATTTACCGCAGGTGGTATTGGGTGCCGCGTTCGGTTGGGCCATTCCTATGGCATTTATGGCTGTGACAGAAACAGTACCAGCGTACGGCTGGTGGTTGTTTATTGCTAACTTACTATGGACGGTAGCTTACGACACCATGTACGCCATGGTAGACCGCGATGACGACCTACAAATAGGCATCAAGTCTACGGCCATATTGTTCGGCAAAAACGACGTGCTCATAGTCATGCTGCTACAGGCCGCTGCCCTTGCCATTTTGTGGTGTATAGGCTGTGCTATTAACGCAACTTGGCCTTACTACATAGCCGTGCTGTTTTCGGCTCTGTTATGCGTGCGCCAGTATCAGCTTATTAAACGCCGTCAGCGTGAAGGCTGCTTCACCGCGTTTATTGAAAATCACTATATTGGTTTAGCGATCACGCTAGGAACGGCACTGCATTTTTATTTGGTGTAACAGTAAAAGTAACTAGCCCAATACAAACCATTGTTTATGGTATTCAGCCACAAAAAAAGCGCCATAAAGGCGCTTTTTGAGTTTCTGTAAGCTTTGAACGCCTACTTTTCCGCTAGCTTCACTTCAAGTTCAGCAATGCGGCTTTCCATAGCGTCTAGCTTTTCACGAGTGCGAATAAGCACTTGGCTTTGAATATCGAACTCTTCGCGAGTCACTAAATCAAGCTTAGACAGCTGCGACTGCAATACCGCCTTTACTCGACCTTCGGCTTCTTCAGCCATGTTTTTAACGCCAGGTGGAACGGCATCAGCAATTTGTTTCGCTAAATCTTCGAGTTTCTTCGGATCCAACATGGAATTCCCTTATAATGCGCAGCTCAAATTATGAAAGCTATTCTATCGGTATCGACACGACATGCAATGAAAACTGTGTCGCGCCAAAAATGTACGTTGTTCTAGGTATTAAATGAAACTAAATGAAGCTCAAGAGTCTGCCGTAACCTTTGTGTCTGGCCCATGTTTGGTGCTGGCGGGGGCGGGTAGTGGTAAAACGCGCGTAATTACCAATAAGATTGCTCATTTAGTTAGAAACTGCGATATGCCAGCTCGGTATATTGCAGCGGTAACCTTTACCAACAAAGCAGCACGTGAAATGAAAGAACGTGTAGCGCAAACCTTGGGCAAGCCAGAGGCGCGCGGGCTAAAAGTGTCGACCTTCCACACCATGGGCTTAACCATTATTAAAGCGCATGTGAAAGATCTTGGCTTAAAGCCAGGTTTCTCGTTATTCGACGATAAAGACTCGTTCGCGTTGCTTAACGATTTGACGTCCGACACCCTCGATGGTGATAAAGATCAGCTTCAGCTTTTACAAAGCTGCATCTCGAACTGGAAAAACGATCTTATCTTGCCTGATGCTTTATTAAAATCAGCAACCAGCACGGGCGAGAGAGAGTTTGCAGAAGCCTACAAGCGTTACCAAGACAACCTTAAGGCATATAACGCGCTAGACTTCGACGACCTAATTTTATTACCTACATTGCTTTTAAAAAGTAGCGAAGCAATAAGAGCCAAATGGCAGAGCAAAATTCGCTACTTGCTGGTGGATGAGTACCAAGATACCAATACCAGTCAGTACGAGTTGGTAAAGCTATTAGTAGGTGAGCGTGCGCGCTTTACCGTGGTGGGCGACGATGACCAGTCTATCTATTCATGGCGTGGCGCTAAGCCGCAGAATTTGCACCTGTTACAGCAAGACTTTCCGCGCTTAAACGTCATTAAGCTACAGCAAAATTACCGCTCGTCAGGCCGTATTCTACATTGCGCGAATATTCTTATTCAGAACAATCCGCATTTGTTCGATAAAACCCTGTTCTCAGAGCTGCAGTACGGCGAGCCGCTGAAAGTGATAGAGGCGAAGAACGAAGAGCATGAAGGTGAGCGCGTGGTGGCAGAACTGCTGGCGCACAAGTTCATGAACCGCACCCAGTTTAAAGATTACGCCATTTTGTATCGTGGGAATCACCAAAGCCGTATTTTTGAAAAGCTGTTAATGAGTAACCGCATTCCGTACAAAATCAGCGGTGGTATGTCGTTCTTTGGCCGTGCTGAAGTAAAAGACATCATGGCGTATTTACGGTTGTTGGTGAATCAGGACGACGACAACGCTTTGCTTCGCATTATCAACACGCCAGGGCGCGGTATAGGCCGCGCTACGCTAGAAAAACTGGGTAACTTTGCAAATAGCTTGGGCGTATCTATGTTCGAAGCGGCGACGCACCCTAACTTAAATAGCGTGTTGCCCGATAAAGCCTTTCATTCGGTTTCTACCTTTGCCCGCTGGATAGTAGAACTATCGGACAACGCGGAGCGTGGCAACACCGCTGACGCGGTTCGCACCATGATCCGCACTATGGGCTACGAAGAATGGCTATATGAAACCAGCGCCAGCCCCAAAGCCGCCGAAATGGCCATGGCCAACGTAAGTACCTTATTCGGCTGGGTTAACGATATGCTGGAAGGCAATGACCTAGACCAACCCATGACCTTAACCGAAGTGGTGAACCGTCTGATATTGCGCGACATGATGGAGCGTGGCGAAGACGACGGGGAAGGGGATCAAGTTCAGTTAATGACGCTACACGCCTCAAAAGGTTTGGAATTTCCTATTGTATTTTTAGTGGGCATGGAAGAAGGCTTATTGCCGCACCAAAGCAGCATTGACGAAGACAACGTAGAAGAAGAGCGCCGACTTGCTTATGTGGGAATTACTCGCGCCCAGCGCGAGCTTATATTCAGCCTTGCTAAAGAGCGACGACAGTTTGGTGAAGTGATTAACCCAGAGCCAAGCCGCTTTCTATTCGAACTGCCGCCCGACGATGTACAGTGGGAAAATCAGAAACCGAAGGCTACAAAAGAAGAGCGCCAGCAAAAAGCACAGGTGGGAATTGCTAATCTACGAGATATTCTAGGGAAAAAGTAGCCTGCTAATTGAGGCAAGGTTACGCTAGCAAGTAAGTACTAACTGTCAGCTTGCTAGCGACGTCATATCCAGCACTTTGGCGTACTTCAATACT
This sequence comes from Alteromonas sp. 07-89-2, assembly GCF_013113925.1. Taxonomy (NCBI): domain Bacteria; kingdom Pseudomonadati; phylum Pseudomonadota; class Gammaproteobacteria; order Alteromonadales; family Alteromonadaceae; genus Alteromonas; species Alteromonas sp. 07-89-2. Next base: position 289,997 of record NZ_VTYM01000001.1, on the reverse strand, counting down.
TTGCCTTGGCCATAAATACATTCAATTTCGTTAAGTGCATCTAGCTGTGCCTGTGAGTCTACGCCTTCAGCAATAACCTGAAACTTCAAGTGCTCTGAAATAAGCATAACAGACTGAATAAGTTTTAAGTTTCGTTGAGAGCGAGGCAGTGACTTAACAAAGCGATGATCAATTTTGATGAAGTCGAAGGGGTAGGCAAACAAATAACTCAGTGAAGCCAATCCGCTTCCAAAGTTATCAAGCACCAAAGTTACGCCCGCACGTTTTAACTTCTTAATAGCAGGAAGAATGAACTGAGAGCGGCGATTTAAGTCGTTTTCATCAAACTCAAATACCAGCTGGCTAGGCGTAATACCTGATGTTTCAATCACATTAATCATCTGGTTTACCATAGAAGCCTGTAGCAAATGATTAATTGAAACGTTAACCGCTATTTTATTTATCGGGTCGTCGGTGTTTTTATAATGGTTTAACAGCTCGCAGGCTTTGGTTAGCTGGAACAGGTCTAAATCTAGCGTAAGGCCACTATGTTCTGCCACTTGTCTAAACTGCTCTCTGGCAATCTTGCCGTAGGCAGGGTGCGACCAGCGAATATACATCTCTTTATACAGTGTGCTGTCGTCATTAAGCTTTATAACGGGCTGTAGGAAGTAATCGAACTCTTCTTCACGCAGTGCACGTCTGAACTCATTTTCAAGCTCAAGTTCTTCAATAAGCCTGTCGCGCATGCTCTTGTCGAACATAACAAAGCGTCCGCGGCCTAGCGTTTTTGCTTGATACATAGCGGCATCGGCATCACGAAGCACTTCATCAGCGGCGCGATAGTAGGTTTCTAAGTGCGCAATACCAATACTTGCACCTGAATACATCTCCCGACCATCAAGCAAGAACGGCTCGGAAATAGATGAGATTATACGGCTAGCCACTTCTTCTACGTCTGCTTCATCTTCAAAGTTATCAAGCAGTACAACAAACTCATCGCCGCCTAAGCGCGCTAGCAGGTCGTGACCACGAATACACAGCGCAATACGTCTAGCTACTTCAATTAAGAACTCATCGCCGGCGTGGTGACCTAGGGTATCGTTAATAACTTTAAAACGGTCTAGGTCGATAAACAGCACCGCAAACATGTTTTCGCTGTAACGCTGCTTACTGGCAATAGCCAGCTCTAAGCGGCTAGTGAACATGGCACGGTTAGGCAAATCAGTTAACGAGTCGTGATGCGCATCGTGAATAAGCTTAAGCTCAATCTCTTTACGCTCTTCAATTTGTTGCTTTAAGAACTTATTAGCACGGTTTAGCTCGGCTGTGCGTTCTTTAACGCGCTCCTCAAGCTCAACGTTATAGCGCTGCATCGACTCGGTATTGCGCTTACGCTCAATGGCTACAGCAATATGGTGCGATACAAAGCGCAAAAGCTCTTGGTCGCGAGAATTATATTTTGCGTGTTTACCGTAAGTTTGTACGGCAATAACACCTGCTATTTCTCCATCTACAACAAGCGGCGAACCTAACCACGAGTTCGCACTGTTTAGCATGGTTTGCGCAACCGACACATCCAAATCGCCAGACTCTGCAAGCTCCAATACTCTGGGCGGGTTAACCAGCTCAGCTTGCCCCGTTCGCAGAACGAATTCAGTAAGTCCTAACCCTAAAGGCCTTGAACTTATGTTCTTTTCTTGTGCGTCACTAAAATACGGGAATGCGAGTAGCTCTTTTTCCTTATCAAGAATGGCAATGTAACAGTTAGGTGCGCTAATTAGCCGGGCTAAAATTTCGTGCAGACTGGAATAAAACACATCCATATCGCCTTCAAGGTTAGCTGCCAGTTCAGATATCTCGAATAAAGCCTGCTGTAGCGACTCTACTTTTTGGCGCTCTAATATTTCTTCTTGGAGGTCGTCATTAATTTTTCGCAGTTGGCGGGTGCGTTCGCGGATGGTGCGTTCAGTGAGCTCACGATTTTTTACTCTATCAACCGTGGTAACAATATGTTGAGAAACGAACAGCAGTACTTCTAAATCTTCTTGCGTATAGTGCACACCTTCATCATAAGTTTGCACTACCATGGCACCTATGACTTGGCTTCCTCGTTTAAGGGGCACGCCCAGCAGCTCAAACGGCTGTGAGCCAACTAGCTTTATATCATGCTGAGAGGCAAAGTTTTCTTCATCGTCACGTTTGTAAAATAGATGATCGCCGGTTTTGAGAATGTAACCGGTCATGCCGTCCATTAACGATTCAGCGGGGAGCTGGCGAACGGTTTGTTCGTCGAATTCGTCAATGAAGTAAGCGAAATCGACAACGTTACTGTCGGGTTCGTAAAAGGCGACAAAGAAGTTATCGGCATTCATAAAATCGGCAATGATTTCATGAATAGCGGAATAAAGGCGATTAAGGTGACTTACAGAACTGGCAAGCTCAGAAATGTCGAAAAGCGCCTTCTGAACACGTTCAGCGCGCTTGTACTTGTCAGTGAGTTGCTGAAGCTGCGGTATAAGTTCGCGCAGTTCTTCTTCCGTCAACTCATGTTGCGTCGAATCTTGTGACATTCCGCTCGCCAGTAAAAAAGTAACGTTTCCCCAAAGAGTTAAATTACCCGATTAGAGGGTAAAACGCTACTTTTTCCATCAAGTTGTTACGATTTAGCGGGTATTAGATACCTTCAATCATATACTCGATTGCAGCTTTAATTTCGTCATCAGAACAGTTACCGCATGTACCACGAGGAGGCATAGCGTTAATACCGTTCAATGCGTTTTGCCATACGCCATCAAGACCGCGCTCGTCTAAACGTGGTTGCCAGTCTGCTGCAGCGTGAACTTTAGGAGCTCCTAAAACGCCTGCTGAGTGACATGCAACACATGCAGAGTTGTAAACGTCTTCACCAGACTTTGCACCGCCAGCTGCGCCAGCACTTCCTTCAGCCGCTGCGCCTGCTACGTGTACCTGACCAACCGGCTTAATGCGATCGGCAATTTCATCGTTACTCATTTCTTGTGCTTGTGCTGCAAAAACAGTTAGCGCAGTAGCAGCAACAGTTAACCAAGTCTTTAATTTCACATCTGTCTCCAGGCAATGATGAATTTGTTTAAAATATAACTGGCCAGATTATAACGGTTAATTGGGGTTGAACAACTATTTGAAGCCAATTACCCATAAAAAGTAAGGATTTTTAACACTTGTTCCAAGCCACCTAAAGAGATTTTAATAAATGAGTTGAAGCCAGCCCGTGCCGTCAGTATTATTACGCCCCGTTTGCAGCGTACATTTAACTGCGTATTTTTCCTTTGCGAACGTACACGGTTATTACAACCGTAGCACGATCCGCCCTTAGCTCAGCTGGATAGAGCGCGGCCCTCCGGAGGCCGAGGTCAGAGGTTCGAATCCTCTAGGGCGGGCCATTTTATTTTCTGATGACCTATGATGGAATGATCCCCTTAAGCATTTCTATATCAGAATCGGGCACGCCTACCTTAGACGTGGCTGCAACTCTAACGCCCAATCCAATGCAACATCAAAGTCATTCCAACGCATAGCAAAGTCGTTATACTGTTTTTTACTAGTTCATTTTTAAGCGTATCAACGTGCCAATAATGTCGCCACATTCTATTCAACGCCCGAGCTTTCCTCAGTCACTACTTTGTTTTGGTGTTATTGTCGCACTGATAGCAGGTGGATTGTTCGGCTTGGGTATTAGCCTGCATGCGCTCATATTTGTATGTTTGCTGTGGGCTGGGGCGAATGCTTTTAGTTTGGGGTACACGTACCTGCAAATTCGCGAATTAATGACCAGCGCATTAACGCGGGCCATGCCGGCCATTTATATCTTCATACTTATCGGAATGGTTATCGCCAGCTTTATGCAAAGCGGCACTATCTCAACGCTAATTTATTACGGTTTAAGTTGGCTAAACCCCAGTGTGTTTCTGGCGGTGGGATTAATTTTGTGTGCGGTAATGTCGGTAGCTACAGGCACATCGTGGGGAACCGTAGGGACTATGGGCGTGGTGCTAATGGGCATTGGCGCTACCATGAACATACCGCCTCCCATTGTAGCTGCCATGGTGGTATGTGGCGCAACCTTTGGGGATAAAATGTCGCCGGTTTCTGATACCACCAACCTCGCTGCAATGAGTGCGGGCACGAACCTCTATCGGCATATGTATGGCATGCTGTTTACTACACTGCCTACTTTCCTTCTCTCGATCGTTATTTTTTTAGTCATAGGTTTTAGCTACGCAAGCGAAAGTTTAAACGCAGGTCAGGTATTTGAAATTAAAGCCGCGCTTGCTAAGCACTATAACCTTGCACCCTATATAACACTGTTACCGTTGGTGCTACTTACGGTGCTAAGCATTAAAAAAGTCCCTGCTGAAGTCACCATGTCATTCAGCATTCTGCTGGCCGTCATCATCGCCATTTTCTATCAAGATACTAATACCATTAGCGTGCTTAACGCACTGTGGGAAAACACCCCTCAAAATACGGGTATACCGAATTTAGATGCGCTTTTAGGGCGGGGCGGCATCAGCAGTATGAGCTGGACCTTACTGCTGGCCTTAATGGCAATCGCACTGGGCGGTATATTACACGGCGCGGGGTTTTTAGCGGCGCTGTTGGCGGGCATCATTAAACGGGTGAAGCGCACAGCAAGCTTAATAGCGGTAACCATAGCCTCTGGCTTTTTAGGCAATGTGGCTATGGGCGAAGCCTACATCTCAATCATATTAAATTGCCAGTTATTCAAAGCAAAATATGAACAACAAAAGCTCGACCCTGCCGTGCTGTCACGGTCGGTAGAAGAGGGCGCCACCATGACCACAGGCCTTATACCTTGGACAACCGCAGGCGCGTTCTATTCTGCCACCCTTGGGGTTGAGGTTCTCGACTATGCACCCTATGCTTTTTTCAACTATCTAAACGGCGTTATTGCCGTAACCATGGCCGCTTTGGGTGTGGGCTTATTGAAAGGAAAGGGGGGCTAAACGTTGAACCGGCTCGGCCCACTAAAATGGCTTTTATTTTGTGCTTTATTTGTTGGGGGCATCAGTTTTTTCATGTTCACAGAAAAAGCTGATACGCAAAGCGATGCTCAAACTTCGGCGTTTAATGAAAAGCGAGCGCGATTAATTTCACAAGCAGTGTGTAATTTATTGAAGGAGAAAGATGAGAAGCGCTCAGTAAGCAGGTTAGCCAATGTACTAAGCGATGTTTTTTCATCTGAGCCTTCACAGGTAGCTTTTAAGCAGCAAGGTAGCCAATGTAAGCAACCTCTTGATGAAAGAGAGATTGCGCTGCTCACTACACTATTTTTAACGCTACCCTTAGATAAAGACAATGCGCTGTTGTTGCACAACTTTTCCCTACAGAAAAATACAGCATTAGAGCTAACAGAAACGTTGAAATCTGACGCTGCTGGTACATTCAGTGTTTACCATGTTGATGAGATAAAACAGCTTCTGGCTTTTTCCGTGATAACAGAGAAAAGGCGAATCTATACTGCGGTGAACTTGTCTTACGATACGCATGAAATGCCCCTTCCACTAGGGTTTATGGCTTCAACAAAAGTTAAGCTTTGGAAGAGCGATGCGGGTGAATTGAGCGAGTTTGTGACGCAAGGCCCGCTAAGTATCGCTGCATTTTCAACAGCACTCGTTATTCTGGAATAGCTATGACCTAAGCGGCCTAGCAGGTTGATTTATTCACATAGCGCTTTAACAAGGTAAATAGGGGAGCGAGAAACACAGCGAGAAACTTCGCCAACGCGCTTCTATATGCTATACCCATAGACGGATAAGGCAGGGATTATCCTTGGTAGGGGATAATGTGGATATCATCTCCTACCAAGAAATAAGTAACTCGCAACAGGCATTGCTAACAAAACAGCGCCTTATGCAAGCACAAGTGGACCAACAGCTTATGTATGAAGTGTAAAAGCGAATTGCTCTCTTATGCCGATTTAGGCTTCAACCAATGCTGCGCCAACATGCCAATGATCATTGCTCCTACAAACAACAGAACATCAGTTTGAAGCGACGCAATAGCAACTACGGCAGGGCCTGGGCAAAAACCACTGATACCCCAGCCGATACCAAATGCGGCAGAACCTAATATCAATTTAGCGTCGATAGTTTTGCTAGTTGGTATATCAAACTTCTCGGCAAACAAAGGCTTGTTGCGCTTGCGCACCCAATACATACCTGGCGCAGCCACCAAAATAGCACCGCCCATTACAAAAGCTAACGTGGCATCCCAGTTGGCACTTAAATCTAAAAAATTAAGCACGCGAGCAGGGTTACTCATACCTGAAATTAACAGGCCTAAGCCAAACAACAGCCCACAAAGTAGAGAGGCGATAATTGCTCTCATAATATTCTCTCCTCGGTTAATTTACAGGTGTCTGATAATTGTGGTGGTAAGTACAGCCGCACCCATAAACGTGAGCGTGGCAACAATAGAGCGGGGTGATAACCTTGAAAGGCCAGCCACTCCGTGGCCCGATGTGCAGCCAGAGCCAAGGCGTGTGCCAAAGCCCACTAGCAAGCCAGCAACAACCAGCCACGCCGAGCTCATTTGAGTTTGAACCTGCATACCGCCGGTAAACCCAATATAAAGCACGGCAGATAGCACAACACCTATTAAAAACGCCAAGCGCCAGTAGCGTTCAATGCCGCGTTGTGTCATCGCGCCTGCGGCAATACCTGAAATACCCGCAATACGGCCTAGAGTAAGCAGTAATAAAACCACAGATGAACCAATAAGCAGCCCGCCTGCTAAACCGGCAAACGGCTCGAAGGGAGTTGATGTCCAGTTTTCCAATTTTCTCTCCTAAACCTACTTGTGTAATGCCTTAATCAGAAAGCGCTATCATAAAAAACATATTACGAACAGCAACCTAAATAAGGCCAGCTATTCAACTTCTATAAAATCGATGGCAAGGTGCATGGCGAGTGCGCCCTCTCTGTCTTTAACCAAATCATGCAGCGTAAATTGGTCAAGCTCGCTGATGAATTTATCAGCCGCGTCTTGAAGAATTGTTTTCAAGCGACATGTGGGCGAGATAACACATTTATTCGTTGGTGATGCAAAACACTCCGCCAATGCCACGTCTTCAACCGTTAACCTAAAAACTTCACCTATATTTATAAGCTTGGCATCTTTTGCCAGACGAATGCCGCCCCCGCGTCCCTTTGTGCCAATAATGTATCCCTTGTCGATCAGCAAGGTGATGACTTTTTTTAAGTGATTAAAAGATACGAAGTACGCATCTGCAATTTCACCTGTCTTTACCAATTGATTTTTTCGTAACGCGAGATAGATCAAAACGCGAAACGCTAAATTACTAAAAGTATTGATTTTCATGGGTTATCTAAAAAAGCGATTGTTTTAATCGATGAATTTTACCGCACCATAAAAATTAAATATATATTTAGAATGTACTTTATTGTATATTTTGTTCTATCATATATCAAAATGAAATAAGGTGTCGATATGATTATTCTTGGTTACATCGCTGCTGTTCTTATGGGAATGGTTTTAGGCGTAATAGGCGGAGGGGGCTCTATCCTTACCGTGCCTATCCTTGTTTACCTAATGGGCGTCACGCCAGATGTCGCCACCGGCTATTCATTGCTTATTGTGGGTGCCACAGCCGCATTCGGCGCAGTAAGGTATTTCAAAGAAGGTTTAGTTGACGTTAAAGCGTCTATTTTATTCGCTGTACCTTCCATTATTGCTGTTTATCTAACACGGGCCTTCCTCATGCCCGCCATTCCCGAAACTATCGCTTTTCAATCGCTAACCATAGACAAAAATCTGGGCATCATGGTGCTGTTCGCCATGCTGATGTTGGCCTCGGCAGCCATGATGTTGAAAAAGGCTTACAGCAAATCGGCGCCAGCAACACAAGTTATTGAGAACAAACAACCCAACGTTGGGCTGATAATTATTGAAGGCGCCGTAGTTGGTGTTGTTACCGGCATACTCGGCGCGGGCGGGGGCTTTCTAATTATACCTGCCTTGGTACTTATTTTAGGCATGCCCATGAAGAACGCGGTGGGCGCGTCGCTATTCATTATCGCCTTAAAGTCGTTGCTTGGCTTCATTGGCGACCTACAAACCGGAATTCAATTGGAGATGCCTTTGCTGCCGCTTATGCTGGTAGCCACGTTTATTGGGATGGCTGTCTCCACGAAGGTAGCGGGAAAACTAGACGGTGCAGCTTTGCAGAAGTTCTTTGCATTCTTCACTCTAGTTATTGCCGTTTTCATCATGACCAAAGAACTTCTTTAGGAGAACACCCATGAACGTTGAAACATTTTACGATAACAAAACGGCCACGTTTACTTATGTGCTATTCGACCCCGCTTCCAAAGAGTGTGGCGTGATAGATTCGGTTGCCGATTACGATATCTTTTCGGGTCGCGCGTCAATGGAAAGCGCCGACAAAGTTATCGACTTCATCAACCAAAACCAGCTTAAGAATAAGTGGATTTTAGAAACCCACGTGCACGCCGATCACATTACCGCGGCGCACTATTTAAAGTCTAAAATTGGCGGCAAAATTGGTATTGGCTCAGGTATTAAAACAGTGTTAGATACCTGGCTAGACGTATTTGAAACGGCCAACGACACGCCGAGCGATGGCAGTCAGTTCGATGTACTGTTCGAAGAAGGTGACACCTTCAGTATCGGTGAATATGAAGTAAAAGTATGGCACACGCCGGGGCACACTCCAGCCTGCGCAAGCTTCTTGGTAGACGGCAAAATATTCGTAGGCGACACCATGTTTGCCCCTAACTTAGGAACGGCGCGCTGCGACTTCCCAGGAGGCAGCGCCGAGCAACTTTATAACACCATCCAGCGCTTCTTTACCCTGCCTGACGACACCACCGTTTACCTTGGTCATGATTATCCTAAAGAGGGTGTAGCCCCGCTATCAACGGTATCTATCAAAGAAGCTAAGGAAACGAACAAGCAAATTCGCCCAGACGTAACCCTTCAGGAATATGTGGAAAAACGCGAGGCAAGAGATGCAACCCTTGCGGTACCTAAATTACTGTTACCCGCCATTCAAGCAAACCTTCGAAACGGCCAGTTCGGCGAAAAATCTGAAGGTGGTAAGCAGTTCATTAAAATTCCTGTGAATGCCATTTGAAGGGGTGAGTTATGCAATATGCTAACGTAACACAACAACTATCTGTCTGCCCTCAAATTTCAGTGGATGATCTAGAGGCAATAAAAGCAGCAGGGTTTAAATCTATTATCTGTAACCGCCCTGATGGTGAAGGGGCAGACCAACCTACCTTTGCGGAAATAGAAGCCAAAGCATCGTCGCTGGGTTTACCCTGCGTATATCAGCCAGTAGTTAGCGGAAAAGTAACCCAGCAAGACGCAATAGCGTTTGAAGCGAACTTACAAAAACTAGAGGGCCCCGTATTCGCCTACTGCCGAACAGGCACACGCTCTATTACGTTATGGGCCATGACTGCGACCAAAACCCTTTCTTATGAAGACATACTCTGTATGTCGCAGAAAGCCGGCTATGACCTTAGCGGGGTAGTGCGACGCCTAAAAAACGGCGGTGAAACACCCAGCGACCATGCCGATCACTCTCATGCGGTAGTCATTGTAGGGGCGGGCGCGGGCGGTGTTGCTGTTGCGTCTAGTTTGAAGTCGCGATGCCCAGATTTAGATATTGCCATAGTAGAGCCCAATGAAGTGCACTACTACCAGCCAGGCTGGACGCTAGTAGGCGGGGGCGTATTTAACGCTAACGACACCGTGCGCACTGTGGCCTCTGTTATTCCTAATAATGTTAAATGGATAAAAGCCGGTGTAGCAGCCTTCGCGCCAAAAGAAAACATGATTGTGGTAGACGGCTGCCGCACCATTAAATATGAACACTTGGTGGTTTGCCCCGGCATTAAGCTAGATTGGAATAAAGTGGAAGGCTTAAGCGAAACCCTAGGTGAAAATGGTGTGACGTCAAACTACCGTTTTGACTTGGCGCCCTACACATGGGAATTGGTAAAAAACCTTAAAAAGGGGAAGGCAGTATTTACACAGCCGCCAATGCCAATTAAGTGTGCAGGTGCGCCGCAAAAAGCCATGTATATGTCTTGCGACCACTGGTTTAAAGAAGGCGTGCTAAACGATATTAACGTTGAGTTCTACAACACGGGCGCCGTACTTTTTGGTGTAAAAGAGTACGTGCCAGCACTTATGGAATACGTTAAAAAATACCACGCAACGCTTAACTTTGAACACCAGCTGGTAAAGGTGGATGGCAAAGCAAAAGTGGCTTCATTTAAGAAGGTGGCAGACCCAGACGCCCCGCTCGTTGAAACTGAATTCGACATGCTGCACGCGGTTCCGCCCCAGTCTCCGCCAGATTTTATCAAAGTCAGCCCGCTTGTTGATGGCACTGGTTGGATTGATGTCGACCAGTCTACGCTACAGCACAAATCGTTTGAAAATATCTTTGCCCTTGGCGACGCCATAAACGCACCTAATGCTAAAACCGCGGCGGCGGCGCGCATGCAAGCCCCCGTGGTTGCCACTAACTTACTTTACGAGCGCGGTGTGCAAACAGATAAAGCCATTTACAACGGTTATGGCAGCTGCCCGCTTACTGTAGAGCGAGGTAAAGTGATATTGGCCGAATTTGGCTACGGCGGCAAAATTCTTAACAGCATGCCAACGTGGGTACTTGATGGTACGAAACCGTCGCGCCTAGCATGGTATTTAAAAGAAAAGTTGCTTCCACCCATTTATTGGGAAGGCATGCTGAAAGGCAGAGAATGGCTGGCTAAACCAGAAACTCAGCATATTAATAAGTAACTCGCCATTAAATTCGACAGGAAGCTTTAGCCTGGTAAAAAGGCTAGAGCTTTTTTATTTTAGAAAATGGACTGCACTTGAGTTTTACGTAAGCACCGCTTATTAAAGGGCGATGCTAAATAAAATGCTGCTTGTTCCTATCTCTCGCACGCCTCCAGTTTTCAAAACTAAAAGCAAACATATAAATAATTCTTTATTCAATATTGTAATGTGTATTTGAAATATATATTATAAAGGCGTAATGAGTTAGCGCAGTTCAAAACAGGAAGTTGTCTAGCCTATTACAAGGCATTTCATGTCTTTTCCATTTTGGATATGGTCGAAACTACTTCGCCACCTCTCAGAGGTGGCGCTTTTTTTCGATTTGCCGCTTCCATGCATTGATATGTTATAACGTTTGAGAGGGTGAGATGAGCAAGAAAGTAACCATGAGCGTGATCGGATTAATAATCAGCTCTCTTGTAAATGCACAAGATACCCCACAATCTCATAACCATCTGCATGAGATCGAACGGGTCCGCGTTACGGGGTCGCCAATGGCACTGAAAGTAGAAGAAACTGCAATAGCCGCGTCTATTTTAAGTGGTAAAAGCAAGTTATGGCATCACAGCCTTTCTTTAGGCGACTCAATTGCACATATGGCCGGAGTAGATACGGTAAGTACAGGCGGGCAAGCGGGAAAGCCAGTGATAAGAGGCTTAACAGGAAACCGCGTACGAGTGCTGCAAGATAGCGTACCTCAAGACTTTCAACAGTTTGGAATTAGACATGCACCAACTGTTGATCCGGTTAACGCGCACAGAATAGATGTAGTACGCGGGCCTATGAGCGTTATTTTTGGGTCAGATGCAATGGGCGGTGTCGTTAACGTAATAAGCGCTCAAGTTCCCATGTACAGCGAATCAATGTTGTCTTCTGCCCTTCTGAGCTTTAAATACGGCACTAATAACGATCAGCTCGGTACGTCTTTACACGCAGATGGCGGCAAAGCACAGTGGGGGTGGGCATCTTCATATCACCGTGAAAAAGCCGATAACTTTGAAACGCCTTCTGCAGATATTAATTCAACGAGTGTCAGTAGCCTCCCTCGCTTTTCAGGCGAAATACCTTTTACTAACTTTGATATTGAAAGTATCAGTTTGGCTAGCGGGTTCGTTTCAGACGCTTTCGATTGGACGGTAAGGTACACAGGTTTTTCAAACGAGCAGAATTTTCTTCAACCTAATAATGTGCCAACAGGCCAGCATCTAGACAACAAGAATGTCTTGTCTGATATGGCCCTTCACCTTTCTGACCAATGGAATGTTCATTTTATTCTTAATTGGCAGAAGAATGAGCGCACTGCTGGCACAGGAATATCATTCGAAAAGTTAAGCAACGCCAACAGCGATTTAGACATTGAGTTAGAGCGCACCCAAAGTAAGTTGGTTTTTGAGCATGACTATAGTACAGCGTGGAAAGGTCAATTCGGTGCTGAATACATATACAAAGATCAGACAACCAACGTTGGCACCTTAGTCCCAGATGCCTCGGTAGACTACATAGCCTTATATGCTTACGAGAAGTTTGAAAACGATTTTCTCATTGCCGAATTGGGTGGCCGATGGGACAAAATAGCCTTGGAGCCACAGAACGAAAGTCAGCAGTGGGTTGATAACTTTGACCGTAGAGTTTGGACAGCATTAACAGGATCTATGAGTTTAAGTTGGAAACTCAGTGATAACTGGCTGTTCATTCAGAGAATAGGAAGAGGGTTTAGAGCCCCATCTATTTTTGATTTATATGCGGGTGGTGTACATGGTGGTGTTGCGGCTTATCAAACTGGCAACAGCGAACTAGTAGAAGAATACTCGTTCAACAAAGAAGTTGGGTTGAATTACATAAGTCAAAATATACAGGCATCTATCACGTTTTATCAAAATACGTTTCAAGACTACATTTATCAAGCTGATACCGGCACCACGCATCAGCCGTCCGGTTTGCCTCTGTTTGAAATGAGGCAGGGAGACGCCCAGATAGAGGGCGTTGAGTTAGGCGCAAACTTCAAAATAACCCAACATATCGACTGGGAGTTTAACGCCAATATTATCAACAGTGAACTAGCTAGTGTTGGTACTGAGCTGCCACTAATGCCAGCAAATAGCTTTTATCAGCGAATTAACTACAGTTTTGGCGAACTATCATTATTTAGCGATATAAATTTTGTTATCGAGCACGAATACAAAAACAACAAGTCGATTGCAGGAAAATTTGAACCCTTTGCTCAGTACGATTTTCTCCCTTTCGGTACGGCATCGACAGAACAGTATCATTTGATAAACGTTGGGGCTTCAACACAGATACAGATAAACAAGCATCCAGTTACGCTTAGCGTAAAAGTAAATAATGTAACTGATGAGGCTTATCGAGACTTTTTAGATACCTACAAGGGCTATGCATTAGGTATGGGTAGGAATATTCAGCTTAGCCTGTCGGCTCAACTTAGGTAATTGACCATGAGTATCACTTTAGCAAACAAAGATGACAGAACCTCACTTCTTATTCTATCGGTAGTGTTAGGTGTAGCGGCAACCGCCTTTTTGGATGCTATGAACTATCTACAACACATTATTCTAGATAAGCCACTAACGCGGTATGAATTTATCGGACGGTGGGTTATTTACATGACAGATGGCGTATTTTCTCATCAATCAATTAAAGCCGCGTCACCAAAAGCAGGTGAATTAATGTTGGGGTGGGTTGGGCATTACGCAATAGGCATCGGGTTCGCTTTGCTTATGCTCATTTTTACCGGCGTTAAATGGGTGCTGAAACCATCTTTCTTGCCAGCGTTTATCGTGGGTTTTGCAACGTGCAGTATTCCTTTTTTTCTTATGTATCCAGGAATGGGATATGGTATCGCAGGCTTACACACACCTAACCCCGCCATGCTTCAGTCGAAGGTACTGTTATCCCATTTTATTTTCTCAGTGGGTCTTTATGCCGCAGGCTGGCTTCTAAGCAGGCGGATACAAGATACCTATAATGTATAAAAAGGAGGTAATTAAATAAAGGGCGAATCAGGTTTTACGCTGCTGATAAATCCACATTAAGTGAATGGTAATCAATACTTTGCTGCTCGATAAACGAGGGTACTTCATGAAGTAAAACAATAGATTTTCGTGCCGTAAGCCAAGGCAATATACGCATGAAGATGCGCTCTGCCATAGCGCTATCAAGCCCATTAAATGGCTCATCTAATACAATAAGCTCAGGGCTTCTAAGTAGTAGCCTAGCCAAACAAATACGTCTCGCTTGTCCACCTGAGACCTTTGCTCCACCTTCACCTAACCAGGTATTCAATCCCTCGGGAAGCGAATCAGCCCACGTTTGTAGCTCAACTAGCGAGAGTACATCGAACACTCTACTGTCTTCTATGCTTTCAAGCCCCAGCGTTAAGTTGTAGTACAAACTGCCAGACAGTAACGAAGAGGTTTGCTCTAGATATGCACAGTGACGATACAAGCTGTCTGACGAAATATTTTGTACAGATATATTATTTATCATTACGCTAGCGTTCGATTTATCTAACGGTACAAGCTTAAACATAAGCTTCGCTAATGTTGACTTGCCCGACCCAGAACGGCCTGTGATAAAAAGAGGGGGGCTATCATTCAAATTAAAACTTATCTTGCGTGATGCACTCGCGGGAATATGTGGGTGATTGCTTACCACGCATGACACCTCGCTTACTGCTGTAATATCAGTGTTATCGTTATCACAGCTTTCACTGGCCAATGTTGATAGTCGCTTACTAGCATAGTCGGTTTTTCCCCACGCGCTGAACTGCTCTGGTGTGGCTTGTAATAGTTCAGCCACGCCAACGAACAAAAGTGCCAACATGATAGCTGTTGGCCCCTCAATAACGTGGTGGTTTACAGCCCATAAGCTGGCATAAAGAGTAGCAACAAGGGCACCACCAAATATTGAATCGGTTATCATCTGAATTCGAGCAATACGTTTTTGCAAATTATTGTGATGCCGTTCAAATAGCGAGAGTGCGTGGCTAGTATCTTGTGAATGATGACTCATCAAGTGCTGGCTATTTAGTACAAAAGCGCCCTTGAGATGGCTAATCAATGTTTCTCTAGTACGATTTAAGTGCGAAATGGCTTGCGAGGCGGCACTTTTGGTTTGCCGTATTGAAAACAATATAAGAAGTAACCAGGCTAGGGTTGAAGCAATTAGAAAAACAACACCAAACTCAAACCAGATAAAGCACAAAAATACGCTTACTACACCTAAAAGAAGCCCTGTGGCAAGAGTTGGAATAGTGTAGCGAATTAATATGCTATCAAGAGCATCTAAGTCTGAGGTGAGCCGACTTAGCCACTCACTGTCGGATGTTTGCCTAACATCGTGAAGTGGCCTATGGGAAAGCGCATTAAATATCGTTACGCGATATGTCGCAATTAGCCTCAAAATAGTATCGTGATTGTATAGCCTTTCAATATATCGGCCAATGGTCCGACTAAGGGCAAAATAGCGGATCCCAGAGCCCGGCATATACATATCAAGCTTTACAATTAAACCCGCACCTATGGCTATTCCAGCCAACGCCGTGGCAGTAATGAGCCAACCGGAAAGCGCCAGTAACCCCACGCCAGAAAGCATAGTAAAAAACGACCAAAAGAGCCCAATTAGCAGGCGTTTACGTTCATTCTTAAAGATAATTGAAAACCAAAACTTCATATTACCGTTAGGCCTTATTGGTTAAGTCAAAATGATTACTGGCTTTTGCGACAAGTTCACAGTCGTGTGTTGCAACCACTACAAGGGCGCGGCTTTTAAGCTCGTCTAATGCCTCTATAATTACGAGCCTACTTTTTATGTCTAAACTTGCCGTGGGCTCATCAAGTAATATGAGTTCGGGTGGGTTTAACAGTACTCTTGCTAGCGCAATACGCTGCATTTGCCCGCCAGATAATCCTTGTCCGTGTTCACCTATCACTGTGTCTAGCCCGCTATGATGCGTTAAAAGCTCGTCTGACAACTCAAGCTTTTTAAGCACCCTTAACATCTCTTCATCTGATGCAGAGGAGGCCGAAACGGATAAATTCTCTCGAACGGTAGCGTTTTTAATCCATGCTTTCTGAGGCAAATAGGCAATGGAGTGCGCTTCTTTAAGTGCTAGTTCAACACTGCCCGACACTGGGTGTAAATAACCTGCAATGGTGTTGAGAAGGGTGGTTTTACCACACCCCGATTCGCCAGAAAAAACCAGTAAACCTCGCCCGGAAAAAGAAAAATCGAGGGCAGGTTTTTTCTCTTTATCGCCGTTATATCCAATTACGGCGTCTTTAAGTGTTAAGCGAGTAACTTCACTTGAAGCTGTAATCTGTCTGCCATCGCTGTAGCCTAATACTAATTCTTGTTCTTCCAAGTGCTGCAGTGAAGACACCATATTATTGGCGGCGCCTAAAGCGCTGGCTCTGTCGTGATAGTAAGTCGACAGCGTGCGCAATGGCTTAAAAAATTCGGGAGCAAGCAACAAAATACCAAGCCCAGAAAACAACGTTAACGACTGTGCTGGCCCCCAATTAATTGCCCCGTAAAGTGAAAAACCAATATAAATAGCAAGGCTTGCAATGGCTACGCTGGTGAAAAACTCCAGTACGGTTGAAGAAAGGAACGCCAGCTTAAGAGTTTTCATAACAACGTTACGATACGTATCGCCGCGCTTGGCAACCTCATCAGACATATTTTTCTGCGCGCCTAAAAGCGCAATAGTTGAAAGGTTCGCAACGCGGTCGAGAAAGTGCCCGGCTAAACGCTGGCGTAACAACGCATACTTTTCGTTCACGTGCTCCGCACCCATGCCTACTAAAATCATAAATAGTGGAATGAGAGGCGCCGATACTAAGAGCAAAATGGCACAAAGCCAATTCAAATAGGCAACAGTAACAAGAATGAGTAGGGGCGTTACAGCAGCAAGCATTTGTTGAGGCCAATAACGGGAAAAATAGCCATCGGTAGCCTCGATGTCTTCAACCCACTGCGATGCCAATGCGCCGCTAGACAGGCTCTGTAACGCCATGGGGCTGGTAGTATTCCACCGTTTAAGCAATGTTTTCCTTAAATGGTTTCTTACATTGGCGCTTGCGTCTTGCGCTAGGTTAGTTTGTTTCCATGTTAACAATGGTTTTACAACACTTACGGCTAAAAGAAGCAGCCAGTAGCCAGGCATAGTGCTGAGAGGAGATTGGTTCACCAGCGTGTCGTGTGCAATGAGTGCAACCAACAGCCACTGCACTATCATAAGCACTGACCCTATCGAACCAAAAAACACTGATTGATTTAAAAGGGAGCGTTGGCTGGCTACTTGCTCTTTTAAAAACTGCGCGCCTGATACAGCTTTGTTGTCAGGCGCGCTTCGGGTACTACGAGTCATGATTAATGGTAACCAGCGTCGCCCACTTTTCCTCTAAATACCCAATAGGTCCAGCTGGTGTAGGCTAATACAATGGGAATAACAAACAAGAAGCCTAACAACAAGAACAGTTGTGAATTATAAGAAGACGCGGCGTCGTAAATAGTAAAGTTTGGTGGAACAATATAAGGCCATTTGCTCACTAGTAAACCAAGGTAGCTGAACAAGAAGATACCCATAGTTGCAACGAAAGGCACACCATCTTGCTGCTTTTTAACCGAACGAAATACTACATAGGCACACCATAATACCAATACCGGAAGTGCCCAAATAATACTAAAACCTTCAAACCATCTGACCATTGCTGTGCTATCTACATAAGGCGTATAAAAAGACACTACACCAAATACAACAAGCAAAGCGATAAGCAGCTTAGGCGTAATTTTATATGCCCATTGCTGTACCGCACCGTCTGTTTTCAAAATGAGCCAGGTGCTGCCTAGAAGCGCATAGCCTACGACAAGACCAAAACCTGTTAATACGGTAAACGGCGTTAACCAATCAAGGGGGCCACCTGAGTAAGCAAAACCCTCAGTTTCGAAACCCTGAATATAGGCACCTACTACCGCACCCTGCGCAAACGACGCAACGAATGACCCTATAGAAAATGAATAGCTCCATAAGTACTTAGACGTTTTCGCCTTGAACCTAAATTCAAAGGCAACACCTCTGAAAATAAGCCCTGCTAGCATTAAAAACACGCCAATATAAAGAGCGGGTAAAAAGACCGAATAAACTAACGGGAAGGCCGCGAGTAGTCCCGCGCCTCCCAATACTAGCCAAGTCTCGTTGCCATCCCACACTGGGGCGACAGAATTCATCATTTTGTCACGCGCTTGTTCGTCGGGTGCGAAGGGGTACAAAATGCCTTGGCCTAAGTCAAAGCCATCCATTAGCACGTACATCATGATCCCGAAACCAATGATGCCAGCCCAAATTAAGGTCAAATCAAATGTTGGTTCCATTTTTATAAGTCTCCATCAATAGCCACGTGGCCAGCAGAAAATGGGCGAGCTGGACGTTCTACTTCATCCATTTCATGAGGGGCGTTAGCTTTCTCAAGTCCGCCTTTGAACACTTTAAGCAAGTAGTAAATACCCGCGCTGAACACCAAAGCATATACCACTACATATCCAATTAACGAGAACAGTGCCATGCCACCGGTTAACGAAGGCGTTAACCCTTCTGCATGCGTCATTTGGCCGTATATAAGCCAAGGTGCTCTTCCAGCCTCAGTGACAATCCAGCCTGCCAGTACCGCAAAGAACGGGCTTATACTCATCAATCTAAGGCCTTGTAAGAAAACTGGCGATGTATAAATTTTGCCGCCCATTCTATAAATAAGCCCCCATACGCCGAACAATACCATTAGCAATCCAAGTCCAACCATGACCCTGAACGACCAAAACACAACAAATACAGGAGGTTGTTCTTCTTTAGGTACCGCCTTTAACCCCGGCACTTCACCATCCCAGTCGTGAGTGAGTATGAAGCTGGCTAACTTAGGAATTTTCAATTCAAAATGATTGGTTTGTGCTTCTTTGTCTGGAATAGCAAAAAGCAGTAGAGGAACACCTGTACTTGTCTCCCAGTTACCTTCCATCGCCGCAACTTTCGTAGGTTGATGTTTCATGGTGTTTAAGCCATGGAAGTCACCTACAACAGTTTGAAGTGGAGCAAGGAACAACAAGAACCATAACGCTACTGACAGCGCTTTTTTATTTGCTTCTAGTTCACGTTTTTGCAAAATGAACCATGCACTAACGCCAGCTACAACAAGCGCGGCAGTAAGGAATGAAGCTAAGGCCATGTGTGTAAAGCGATATCCGAAAGATGCTGTGAATAGTGCATCAGCCCAAGATTTCACATGGTAAATGCCGTCGATAAGCTCCAAGCCGTCTGGGGTTTGCAGCAGTGAGTTGGCTGACAATATCCAAAACGAAGAGATAAACGTACCTGTTGCCACCATGATAGCGGCAAATAGGTGTACGCCTTGTGGTACTTTCTCTCGACCGAAAAGCAGAACGCCAAGAAAAGCGGCTTCTAGGAAGAAAGCCGTAATGACTTCGTAACTTAGCACCGGCCCTAAGAAGTTAGCCGTGGCATACGAGAAGTTACTCCAGTTTGTGCCAAACTGGAACGACATAACAATACCGGAAACCACGCCTATGCCGAAAACAACGGCGAAAACCTGTATCCAAAATTTTGACAAACGTTGCCAAATTGGGTTTTCAGTTTTGAAGTAAAGTGTTTCAAATCCAGCAATAGTACTTGCCAGACCAATCGTAAACACTGGGAATATGGCGTGAAAACACACCACAAATGCGAACTGTATTCTCGACAGTACGAGAGGATCTAATTCCATAATGCTGGCCTCTTTAGAGATAAACGCAACAGGGTTTTTAATTCACCCTATTTAGGGCTGATAACGGTATTTTACGCTCTAACTTCTCAAATGTATATTTTAAATATACATATAAATTTGTGTGTTAAGTATATTTAATGTTTTGTTGGGGCTCTCAAAAAGCATAGCTAGCCTGCAGATAGGCGTAACTAGTGAGTCGTTCGCCTGTGACCACTTTTCTGTTTAGATTGGCAAGTGCTATTCCTGACTCAAATTGCACGCTTTCAGCTATTTGGCTTCGAAAACGTAGCTCAGACAGCGTGCCTAGAAAGTCACCATTATCGAGTAATTTGCCGTTCAAACGGCCTGAAGCGCCACTTCGATGTATATCGAACGTACGTATCTGCATATAGAGGTTATTGCGTTCATTCAATTGAATATCAGATGAAACGCCCATCGATGCCATATTGTTGCGCGCAAATAAACCAAAAATGCCTGTTGGCCCATATTCGAACCTTCTTGCGCCAAACAGTGTGCTGAAACCTTCAAACGAGTCTGTTGACGCATTATCACCCGATGCAAAATCATAAAACACACTCACAATAGCTCGACTGAATGTTGAAGATAGCGCTATGTGGAAAAAGTTGGCGCTAATAGGTTGTGATCGATAATCTCCGCGCTGTAAAGCTACTTCGTAATTTATACCTAATTGTTGTGAAAGTTTTATGTTGGCCAGATTACCAAAGGTTTGTCTTTGTGTTCTATTTAGTGAGTCTTGATCTTGAAGCCCATAAAATTCGACGTCACCAACAGATGTTTTTAGGCTTGCATGAATTCCATAGAAACGCACGTCTGAACTTGATGAGTCAAGCTCAATATCATTGATGCTTTGATGAACATCTAAAGTGGGATTTCGGGTAACAGGGAAGGTATAGAACGCTGTTATTGATAGGTTTGATAGAAAGGCGTCAATTTTCACGCCGTCGAAGGTATTGAGCGTATTCCTGAATCTATTTCTAGCTATGAGTCGCCTACTTCCTACGTCCATCGTAAACCGGCCTGCTTTTACCGCAATCGTTTCTAAATTTTCTTCGTCTATTTTACCTTGCCAAGACGCCGCGAATTGGACAGGCTCAAACGCATTAGAATCGTCTGTTCCCACTGGTGTATATCGGCCCTGTTTAAAAATCCGGCTGTCCATGAGTTCAGCCTCAAACTGTAGTGGGCCATATTGGTAAACAGCATGTGAAGATATTCTTGTTACAACCGCATCGTCAGCTGCGTTAGATGCAGGCAATTGATTATTTACGTATTCGTATCTAACCCGAACATTAGTCGTTATGCTAACGCTATGTTCGGGTGTTTTATTTGCTATTACAGTGTTAGGTAAGAATACGAGAACTAAACCCAACGACAGGGTGGAAAGCTTAACTAAAGACATTTTGCTTGAACTGCTGTCTCATCAGGTATCTCAACTGTACCGTGCACATTAATGACTCAATGGCAGCTGTTTACGTTGCCATTCATCCATGCCCCCTGCCACAGAAAACACATACTTATGGCCCATATCAGTTAACGATTTAGCGGCTAACGCAGACCTGCCGCCTGTCTTACAAATTAAGTAAACACTGCGCTGTGCCAAGTCGTTAATCGCATCTTGCTCCTCGCAATGGTGGGCAAGAAGCGGGTGGCTGCATATTTTTGCTTCAAGCATGCCTCTAGGAAAGTTCACCGAGCCATTAATGTGACCGTGTTGGTATTCCTCACTTTCCCTAACATCAATCAAAATAACGTCCGGTTGGGTTAGTGCCACCATTAAATCGTCTACCGTTACTTCCTCAACCGCAGCTTTCACTTCGCTAATGAATACTTTTGGTGTTTTCATCATTCACCTCACAGTTGGTTAATGGGTACTTTGATGTAGCTAACGTCATTGCTCTCTGGTGGTGGTAACTCGCCTGCTCTCACGTTAACTTGAATAGAAGGCAAAATGAGTCTAGGCATACTTAAAGTCGCATCTCGAGTTTCACGCATTTTTACAAACTCATCCTTTGAAACGCCATCTTTAACGTGAATGTTGTATTCGCGCTGCTCGCCAACCGTTACTTTGCTTTCATGAGTGCGGTGTTTTGTAGGGTAATCATGGCAAACGTAGATATTGGTTTCTTCAGGTAATGCCAAAATGCGATGTATTGAATCGTACAGGGTAGTTGCACTGCCACCAGGGAAATCACATCGTGCGGTGCCTACATCAGGCATAAACATTGTGTCACCTACAAATACCGATTCGTTATTAAGTAAGTAGGCAATATCTGCTGGTGTGTGCCCAGGTACATGCATAACCTCAAAGCGCATGTTACCCACTTCAAGAGTGTCACCCTCTTCAAATAATCTATCGAACTGAGCACCGTTAGGCAGAAACTCTTTCTCTAAATTAAACAGCGCTTTAAATATTTTCTGTACTTCAGTAATGCGCGCGCCTATACCAATTTGCGCGTTATATTTGCGTTTGAAAAATGGTGCGGCTGATAAGTGATCAGCATGGGCATGGGTTTCCAAAACCCATTCTACTAACAAGCCTCGTTCATCTACAAAGTCTGCAATTTTCTGTGCACTGGCGGTGTGTGCGCGGCCCGCGCTATAGTCAAAATCTAATACAGGGTCGATGATTACCGCTTTTGAAGAAGCTTTATCTTCGACTACATAGGTAAAAGTTTCACTGTCATTATCTAAGAATGAAGTAATTTCAATATTCATGGTGATCTCCTAAATTCAGAGTTGGGTGGCATGCTTTCATGCCACCAATAAAAGCGTTTTACTTACAGCGCTTTTTTACAGAAGTACCAGTCGACATAGTTGTAGCCCGCAGACTCACGACCTTCGGCATCTTCGATAGTGTGAGGGGGTGGAACAATCACTTCATCACCAACCTTCCAGTTTTCAGGGGTAGCACAACTGTTTGCATCGCTGGTCTGTAGAGCTTCAACCAATCTTACAAATTCATTGACTGCACGGCCGTTACTCATTGGGTAATACACCATGGCGCGCAGAATACCTTCTGGGTCGATAATGAAAGTTGCACGAACCGCAGAGGTGTCGCTTGCACCAGGCTGAACCATGCCGTAAGCCTTCGCTACTTCCATCGACAAGTCAGCAATAATTGGGAAAGGAATAGTTACGCCAAACTTCTCTTTAATGTTGCGAACCCAAGCAATGTGCGAATGCGAGCTGTCGATAGAAAGACCAAGTAGCTCAGTATTAAGTGAAGCAAACTTGTCAGCTGCGTTAGCAAAACCAATGAACTCGGTAGTACATACCGGCGTGAAGTCAGCAGGGTGAGAAAAAAGCACTAACCACTTGCCTTTGTAATCAGACAATGATTTTTGACCATGCGTAGTTTTTGCACAAAAGTCAGGAGCAGGGCGGTTAAGCTGTGGGAAAGTTACGTTGTTTTGAGTTTCTGTCGTCATGATTAAGCTCTCTTTGTTTAAAGGTGTATTTAACTTACACATTTAATGTATAGTGAGTCATGAGGTTTTTCTAATGTATTTTTTTGAATAGCTTCATCGGATTAATCGTTTAATGAAATTAGTTAGGAATAAAATGATGATAAAATTTTTCAAAGCACTTGTTGTAGGAGCGCTCTTAGCCAACGCTTCAAGCCTCGTTGAGGCAAAAGAGAACAACTTGGTTGACGGTCTAGCGGTAGTAATTACATCAGAAAATGAACAGGCTCAGATGATGGCGATGGTGCTATCGCTTCAAACAATGAAGGCACATGGAAAAGAAGCACATATTACATTATGTGGTCCTGCGGGTAATTTGGCGCTACGCAGTACTGTAACGAAGCCGATGAAGCCAATGGACGCCTCACCGTCAATGATGCTTAAAAAGTTAATCCAGTTAGGCGCAAAAGTAGAGCTTTGCCCGCTTTATCTTCCTAATAAACCGGGTTCTGACAATGCACTAATAGAAGGAATTACCGTTGCTAAACCCGTTGAGGTAGCAGAGCGCTTACTAAATAGCAATTTTAAGAACTTAACGTACTAGTATAGCGAAATGGAAGCCTTGGCTTATAGTTGCCAGGCTTCCGCTTAATCACTGCTGTTGATAGCTTTTTTTCGTAAGGGGTCTAAGTAATATTGAAGGCTTGCCTCGGACAATTCGCCCATATGGCTGTCAACCAATTTACCGCCGGCATTAAAAAATAAGGTGGTGGGAAGCCCGAAAGCGCCTAACTCTTTTGCTGTGCTGCCAGTAAAATCAAAATATGTATTTTTCAAATCAATTTTTTGTTTGCCCAAAAATTGTCGTACTTTACTCGGCGCTTCTCCCTGATTTACAAAAATATACTCTATGTTTACATCGTTTTTTTGCGCGTATTCCAACATTGGCATTTCTCGCCTACAAGGCGGGCACCACGACGCCCAAAAGTTTATAACAGTAGGCTTGTTATTGTTTAAAACTAACTCGATGGGTGTACTGTCAGCATTGTAAACGTTGATAGTTTCAATCGTTCTTTGATTGCTTAGCATTGAGTTAAAAACAAAAAAAGGGAAAACTGCAACAGCCGTAATAGCTGCCGATTTTATGTATATAGAAAACAGTTGGCTGTACTTTTTGCTTCTAAATAACACAATGCACATCCCTGCAAACCAACCTATCGATTGGTTGAAACCACCGTCTCGAATATCAAATGCAGACAGCAGGTCTTTTTGATACACCTCCCATAGGGCTATAACAAACGCAATCCTTGCTGTGAGCAATCCTGCAAACAGACCGTAGAATAACGTGTCGATGGCAAACTTTTGGTATGTTGCTTTGCGAGTGAAAAAAGCAGTTAGCAGCCATAGTGAAAGAACACTCACTATCGTTAGAAGGGAGTCAACTGTTAGGGCAATTGGGCCTATTGAAATACTCATAAACATAAAAAACAACTTATTGATAACAACGTCGGAAATAGGCCTACATTGATATTAGACATTGAAAATTGAGACCGGTTGAAATAATAAACTTAAATAACGGACTGGCTCAGCCTCGCTCAAACCTAAAAGTCTGCTTCTACGCCCGAACTTTCGACTCATTCAACAATTGGGTTTGTCTTTATTCGAAGAGCTATGCCGCTTTATCTTCTTGTTGAAGAATATCTTCAAAAAACCAAGCGGCTAGTGCATAGCGCCCGTCAAGTTGAGACTTTGCGTAAACTGCCGATGCTTGTTGTCTAACGGTTTTCTCTTTTGTATTTCTTGCCGCTGCAATTTCTTGCGTGCTTAAGCCTTTTAGCATGAATAAGGCTACCTCTTTTTCGCTCGGGGTTAAGCTCCAATCATTGAACTGGTTTTCGACCTCGTGTAAGTATTGCGCTTTCACATTTCGCAGCTTGTTATTCATAGAGCTCAATCGTGCATTGGCGGTATTAAGCTCAGCGAGTAACAGTTTCGTTTTTCGGGTACGTCTACGCATATCAAAGATGAGATAAACAGCCATCAAACCCGCAAGTAACACAATCATAGATTCCTCAATAATGTGTGAAGTAGGCACATTCAATGACAAATCGACCATGACATCTCTGAAGTTTAAAAACATGATGAGCAGTAAAAGGCTAGTAATTACTTTATCTTTCATTTTCTTTAAAAACAGCTAGTTAAGGCTTCATGGGACATATGTCTAATGACGATAAGACACATAAAGGAGAATACTATAGATATTAGTTTCTCTGGCGTTTGCGTATGAATACCCGTTATCTGTTCATCCTTTTAAGTTTTCTCGTATCGAGCTTATTTACAATCAGCAGCGTGGCGGCTGAAACGTTAAGTGCTATCACCAATAATACTACACAGCGCTTAAAGCAAATCTATAACGTTAACCCTGAAAAACTGCAGCATAACGTACAAAGCATCAATCGTTGGTTACAGGGGCCAGCCTCTTTGCAGCTTATTGCACTGCCAAGCGATACACAAGGTGGTACAGATGAATATGAGGTAGGGGTATTTTTACCCTTTCGGTCACCTGCAGGCAGAGAGCTAGACGCTCAGCAGTTGTCTATTACCAACGCGCTGGATAATCTTCAGGAAACGCGGTTCAGACTCATGACAAGCGGTTTAATAAGAGAGGCACTGTGGCAGCGTCTTTTTGCAAAAGCCGAAGTAGATGGGCTTTTAAAAAAGCAAGAGTGGATAGCTTCATTAGACGATGTAATAGCACGCTTAGCAAACACTGGCGAGCTCGACCGCATCGCCTTATTGCGGTGGCAGCAGGAAAAACTTTCACAGCAATTGGCTTTGAAAAAAGCGCAAATGGCGTTAGAAAAAGCGCAGAAACAATACAAACAAGTCACGGGTACGGACGTATTACCGGAGCAAATGACTGAAGCCTTAGCCGGTGATCTTGAGAATAAACTGCAAACACACCCTGAACTAAGGCTACTTACATTAACTCAATCTCAGATTGATATTAACTTGGCGCAGTCTGATCAATCACTTTCGCCCTGGGTGCTGGGAGTTATAGCAAGGCAACTTAGAGGGCCAGCGGGCAATGAAAATCTGCTTGGTGTCAGTATAAATATTCCGTTGCCAATGGGCGAGGGCAGTTCTGCTAACAATTATGCCTCATGGAAAGCAACGCGCGACGAACTTACCGAAGCATTAGCCGAAACGTACACACGCCTACAAACGCAGCTCAATAACGCTGTGCAACAGGTTAACTATCTTACTGAAGCTACTAACAATCTGGAGAGTCAGGTTGAATTGGGCGTAGAGATCACCGACCTGTACCAACAGCAAGGTAGCGTCATGCCCAAAACATTTTGGTTAGAGCAACTTATCGCACAGCAGGAGCTTAAGCTAACGCTGTCACTGAATCGTCTACGTCGCGCTGAAGCGATATCAAAAGTTAATCAAATCGCAGGAGTTACGCTTTGAAATTATTCACCTTTGTTTTCACAAGTTTGTTTCTGCTGCCTGCTGTAGCTCAGACCGAAATCTCAATCGACAGCCTTGGAAAGTTAAATTTAACCTACGTCAACGCAGTGCCGTCACAAAGCGTGCAAAAGGCGGTATCGACGGGCATTGTAGCGCCTTTTCCGGGCTCCCAATTACACCTTATGGCACCAATGACGCCGCAGCAGGTGCAATATCTTGTAGCCGATGGCTCAGCCGTAACCAAAGGGCAGAGGTTAGCGATGCTAAAAGGCAGTGAAGTACATCATTTTACTGAAAATTTAAAAGCAAAAACTGCTTTGCTTCATATTAGCCAGAAACGTTTTAATGCGAACAAGCCCTTATTTGAATCAAACGCTATATCACAGTCCACCTGGTTTTCTATAGCGCAAGATTATTACGACGCAAAACTTGCCTGGGGGCACTTAGACCATTTTGCTGAAATGTTTGTGTCAGATGATGATGACGATATCGGATATTTAATTGCACCAGAGGCAGGCTTATTTTTATATGCAAACGGTGAAAAAGACGAGGAAGCAACGCGGTTAGGCAGCATAATCAGCAATAGTTCACTCAGAATTAAGACCATGGTAAGCGCCCATGAAGCAAGCCAAATATCAGCATTAGACACCGCGAACTGCCAAGTTCAAGTTGCGCGTATAGACGCAGTAGTTAACGAGTATCTTACTTCAGTGTGGTCTGAGCCACTGCCTGAAAGCTGCAACCTGAAATTAGGCCAGCGCGCGCAAGTCAGCGGTTATTTTCAGCTTAACGTCCTGAAAGTTCCAGGACAAAGCGTGTTTTACCTGAACGGCCAATCGTCGGTATTCGTGCGCTCTGGTAACGTGCTTAACGTTGTCCCCGTGGAGGTAGTTGGGCAAAGTGGATCAGACGTGCTCTTAATCAAAGCAACGCCACAGCTTAATAACCAGCCGGTGCTTTCCTCATCGGTAAGTGCAGTGCAAGGTGTACTTATTGGACTAGGAGAGATGGAGTGATAGCCCGCATAATACAGTTTTCACTTGTACAGAGATTGTTTGTACTTAGCGCTTTTATTGGGCTTGTTGCTTTTGGAATTAACGCATGGTTGAACCTGCCTGTCGATGCATTTCCTGATATATCGCCAACACAAGTTAAGGTCATCATGAAAGCAAATGGCATGACCGCAGAAGAAGTAGAAGCGCAAATAACCCAGCCCATAGAAACCGAGCTGCTAGGTATCCCACATCAAACCATTTTGCGTTCAACCACGAAATACGCCATTACATCCATAACGCTAGATTTTGAACAAGGTACAGATATCTATTGGGCTAGGCAGCAAGTAAGCGCACGCTTAGCAAGTGTGGCCAATTTACTGCCAGCTATTGCTGAAGGCGGGCTCGCCCCTATGAGTACCCCTTTGTCTGAAATGTTTATGTTCACCATTGAAAACCCAAGTTTATCACTGCAAGAACGCAAGCATATCCTCGATTGGCAAATACGCCCTGTGCTTCGTACCGTGGCCGGCGTTGCCGATGTGAACGTGTTAGGTGGGTTTACTCGAACATTTCAGTTTGCGCCCGATTTATCGCGCTTAGTTGCCTATGGGTTTAGTTTAAATCAACTCGAAACAGCACTGGCCGAAGCCAATATGAATGGAAGCGTTGGGCGAGTGCGAGCAGGCGCCGACTCACTTGTGATCAGAACGCAAAGCCGCGCGACAAGCCTTGAAGAACTCGCAGAGTTAGTAGTAGGTAACGTAGGCGGACAGTCGATAAAGTTATCTGACCTGGGTACGCTTTCTCTTGGCAGCCTTACGCGCTATGGCGGGGTAACCCGAAACGGAGAAGAAACTACCCAGGCCTTAATTGTTGCTCTGAAAGACAGCAACACAGCGAGTGTTGTTGAAGGAGTAATGCATAAGCTGAATGCGCTGAAAACTACGCTGCCAGAAGGGACCGAGCTTAACGTTTTTTACAACCGTAAAACGTTAATCGATACCGCTGTTGGCACCCTTACCAATGCGCTCACACAAGCTGTGCTTATCGTTATTGTTGTATTGGCTGTATTTCTTGGCAATCTGCGCGCGTCTTTCGTGGTTGCGCTGGTTATTCCTATTGTTGTGCTGCTTACGTTTCTTGCTATGAGTATGACGGGCATTACAGCGAACTTGATGAGCCTGGGCGGGTTGGTCATTGCAATTGGTATGCTGGTAGATGCGTCGGTGGTTGTGGTTGAAAATACCCTATCGCAGCTTGGCGTGAATAAACCGTTACCTCGCCTTCATTTGGTGTATCGTGCCACCCGCGAGGTAGCGATACCAGTAATTGCAGGCACCGTTATTGTTATCGTGGTATTCATGCCCCTTCTAACGTTAACCGGGCTAGAAGGTAAATTGTTTTCACCGGTAGCTACCACCATTGTTTACGCCATGATTGCGTCACTGGTCACCGCATTTACCCTTATTCCCGTGGTTGCTTCGTTTTTACTTTCGTCCAAAGACGGGGGTGTGCCGGGGTATTTGCAATCTCTTCAGTTAGCCTATCGACGCTCTTTAACGTTCGTCCTCAATCACGCTAAATTAACAGGCGTAGTGGCACTTAGTTTATTGGTTTTAAGCGGTCTTTTGTTCTCGATAGCGGGCAAAACCTTCATGCCGGTCATGGATGAAGGCGATATTATTGTGCAATTTGAAAAGTCGCCAACCATATCACTCTCATCATCACTTGAAATAGACAAACAAATAGAGCGTATGCTGTTAGCGTCGTTTCCAGAGATAGAGCAAGTTGTAGCGCGAACAGGCTCAGACGAATTGGGGCTAGATCCCATGAGCTTAAATGAAACCGACGTATTTATGCAGCTTGCACCCTCAGATACCTGGCGCTTTAGCAATAAGCAAGCGCTGGAAGCGGCTATACGAGAATCGCTTCAGGCATACCCGGGTATAAACGTTGGCTTTACACAGCCTATCCAAATGCGCGTGTCTGAAATGCTTACCGGCACAACGGGTATGGTGGCCATCAAAATTTTTGGCGCTGACATGCAAACACTGTCGGATATTGCAAATAACGTGGCTAACGTTGTGCGAAAGCAAGAGGGCGCAGTAGACACGAATGCCACGCTAATTGAAGGCGGTGACTTTCTTAGCATTATTCCCAAACCAGGTGTGGCCATGGCGTTTGGAATGACCAACGCGGCACTTTCACGCTATCTAAAAATGCAGGTTACCGGCATTCAGGTGGGAGAAGTAATAAAAGGCAGAGTGCGCACGCCAATTTACTTTGGCGAGTTAGAGCAGGGGCAGGCCGCTATTCTATCACCAGATGTACTTAACAGCATGATGGTACTTATGCCCTCGGGCCAAGAGCTAATGCTCTCTGCTATTGCAAACATTACCCGCACACAGGGCCCAGCAGTTATTGAACGAGAAAAGGCTATGCGCTTTGCTGTTGTAACCACAAATGTTGAAGGCCGAGATTTAGTGGGGTTTGTTGAGGCAACGCAAAAGGCTGTTCGTTCTAGCGTGTCTTTACCATCGGGCTATGCCATAGAGTACGGCGGCGAATTTGAAAACCAAATACGCGCTACGAATAACCTGCTTACGGTAATACCTTTGGTAATCGCTGTTATTGTACTGATATTGTTTACTATTTTTGGTTCGCTGAAACTGGCTGCACTGATTATGGCCAACGTGCCTTTTGCAGTAATGGGCGGCGTTTACGCACTGTTTATTACCGGCGAATACATTTCGGTTCCGGCTTCAGTGGGCTTTATAGCGCTACTCGGTGTGGCAGTGCTAAACGGCGTGGTAATGGTGTCGCATTACGAATCATTGAAAAGGCAGTCGTTATCGCTATCTGAGCGCGTAGCAAGCGGAGCGGTATCACGATTACGCCCTATTTTAATGACCGCAACCACGGCAATGTTTGGCTTATTACCTTTGGCGTTTGCATCAGGGCCTGGCGCTGAAATTCAAAAGCCGCTGGCAATAGTCGTAATTGGCGGGTTAATTTCATCCACGCTTATCACACTATATCTTTTACCTATTGGCTATCACTACTTGGAGCGCCGTCAAAATGGATAAATCCCAGCTACTTACGTTGTTCATCGACAAAGAAATGGAGGCTGATGTGGTAGATTGCCTTATTCAGTTAGATGGTGTGAGCGGTTTTACTGTATCTACGTGTTTTGGTTTTAGCCGGGAGAGCGCCCATCTGAACAAGGCCGAGCAAGTTGCCGGTGGGCGGCACATGCTGAAGGTAGAGGTAATCCATAACAGTGAATACGCGCAAGGCATGTTGCAAGCGCTAAAGGCACTTAACGGCCGAAATGCCATACGCTATACCATAACACCAGTATTTGATGAGGGGCACATAGTTCAAAAAACGCTGTAGGCCAGCATGTGTACTAAGAGAGATACGTCGCTAGTGTGGCCTGCTTATAACATTGTAGCGACTAAGCCCGCCTAAGCTGCATGCGCATAAAAGCAACCATCGCCACACATACAACACTATTCTGATAAACTGTTTTCGAAGATTGCCCGTTTAAAGCGGTACAGCATAATGGCATCTATAAAAATAAAACAAAGGATCGTGTATGAGTAGTAATACCCGAGATGCAGCCTCATCAAAGGCTAGCACTGAACAGGAAACCGCGTTTAGCGTAATTGATAAGCCGACCTTTTTTGGTTCTCTTATTCTTCTTCTTTCTGTCACCATCCCCCTTATCATTTGGCCCGACCAAGGCGCCCAGTGGGTAGCCACGGCTAAAGAGTTCGTTACAAATAAACTTGGCGTTTTATACCTGTTACTCGGTGTGGGTGCAGGTGGTTTTATGGTGTACATCATGTTCAGCGATATTGGCCAAATAAAACTGGGCGAGCCTGAAGAAAAGCCTGAGTTCTCGCCGGTATCCTGGGCAGCCATGCTGTTTTGCGCCGGTATTGGGGCGTCTATCTTGTACTGGTCAATGATTGAGTGGGTGTACTACTACCAAGCGCCGCCGTTTCACATAGAAGGCGAAACCCCAGAAGCCGCAAAATGGGCCGCGGCCTACGGCATATTCCACTGGGGGCCGTTAGCCTGGGCGATTTATCTTATTCCTGCGGTACCTATTGCCTACTTCTACTACGTACGAAATCACAGCGTACTTAAAATATCCGAAGCCCTTATGCCGGTAATAGGCGAGAAAATGGCCCACGGCTGGCTAGGTAAAATTATCGATATCAGCTTTATTTTCGGCATGTTAGGTGGCGGGGCCACCACGCTAGGCTTAGCGGCACCTATGATAAACGAAGGGGTACACGAACTATTCGGGGTACCTAAATCGCTAACTACACAGGTGTTGGTGCTAATCACCTGTACCGCCATATTCGGCTACAGCGCGTATGTTGGCCTTAAAAAAGGCATTAAGCTGCTGTCAGACATTAACTTTTGGCTGGCCGTAGGGTTACTGCTATTTATCTTCATTGTTGGGCCCACACTATTTATGGCCAATACCGGCCTAGACGCCCTTGGCCGGGTAATGAGTAACATCATTAAAATGGCCACATGGCTAGAGCCCTTCGCTGAATTTAACGGTTTTGAAAACACCCACTTCCCACAAGACTGGACTATATTCTATTGGGCATGGTGGCTGGTATTTGCACCTAGCGTCGGGCTTTTCATTGCGCGTATTTCAAGGGGGCGTACCATTCGTACTATGGTGGCAGGCTCTATGTTCTTCGGTACTATGGGATGCTTCTTATTCTTCATGGTAATGGGCAATTACGGCCTGTACCTACAGCTATCGGGTGAACTAGACGTAGTTACCATACTGAACCAACAAAGCCCAACAGCGGCTATTTTTGCCATGCTGCATACGCTGCCACTCGATTATTTAGTGATTTCTGTATTCACGCTATTGGCGCTTATATTTACCGCCACAACGTTCGATTCCATTTCGTACATTTTGGCGGCTGTAGTACAAAAAGAAGTAGACGAAGAGCCACTGCGCTGGAACCGTTTATTCTGGGCCTTTGCGCTATCTTTCATGCCCATAGTGCTTATGTTTGTAGGCGGGTTAGAAACCCTGCAAACCGCATCAATAATAGGGGGCGTACCACTATTAGCTGTTGCCTTTATGCTGTGCATTTCAATTGTACGGGCCGCAAACTACGACATGCGTTACCAGCCCGACTACTCGGTAAAAGAAATTAACATAGGCGAGTTCCCAGACGACGACCCGTGGAGCGAAGAGGGCAGCTGGGATCTTGAAGAGGAAGCCGTAGATGACGTGCCCATTGCTGCAAAACCCAAACCGCGTGGGCCGAAAGACCACATTGAAGGCGACCCACACAGTAAGCCATCGCGACTGTAGGCTATACCGAACAGGTCATAAATACTGGTTAACTTATAAATAGTGATTAAGTGATCCGTAAGTTATAAAGCAAAGCGCTGCCAAAAGGTGGCGCTTTGTTCATTTTAGCGCGCCACAATTAACTTTCACAAATGGCGTGCTGTGCTAACGTAGCCACCACGAATAGCCCTATTTTTTCGCAACAACGTTCAAGCAAATAGCAGCATGTCAGTAAAGAATTACCAAAAATTCTACCAGCCACTACGAGCCGTGAATTCAGAAGACTTCGGGCGCTGCTTCTATTGCGGCTGCGAGACTGCACGCCAAGACTTCATCCCGCCCATAAAATTCATTCACGACTGGCAAAGCGGGCACCTACAGGCCGACTTTATTTCCGTGCCTTCATGCAATGAATGCTTCGACCTGCTAAAAGATGAAAACAACGGCACCCTAGAACCCAGAATAAACACCTTAAAAAAGCGTTTGGCTGAAAAGTACAAAAAGGCCATTAGGGTGTTTAACCACTGGAGCATGGAAGAAATTGAAGAAATGGACGCCGCATTTCAAATAAGCCTAAAAGGCGGCATGCGATTAGGCAAAGAAACCCTTTCACGCCTTCAATTTGCTGGGTTCGACTATGAAATAAACGGCAGCACAACGCGGGTGGCCAAACCCCAGCGCGAAGTGTTTAAAGTGTTCGACGAAGAGTTTAGCAGTTTTAGAGAAGCGCTAGCCTTTGCCAGCGCTACCTACAAAATAAAGAAAAGCCGACTAAGTCAGCTTTATTTCGACAACGATGAAAACTTTGATAGGGCGATTGAGGCTTTTCATGGGCTGGTTGAGGGTAGACCCTGAAAATTTAATTGATCGTTTTGCGCCCTAAAGTCAGAGGTTAGAACCCTATCGGGCCCACCATCATTCTTGACCGTTTTTTAAGAAGTACAAATCAGAAAACCCCATTTTTACAAATTCGGTATCTCTGAAGTTTCTTACGGTTTTTTTGTCTTTGCTGATAGCAGCAAGTTGCTGTTCAGTTTGCAGGAACTGGGAAAGGTCTATTCCCTCAGCATCGGCCACGGCTTCATGCATATTTTGATGGCGGCTGTAAGAAAAATTTATCTCTTTTGCCACACCTTTAAACTTATAACGTACTTTATGGGCCATGTTCTACTCACGCTGGTCGATGTATTTCAAAAACTATTTAACCGCTATTATAAATGCAATTAGCGCTAATGATTAGCGTGTTAAAAAAAGCGGGTGGCAAAACCATAGCGCGAGGTGTTCGATGAAGAATTTAGTCGCTTTAAAAGAGTGCTGGCTTTTACCTGCGCTACTTACAAAATAACGAAAAGCCGACTAAGTCAGCTTTGATTATGAAAAGAAATCTAGAGCTCTATTAATCACTCAATAAGAAAAATACTTATGTTCGAAAGATTGAATTTTATACTTAATAAGGGTTAAACATATTTAATCGGCTTGTACGTTCACCTATGATGATAATCTGTTCTCACTATCAGTTGCTCAGTTTAGAAAGTTAAGAAAGGGCATGTTGCTGATTTTCTAAAAATGGTTCATGGTGCTGTTCAAGGAGGCCAGTAAATGTGTTTTACTGAGAAATCTGATATGTTACCTTTCGATTTTTGAAAGTAAGGCTGTTGTTCTTAGCCAATGGAAGAAGTTTTACAAGGAATGTTAGCTTGAAATGAATGTATCCAAAAAAGCTGAACGGAGATACGTTTCCGCAATTCCAAATCCAGAATATCTAATCAAATCAATTTCTGAGCAAGGCTATTCTCTTGAATCTGCAATCGCTGATCTTGCGGATAACTCAATCACCGCTGGCTGCGATAGTATTGAGATCCTTGTAGACACTGAAAAGTCACCTTTTCAACTCTTTATATGTGACAACGGCGAAGGCATGTCCCCAAAAGAGTTAGAACAAAACTGTAAATTTCCGAGTAGTTCACCAGAGCACGTGAGAAGCGCGATGGATTTGGGGCGTTTTGGATTAGGAATGAAAGCCGCGTCTTTTTCACAGTCCAGAAAGTTTACCGTTTTATCGCGAAAAAAAGGAACAGACCGCTACCATGCTTTTACTTGGGATGTCGATTTTATAAAGAAAACCGGAGAGTGGCGTTTAATAATAAACTCAGATGCAGAGGTAGACCGTTTACTGCAAGACTATATTCGATTGAGAAGTTCTTATGTTGACCCTATTAAAGGATTCGAAGCGAACACAATTATTATTTGGTCCGGCCTATATAAGTTTGAAGACTACTTAAATGAAAAAAACCGTTCAAAAGCGCTAAATCGTGAAGTTTCAATAAATGTTTATGAGCATCTAGGTATCGTATTTCATAGATTTATTGAAGATAAGAAAAAGTCTTTAAAAATTAGGGTGAACAACCATCTAATCCAGTCTTTCAATCCATTTCCCGAGACTCATAAAGGTCTTAGAAGCATCGAATACAGACAAAAGCAATTTGGTAATGACAATATCAAGTTAGAGGGATTTGTACTTCCGTCTATCGCCCTTGACGAAGTAAAAAGTGAAAAAAATTGCTGGACTACGTCAAATAAAAGTTTAATTGATATGGAAGGAGTATATGTATACAGAGCTAATCGTTTGATTTTATACGGCGGTTGGAATGGCCTAATAAAGAAATATCCGAGGCTACAACTTGCAAGGTTGAGAGTTGATATCGGCAATAGTGCAGACCACCTATTACATCTTAACGTAGCGAAATCGGCGGTTATTATTCCGCATGACTTAAAAGAGGCATTTGAAGGTTACATTCGCGTCCTAACCACTGAAGCTACGAAAGAATACACCAATAGAGGTTTACGCAAATTCCCTGAACGAAAGAAGAAAGTTGATTTATCGCTATTCAATAAAGTTCACACAAATAAAGGGCCTATGCTTGAAATTAATAGTGAGTACCCGTTAGTTGAAATGTTGCGGGAGTCATTAAATGAGGAGCAAAAAAGCCATTTCAACTTGCTCCTGCGTGTGTTGAATCACTCTACTAACAAAATCCGAAATATTCACGAAGGGCAACCTCACTATGAAGTTTATTCAAAGCAAGAGGTTAACTCGCTTCAACACTTTGTTGAAAAGGCCAAAGAGCACGAGTTCCCTAACTCTTTTATTATCGAGCATATACGACAAAACTTCGGAATCAGCGAGACTAATCTTCCAAGCAATGTTTTAAAGTTACTGGAGCAGTAATGTTAAATTTTCAATTTGAATATCAAAACGCAATAAGACATCAATTTGCTCGCCACCAAAAAGAATTTACGTCAGGCTCACTGTCCAAGTTTTTAGAAGAATCATATGAGAAAACTCAAGACGCGGTGATGGCCATTGCGAACCTCTCTGGCTGGCCGTCAATATCAGAGGAAACCTTTGAAGAGTATTTTGATGCAATAAGAAAGGAAGTTTTGGCTACTACAGTAACAACAGTAGATGACCTAAATATTTTATCTAAAAACAAGGACACATGGCTGAATGGCTCTAGAGATGCAGAAATTAAGTGGAACTATACATCAAGATATTTGAAGCATTTATCTAATACGGGAAGAGCGGATACGGTAGTTCGAGAAATAGAGGCTTCGTCGAAAAAAATTCTTGGAAAACTGGGAGATCCTAAAAATGAAAACAGCTTTTTGATCAAAGGGTTGGTTGAAGGCGATGTGCAGTCAGGTAAAACCGGGAATTTTAACGCAGTAATCAACCGTGCAATTGATGCCGGCTATCGGCTTATTATCGTACTTTCAGGTCTTATGGATGATTTGCGTGTGCAAACTCAGGAAAGAATACAATTGGATGTAATAGGTGAAGGAAAAAAAGGGAAAGTAGGGGTCGGGCTAATCGAGTCTTTTGGTATTGATGTTGGATCGCCTGTCCAGCAAGTTAACTCTATAACTTCAGAAGATGCAGACTTTAGCAGTCCACTCGAGAAAGCCAATTTCTCAATGAAGCCTATAAACATTCTAGTATGCAAAAAAAATGTCAGTATTCTAAAAAATCTACTCATTTGGATTAACGAGAATTTATCTGAAGGGGAAAGCAAGCATGCTACTCCTTTCTTACTGATAGATGACGAAGCTGATAATGCATCTTTGAATAATGAGGGACACAAAGGGCAGGAATATGCATCAAAGATAAACGGCCACATTAGAGCGCTTTTGGATCTTTTTCATAAACGTTCATATTTGGGGTATACAGCAACGCCATTCGCAAATGTAATTCAAGATAGAAACGATGTTCCCGATAATGCATGGGAATTGACTTACAAAACTAAACAACAAGATAAGTCAGTTAAATTCAGCCAGATAAACAACTTGTTCCCAGATGACTTTATAGTGCAATTGAACTCGCCAACTAACTATGTCGGTGCTCAACGAATTTTCGAAACCCTATCTGATGAGGGTGTACCTAAATTGCCGGTTGTATTTTCTATTGACGATTACTCTGATGACTTTCCAAGTCGTGTACTAGAAGTAGCTGAGGAAGAAGTCATTGGTGTCGAGCGCTTTGACTCCAAACCTGATTGGGAAAAAAAGAACGGTAAATTTGGTACTTATAAACATTTCATTAGCTACTCTGATTACAGAAAAGGAACTAGAGCCGCAAAGGCGATAGATAAATTCCCAAAAAATCTTCCTGATTCACTTAAGCAGGCTGTTATGTGTTTTATTCTAGGTATTGCAGTAAGGGAACTGCGCCAACCCAAAATGCTTACGTCTAATCTGTATCAACCTCACAATACAATGCTTGTGCATATATCTAGATTCACGGCATGGCAGTCAAAGACAAAAAGACTTCTTAAAACATATTACTCAGATTTGATTTCGCGACTAGTAATGGATAAACCAAATGCACCTGGCTCTGTATATCTGCAATTTGAGAAGGTCTGGAGAAGGTATTATCACGACATAATTTTGAATATTAGGGAGTATTTGCCTAAAGGTTATGTAGATGAATTCATGACGCCTACTTCTTTCAACTCTGTCTTACCTGGATTGATAGATGCCGCTAAAGATATTGATATATTAGCGTTGAATAGCCAAACCAATGATGAGCTAGATTATAAAAAAAGCGATCCTAAAAAAGTAATTGCTATAGGAGGTAATCGGCTTTCAAGGGGCTTCACTTTGGAGGGTTTAATTACTAGTTATTTTGTTCGAACTACTAACTATTCAGATTCGCTACTGCAAATGGGGCGATGGTTTGGTTATCGCCCCGGGTATCTCGATTGCTGCAAGCTTTTTACCTCTCAAGATTTAATAGACAAATATGACTCGACAACTCTTTGTGTAGAAGAACTAAAAGCCGAATTTAAAAAAATGGATGATCTGGGCCGTACTCCAAGTGACTTCGAATTAAGAGTAAGAACACACGAAGGAGTTCTACAAATTACACGGCCTTCTATTTTGAAGAATACGGAGTTGGTGAAATGGTCCTATCAAGACTCTTTACAAATGAGTACATCAATTAACGTTGAAAAGGACCATATTTCAAATGTTTGGAGCGCATTCAAAGCCAAGCTCTCACCGGTAATGGCCGATGCTGAAATGAGGGGAACTTTACTTTGTAAACAAGTTAACTCTGAATTAATTCTGGAAATCTTAAAGGCTCAAAATAATTTCGACCCTACGAAATGCGAACTTATGGCTGCGTACATAAAAAAGTGTAACGAAAAAGGACTTCTTCAAAATTGGACTATTGCGATAAAAACGACTGGTACGTCCAAAAGTTCAAATGGGCTGGGCCAACTAGGTACTGCTGAAAGTGGCTTGCCAATTGATGTAACTTTAGCCGTTCGACGTGGGCCAAAGCCCGGAGAACGTTTCTTCGATGAGTTAATTAAAAACTCTACTTTCAAAGCTACGTCAAAGTCTGCAAACATAATGTCTAGTGGTAGAGACATGGCAGCTGCAATTACTGAAACCACTGCGAATATGGCTGACACTGAATACTACAAGGAACAAGCTTCAGGTCTTATGAAGCTGGATCCTTCATTGAGTGAGAATGAAGCACTAGAAAAAGCCAAGCAAAAAAATGTTCCAGAAAGAGTTTACCGCGAAAAGCTATCACCAGAAGAGGGTATTTTGATCGTGTATCTTTTTGACTCTTATTATTCATTTAGGCAAGAAAAAGGCGAGGAGATTCCAGAGTATTCTGCATGGGTTAGGGAAAAAGGGATAGACCTAAGTGTTCCTCTAATTGGCTTGGCAATAGGATTTCCGCCTATAAGCCGTAACCAAGATCCCAGCGGTGTATATGTAAAAGGCGATTACAATTTGCAAGAAATGAGTGAACTCGAAGAAGACGATTGTAACGACTTTGAGCAAGGTGGTTCGGCTTTACCAGATGATGTGAATATTTAATGAATTTAAGTAGTAAGTGGGCTCAACTTGACAGCGCCATATTGGATGGAAAAGGGTTAAAGACTATTAGGTTATCGGAGCTCTGTATATTAGAACTATTTCTAGCCATTGACAAAGATAAATGCCGTTATCTCATTCTCCATTTACCCGATAATTTTCAGCCATCTATCGAAATTTTAGAGAATGAGAATATTGTATTAACTTATTCCCGCGCGCAACAGCTGATCGCAATAAAGTTAATTGATATAGAATTTGATGATTTATTTGACGATCTAATAGTGTCAATGTTTAACGCAATAAGTAAAGAGTCATCAATTGAGATAGCATCGAAACGCATGATAGAAAATTTCGTCAAATGGAATCAATTTTTTCGTAAATTAGAGAAAAAAGTATATAGCGAAAAAACAATTCTAGGAATTTGGGGAGAGCTATTTATTCTGAAAAAACTTGTTGAGAAAAACTCGAAGGCAATCGAAGTTGACAGAGTTTTAGAAGCTTGGACAGGCCCCTTTGATTCAGTTCATGACTTTACGTTTAGCGATATAAGTATTGAGGTCAAAAGCAAGCTTTCTACGCAAAATTCTATAAATATTGCAAGCGAATTTCAATTAGATTCCGGGGCAGTAGAAAATTTAGAGCTTTGTATCGTTAATGTTGAAAAAGACGTTAATGGTCTAACTATCGAAGATTTATATAGCAAAATAAAAAAAATTATATTAGAGAAAAGTGCCGACCTCTCGCTGTTTATAGCTCGCTTAATTGCCTTGAAACTAGATGAACGCAATTTGAAAAGATACGAAAACTATTCATATAAAGCATCGAGAGTTACATATTACAATTGTCTAGACGAAAAATTCCCAAAAATTGTTCGAAGCAGGCTTGTTGATGAAGTATTTTCAGTCAAATATAAATTAGATGTTTCCAGCTTGAATGAATTTATTTTGTACACGGAGAAGTATTAGTGTCATTTCAATCCCTTATTGATATTCGAGACGAGTTACTGGAAGCATCAAAGGATGAGCATGATTTTGTTCAGCAATATGCACTTCTAGAACAAATACCACCTCATTTAGTAGACACAAAGTTAATTGACTCTGAGGATATCAACAGCGCTTATTTTTCCTCAGAAGCTGATAACTTAAAACTAAATGGGTACACTATAAATTTTACCGGCGAGCGACTACAGATTTTT
Organism: Alteromonas sp. 07-89-2; assembly: GCF_013113925.1. Classification (NCBI taxonomy): domain Bacteria; kingdom Pseudomonadati; phylum Pseudomonadota; class Gammaproteobacteria; order Alteromonadales; family Alteromonadaceae; genus Alteromonas; species Alteromonas sp. 07-89-2. Next base: position 249,501 of record NZ_VTYM01000001.1, on the reverse strand, counting down.
ATTATTAATGATAAATATCTGTCACAAAGTGACAATGACATCCTCGTTTCTCAGCGTTCAGAATATGATACCGAGTTTAAAAAAGTCATCAGATTTATCACTTCTGCGATTAAGGGAAATTTAGATGACTTACAAGATTCGGAACCAGTAAAGCCACTTGTTGCTAAACTAAGGTCTATTGAGGGCTTAAAAGCCTTTGATGTAATTGAAATATTCTTAGTTTCGTTGTCAATAACAGTAATGAACCGTGGTGGCGAGGCACATTTAAAAAGCATCCATTTCGAAGAAGAAAACAAAACATTCAACGTAAAGCAAAACGGCGAGGTTTTTTCAAAAGAACTCCTATTTGTTAGGCGAGTAATCGACTTAAATTACATAGCCAATTGCCTAGTATCTCAAGGAAGAGGTAAACCTCTTAAAGTTGTGTTTAAGGACGTCGTTAACAAGGACATTGAAGTTATTAAAGCTGCGGAGGAAAGTGAGTTTGAATCCTATCTTTGTGTTTTGGATGCCGATATGCTCGCTGACCTTTACAAGCGCTATTCCTCCCAGCTGTTAGAAAAGAATGTCAGATCTTTCTTACAGTTTAAAGGCGTCAATCGCGGCATCAAATCTACGATTAAAAATGAGCCAGAAAAGTTTATTGCATATAACAACGGTTTAACTATTACAGCTACTGATGCCAAAGTCTATTACCAGAAGAAGTCTTGGTACTTGTCCTCTTTGGAAGACTTTCAAATTGTCAATGGTGGTCAAACTACAGCAAGTATTTATTTTTCACGTAAAGAGGGACTGGATATTTCCAAGGTTAAAGTCATGGCAAAAATAAACGTTGCCAAAAACAACAAGACCTCTGAACTAGACGATTTAATTTCAAAAATCAGTGAATATTCAAACAGTCAATCAAGGGTATCGAGAGTAGATTTAAGATCTAGAAGCCCTAAACTCGTTCAGTTAAAAAGGTTAAGTGAAACCGTGATAACACCATCTGGCGGTTATTGGTTCTTTGAGCGAGCAAAAGGTGAATTTAATACACGAGTAAGAAAGGACAACAATCCAGCTAAACTCAAAAGAGACTTCCCCACGAGTAAGCGTTTTACAAAAGAGCTTCTAGCTAAATATTATTGTGCTTGGGGTGATATTCCATACTTAGTAAAGAAAGGCGGTGAAAAAATCTTTCGATTATTTATAGAAGAGCTGGAGCCTGAAGAGGGTGAAGGTATTGAGATAAATAGAGATTTTTATGAGCGATTAGTAGCTAAAATGATTCTTTTTAGAAAGATGGAAGAGCTCTATGGAGCTGGAAAAAATGCTATTGGTCAACTGCGTTCAGCTGCTGTTCCTTACTCTATTGCCGCAATTTATGCTTATACAGATGGAAACCCTAAGTCAGCTAACTTTGCTTTAGATAAGCTATGGAAGCAAGAAGTCATTAGCGGCGATCTAGAAGATATGTTGTTTAAGTTACTCTCTTTGATGAATGATTTAATAAAACGGTATTCGTTAAGTGACGACTGTGGTGAATATGCCAAAAAGTCCGAGTTGTGGAATGTTATTAAAAATTCTAAAGAATTAAACCATTTTTATGATTCCAATGAGTTTCAACTTTCAATAAAGAAGTACAGGGCTATCGATTAATTAATATTTATGTAGCTTAAATTTTTGATTTTAAAGCTGCCGATGTTTGTCACCAAAGGTAAGTGAAAAGGAAGACTTCACAAGTTATGCATAGCTAAGTTGAGATTTTATTTTCTACTTATTGAGTAAGCTATAGCGAATCATACTTTGCATAGCTTAATTCAGTAGTTCCATTATAACTTTACCGATCTGTTTTGCTAAAAACGGTGGTACGGCGTTTCCAACCTGAACATACTGATTAGTTCTTTCACCTTCAAAATAATAGTTATCGGGAAAAGTTTGCAAACGAGCGGCTTCTCTTACAGTAAGGCTCCGGCACTGTTTAGGGTCGTAGTGTACAAAGTGATGACCATCTTTAGCGATATGGCTGGTAATTGTTTTTGAGTACGAATTTGCCGGTTGGACTCTAAAGCGATCCGCGTGATCACCTGATTCCCAATTTTTATGGTTAGGTGCTAGCTCTTTTGGAAAGTCTCTCGACTTTGGCGATATACCTTCATTTAATTTCGCATGTACAGCACAAAAGGCATAACGTAACAAATCTGACTCCATATGACCCCGAGTATCATGATTTAATACGTATTTTAGATTTTCATCCAATAACCAATCCTTTAGGGGCGATGTGAGTTTGGTTTCTTCGATATTTGCATGTTGAGATTCGACTCTATTCAGCTTCTTAATAGGCTCAATATCTAGATCATCAATAGTTTTCTTTGAGTAAATACCAGTCTTCTGGAGTAATCTTTTTAAGTATTTTGCGTTCTTTGAGATTACTCTAGTCCAAACCTGCTGCTCGTTCTCGGTTTTCTTAGAAAATCCACTTCTAAGCGGCGGTAAATCGCTTAGAACACTCTCTACACTTATCGTATTGTCTGCTTTTTTTAGTGTTGACGGTATAGCTTTTATATCTTCTCTAACACCTATTAAAATTACTCTATGACGAGCCTGCGGAATACCATATTCTTCTGATTTTATGAGAAAATCTCTCGAATCTTTATATTGAGGATTGTCGGGATTCTCCGCATTTACAACAAGTGAGTATATTTTGTATTTGGGACCATTCTTTACCTTAGTTACTCTACTTGGATTTCTTAAATCCTTTAACATTTGCGGAAACATGACTTTGCCGTTTAATTTTGCAGACAGAATTCCGCGAACGTTTTCCATTATAAATACGTTTGGCTTGGCAATGGACAGCACTTTCAAATACTGAAGATAAAGGAAGTTACGGGAATCTTTCTCAGCTTTATAGTTTTTGATACCGGCGTTGCGGGATCTTCCTGCCAAAGAGTAAGCTTGGCATGGGGGTCCCCCGATTACCACCGTCGGCCCGGTATGCTTTTTCGTTAACTCTCGGATACGTTCATGAATTAAGTTGTTATCAGCGCCTAGCTCTCTTGGCCCCTCTAGAGTTTCAATGTTCGCTTCTCTCGCTTGTTCAGGGTAGCGTTGAAAAAGAGCTTCTCTGGAAAGATTGCCCCTAACATATTCATAGTAATCATCGAGTCCGCCGGGCAAACCTTTTACTTTTCTGAAAAATGCTCTTGTTGTTAGAGTTTTATGTGCATGCGGATCTTTCTCAACAGACAACCCGATTTGAAATGGACTACTTCCATTTTTGTGTCGACAAGAAGATATTCCTTCACCTAACCCACCCGGACCGGCAAACAAATCGATTACTAGAACTTCGCCTGTTTTCACAATAGCCACTATATTAAAAAAATGCTGAGCAATAATACCAGGCTAAAAGTTTTGAGCAATATTAATATTATTCTGCTTCTAAACGACTTAGTCTCACCAAGTTATCAATTGAAAAAACTATTCACTAAAGAGTTCCTTTTTGAACGCGCCACCTTCAACATTTTTATCGAAGTAACTTTTCCCATCCTCAAGCATTTGCCTCCTAATTAACTCTATGTCGCTGCTCTCAAGCTTCTCCCACAAAACAGCATCAAAGGCTAGTTTGTCTAAATCCTTGGCGTGGTACATAAAGCTTTTGCGCTCGAACTTTTCGAATGGATTCTGCAGAATACTTTTAGTTAGCTGTTTTTTGTCATTTAGAAACTCCCCTTTATTCAAAGGGCTGTTTGGTTTTTCTGCTTTACCGTATTTTGTCAGTAAGTCTTTATAAAATGACTGGTAATCATCTCTTAGCAATGTAAGTGATACTTCGCCAGTTTTATCTGCGTGCTTAAGCATCAAAAGTAAAAAGATGATTTTGAATGAAAACGTGTAATCTCGTTGCTCTAAAAACTCGAGAAAATCATCCCTTCTTGTGGCTTCGCTACGAAGCTTCAGGTTTTTCGCTTCGCGTATTTCGTGAACTCTACTTTGTTTATAATAGTTAAGCATTTTATTGCCAAACGGCAACTGCTTGTCTGGAGCTATACTTTGATTTTTCACCCAGTTCTTAACCGTCCCCGTGGAAACAAATAGCTCTCTTGCAAGTTGTTCATCATTTACATAGTCGCCGAATTCATCCTCAAAATTAAATAGCTTAATGGGTCTCAGTATTCTTACGGATTCATGAAGGTGGTCAAGAACAATCTCTTCACCTACAGGTACTGCGTTTGGGTTGAACACATCAGCGAAAGGCTTGTAATCAGTTAAATTGAATATACTGTGTAAGCTCCATGGTTGAAGCACTGGTCCATAACTATCAACCACGTCAACTACATAAAGCGCTTCTTTGCCCGGGTGGTTTCTTGTGCCTCTTCCCAACTGTTGCATGTAAAGCACTTTGGACATGGTTGGCCTTGCCATTACGACAATCGAAGTGTTGGGGGCGTCCCAACCCTCATTTAACAAATCACATGCACATAAAAACCGTAGCTTCCCATCCTTATATTTTTGAAGGCCTTCGCGGCTGTTTGCCGATACTGCTTCTGCACTAATCATGTGTTTATTTAGTAGGTCTGCAAGCCTATTCGCGTGCTTTACATCTACGCAAAATATTACGCCTTGAAGTGAAGATAGAGATTGGCGGGTAGTGGTGTCTTCTTGGCTAAAGTATTTAGAAATAACGTCAACAATCAGCTGATCTCGAGAAGGGATAATGACGTTCTTGTTGAGGTCGCTTTTTACGAATTCTTTCCCATTGAATCGTACTTGTGAAAAATCAATATTACTCTCTAATCGAAAAGCGCGTATAGGGGGTAAGAGGTTTTGTTTTATCGCCTCTTCTAGGGTCATGTTTATTTGATATCTACCAAAAATCTCAGCTAAATCTTTCTGGTCTAGCCGTTTATCGGTTGCTGTACAACCGAGTAAGGTTTTGGGCTTGAAGTGCTCTAAAACTCTTTTAAGACCTTGTGCAGGTGCATGGTGTGCCTCGTCCACCACAATGTAGTCAAAGTAATCTAATGAAAGAGAAAAGAAGCTTCGTTGTATGGCTTGTGTTGTTTGTACGATTACATCTGCTTCGGTATCGGTTATATCCGAAGATACTATTAGGGAAGGGTTGCGCTCCAGAAAACGTGATTTTGTTTGGTTGCGAAGGTCTTTGAAAGGTACTATGACCAATGCACGTTTAGCCCGTCCCAGCTTCCGCTGCCTATGGTGGTCTGCAATAAATACTTCTGTCTTGCCTGTACCAGTAGGCAGTATCAGCAAGAAAGTATCCTTTCCCGCTTCCCTATTATTTTGTATGTCAGATAGTGCGTCTTCTTGATGTTTGAAAAGTGAAAAGCTGATATGACGAAACTGACTTGCTGAGGGTTTTTCGCAGAACGTTTCGGGCGTCCCAAAATATAGACGAATTTGATCGGCAAACTTTTTTTCGTCGGCCATTCCCGCATTTGACCAACGGTAGACTTTTATACCGTCTTTCATTAATGAGTTTTGTTTAAGCAATTGAGAAAGGTACCGTTTTCTATTAATAACGAGCGGGTGATGAAAAGCTTCGCCGTTTAATTCAATTGCAATGTCACCGCTTTGTGTTTTTAGTACGTAGTCTACATAGCGACTTTTACCAAGCAGGTCGATGTACTGATATTCACGTGTAAGGGCATAGAGATACTTAGAACCATAAACCTGTTCAAACAGGCTTTCGAAGTTATACTCAGGCTTCGTAGGATCTATTTCGTTTGTGTGCCTGTCAGTTCCATACTGTTTGAAATCGTATTCTTCTTTTGTTTCACCTAAAACGGTATCAAAGAGCCATTTATTGTCCGCTTCTTGATCATCAATGAATCTATAAAGCTTGGTAAATTTATGCATAAGCATATTTTGCCAACCCGTATATTCATGATATCGATATTGAGGTTTGTCACTACCATAAAACTGCGTATCTAGAATAACGCCAGTCTGTTGCTCGGCATCACTATATAGGTATGAAGTATATTGAGAGTCGATGAGTTGAAAACCTTTTCGCTCTAGTAACTTTGATAAACTCATCCATTTAAATCCGTTGTTGCGACATTTTTCCCTGACATTATCCCTTCACCACTTCTACCGTAACCCACTTCACATCATCACGCTGCAACCCGTCCTTACCAGGAACAGGGTTTAAGTTGCGTGCCTTTAGGTCGTTACTTTCCGCTAAGGTCGCTAACTCTTCATAACTAACGGGGTGCATGGGCCGTGCTTCATCGTTTGGGCCGAACCGAAGGCTTATGTACATTGCTCCATTTTCTGAAAGTAACTCAGCTAACCGTTTCAATGCTGGTGGTCGTTCAACTTCTGGCAAGTGCATCCACACAGCAGAAAGCAGTATCAGGTCGTATGTTTTTGGCTGTTGGGGTAGGGCGTTCAGCGCGGGTAGGCTGGCGTTACACCATGTAACACTGTTATGTGAATTTGCCTGTGCTAAATTTCTTAGCTCATCAGCAGGTTCTGCTGCTGTTACTTTCCACCCTTGTTCGGCTAACCAGTTGGCGTCGCGGCCGCTTCCTGCACCTACGTCTAGCGCATTGCCTTTTTTGGCAGTTTGTAGAAATGCTTTCCAATTACTGTGCACACTTTCGGCCTCTACCGAATTGTATAAATCGTAGTAGTGCCGTGCTTTTTCGCTGTAGTGTTCAATTGTTTTTGTCACTGTGAACAGAGTCCATTCGTTGTTTTAATTTAATTTACCGCATGCCTTAATACTCGGCTAGTAAAGCCAACCTACCAAAAGTTTGATCCAGCGCAAAGTCTAAAGTGCACTACTCAGTATACTTAAGCTATTAACCTTGGCGTTTTCGCCACTTCTCACCTTTATTGTTAGACCGCAGGGAGCGCCGCTGTGAAAAAAACGCCGTTTATTTTATCTATTATGTTCGTTGTGTTTTTGGTTGTGGTTGTTAGCACTATTTTTAGTGGCCCTGAAAATGTTGATGTAGTGTCGGGGAATGGGCGCATTGAAGCTACTGAAATTGGTATTTCAGCTAAAGTGGCAGGCCGTGTAGAAGAAATTTATGTGAACGAAGGTGACAGAGTAACGGCGGGTGATGTGGTCGCTAAACTCGATACCACTACCATTAATAGCCAGCTTCAGCAGGCCAAGGCGCAGCGTCAGCAAGCTAAAAGTGCGGTAGAAGCTGCAAATATGGCGGTTGCACAGCGCCAAAGCGAAAAGTCAGCACTTCAAGCTGCATTGCTACAAACTAAAGCCGAGCTAAAAGCCGCCGAAGCGCATGCTGCCCGTACTAATGAATTGTCAAAAACGGGTGCAGTGTCTAAGCAATTGGCAGAAGATAATCTAACCACTGTTGAAAGCGCAAAGGCAGCGGTAAATGCTGCTAATGCTCGTTTAACAGCGGCCGATGCCACCATTGAAGCTTCGCGTGCGCAATATTACTCTGCACAGGCGGCAGTAAGTGCGGCCGATGCCACTATTGCGCAAATTCAGTCTGAAATTAACGATATGGTGTTAAAAGCACCACGTAGTGGGCGCATTCAATACCGTGTTGTAGAGCCTGGCGAAGTTGTTGGCGCAGGTGGCCGTGTACTTAGTTTGGTCGACCTAACAAACGTATACATGACATTCTTTTTACCTGCCACGCAGGTGGGCAAGCTAACAATGGGCGGTGAAGCTCGCATTGTGCTTGATGCTGCGCCCGATGTAGCTATTCCGGCTACCATTTCTTACGTTGCCGATGTGGCGCAATTTACACCTAAGTCGGTTGAAACCCAAAGCGAACGAGAAAAGCTAATGTTCAGGGTTAAAGCACAAATTCCTATAGATTTGTTAAAGCAGCACATTGAGAAAGTGAAAACGGGGCTGCCAGGTGAAGTATGGGTTAAGTTAAATGACAACGCCGAATGGCCTAGCGACCTACCTGAGCTTGTCGACTAATGAGCAATATTATTGAGTGCAATGCGCTAACGGTTCGCTACAAAAGCACCACGGCCATTCACAATATTGCCCTTTCTATTCCCGCAGGCCTGACGGTAGGCATTATTGGGCCTGACGGTGTGGGCAAATCTACGTTGCTATCGCTTATTGCCGGCGAGCGAGTTATGCAAAAGGGGCAGTTGCAGGTACTTGGTGGCGATATTCGTGATGAAAAGCACCGCGCCGCTATATGTTCCGACATTGCATATATGCCGCAAGGCTTAGGTAAAAATTTATACCCCACGCTATCGGTAGAAGAAAACTTACAGTTTTTTGCCAAACTTTTTGGGCATAATCGCGCGCAGCGTCGCATTCGAATAGATAACCTTACCAAACGAACCGGGCTTTACCCGTTTTTATCGCGTCCGGCTGGTAAGTTGTCTGGTGGAATGAAGCAAAAGCTCGGTTTGTGCTGTGCCTTAATACACGACCCCCGCTTACTTATTTTAGACGAACCCACCACAGGGGTAGACCCCCTTGCCCGCAGTCAATTTTGGTCGCTTATTAAAGATATCCGCAAAGCCCAGCCGAATATTACGGTACTGGTAGCTACAGCCTATATGGATGAAGCCCAACAGTTTGATCATCTAATAGCGTTAAATGCAGGTGAAATACTGGCAAGTGGCTCGCCAGCGTCATTGCTTGAGGAAACGCAAACCACCAATTTAGAAGCGGCATTCATAGCGCTTTTACCCGCAGGCGCAAAGCAGCAGCATCGCAACGTAGTTGTGCAGCCTTATAAAGCTAGTGAGCATACCAAAACCGCTATTGAAGCTAAAAATCTTACTATGAAGTTTGGCGATTTTACGGCAGTAAATAACGTTAGCTTTACTATTGGGAAAGGCGAAATTTTTGGCTTTCTAGGCTCGAATGGCTGTGGTAAGTCTACCACCATGAAAATGCTTACTGGCCTGTTGCCGCAAACCTCTGGCGAGGCATGGTTACTGGGCAGCCCGCTTGCTGCTAACGATATCAACACCCGCTACCGCGTAGGTTATATGTCGCAAAGCTTTTCTTTGTATACCGAATTAACCGTTCGGCAAAACCTTACGCTTCATGCCAAGCTATTCAAAGTAGCTAGCAAGATACTAAATTCGCGGGTAGATGAAATGCTTAACCGCTTTGCCTTAAGCCATCATCAACACAGCCTACCGAACGACCTTCCGCTTGGTATTCGCCAGCGTTTGTCATTAGCCGTGGCCATGGTTCATAAACCTGAAGTATTAATATTAGATGAACCCACTTCTGGCGTAGATCCAGTTGCCCGAGATAACTTTTGGCAGTTGCTTATTTCCTTAGCGCGAAAAGACGGCGTAACCATTTTTATCTCTACTCATTTTATGAATGAGGCAGTACGTTGCGACAGAATTTCGCTAATGCATGCAGGCGAAGTGTTGGTAACCGACACACCTGAGGCCATAAAAGCATCTAAATCTGCCGATACGTTAGAAAGCGCGTTTATCGATTACTTAGTTGAAGCACAAACGCCTGCGAACCAGGCTCAAAAGCCAGAGCAAAGCGCGCAAGAAAGTTTTAGTGCAGATAAAACCACACCACCAAGCAAACGCGCAAAAGGCTTACGACGGTTGTTAAGCTACGCTTCGCGCGAAACCCTTGAACTTATTCGCGATCCTATTCGCTTAACTATGTCGTTCCTAGGCAGCATGGTGTTAATGGTAGTAATTGGCTATGGCATCACTATGGATGTCGACGACTTAAGCTATGCTGTATTCGACCGCGATCAAACTTCTACTAGCCTTAACTATCGCAATGCTTTATCTGGCTCACGCTATTTTAATGAGCAGCCTGCTATAACCAGTTACGCCGATATGGACCGGCGAATGAAAAGCGGCGAGCTTTCATTGGCTGTGGAAATTCCCCCCGAATTTAGCCAAAAGCTGCATAAGGGCGAACAGGTAGAAATAGGGGCATGGATTGATGGCTCTATGCCATCACGGGCAGAAACGATAGAGGGTTATGTAACAGGTATTCACTTGAAATGGCTTTTGCAGCAAGCTTCACAAGCTAGCCAAGTGCAGTCGACCAGCAGTATTAATGTGGAATCACGCTATTTATATAATCCAGATGTTCAAAGCTTAGTGGCAATCGTACCTGCGGTAATGCCCATGTTATTGTTGATGATCCCTGCGCTTTTAACGTCGCTGGCGGTGGTGCGTGAAAAAGAGCTAGGCTCGATAATCAATTTGTACGTCACACCAGTTACACGCATCGAGTTCTTGTTGGGCAAGCAGCTACCCTATATCGCTACTTCGTTTGTTAGCTTCTTGCTGTTAGTTGCAATGGCAGTGTGGCTTTTCGATATCCCATTAAAAGGGGATATGCTGGTGCTATGCATTATAACGTTGTTATTCGTTACTTTTTCTACCAGCTTTGGTTTGTTGGCTTCAGTTTTTACGAACAGTCAAATTGCCGCAATTTTGCTTACCACCATTGGCACCATGGTTCCGGCTGTGCAGTTTGCAGGCATGATAACGCCAGTTTCTGCCTTAGAAGGGGCAGGGCGCTTAATAGGAGAGCTTCACCCCATTAGTTATTTTTTAACTGCTAGTAGGGGAATATTTAGCAAAGGGTTAGGCTTTGGTACGCTTGATTTTGCAGTGTTTGCCATTGCTATTTCTATTCCAATTACACTGTGGCTTGCCACTGTTTTGTTGCGCAAGCAGGAGCGCTAAACCGTGGAAATTAAAAATGTAACCCAGTTAAGTATAAAAGAGCTTTGGAGTCTTTGGCGCGACCCGGCCATGCTTATTCTCATTGCTTATGTGTTTACAGTAAACATTTACACTGCGGCCACTGCGGTACCCGAATCTTTGCACAATGCGCCCATTGCCTTTGTTGATCACGACAACTCGCAGATATCTAATCGAGTGATAGATGCTTTTTACCCTCCCTATTTTCTAGCGCCAGATATCATTGAAAGTAATGAAGCCGACACGTATTTAGACACAGGTAAGTATACCTTTGTGGTTACCATTCCCCCTGAGTTTGAAAAAGACATTATGGCTGGGTTACAGCCCGACGTTCAGGTTAACATTGATGCCACGCGTATTAGCCAGGCGTTTACCGGTAATGGTTACATTACTGAAATAATCACCGATGAAGTGAACGCATATTTACAGGGTTATAAGTCTGACACTGTTTACCCTGTCGAACTGATCATGCGAGCCCGCTTTAACCCCGCGCTTGAAAGTTTTTGGTTTGGTTCTGTTATGGAACTTATTAATGCTGTAACAATGGTAGCCATAATTTTGTCTGGGGCTGCGCTTATTCGAGAGAAAGAGCGCGGCACTATAGAGCACCTGTTAGCTATGCCAGTGTCAGACAGTGAAATTATGCTTTCTAAACTGTTAGCTTCGGGGGTAGTTGTGTGGGTTACTACCTTGCTTTCGGTGTATTTAATTATTCAATGGGTACTTGGCGTACCAATCAATGGCGAAATATGGCTTTTCATGGTGGCTGTTGCTTTACAGTTATTCGCCGTATCGAGTATGGGTATTTTTATGGCCACTATTGCACGCTCTATGCCCCAGTTCGGATTGTTACTCATCTTAGTGTTATTGCCGCTACAGTTGCTTTCTGGTGGTGTAACACCAAGAGAAAGCATGCCTGAATTCATTCAACACGCAATGTTGCTAATGCCCAATACGCACTTCGTAATGGCTTCCCAAGGGGTATTGTATCGAGGGGCGGGCGTTAGCGTTATATATCCTCAGTTATTGGCGCTTTTAGCTATTGGTTGTGCGTTTTATTTTATAGCGCTTAAAAGGTTTAAAAGCACCATTGGTAGTATGGCTTAGAAGCGCTATCTAGTTTTGCGTCCATTCTCTGTTTTATTGCTCTATTTTTAATGTAAATAGAAATAATTGTCATTTAAATTAAGCTTAAGCTGTTTTATACTCCTGCCCCGAAAACATCCAAACCCTTCAAAACCAATAACAGAGAAAACCATGAAATTAAGCAGTTTATTTGCACTAACGCCTATCGCGTTTGCGTTGTCGGTAAATGCGCAAACTACGCAAAGCGATACGGTAGAAGTAAAAGAAGCAGACGTTGAAAAAATTCGTATTGTTGGCGTTCGTCAAAACCGCGTTAGCCGCGGCGCAACGGGCTTAACCATGGAAATTAGCGAAACGCCTCAGTCTATTAGCATTCTTTCTGAAGACCTAATGCAGTCGTTCGGTGCGTTTAATATAAACGATGCGCTAAAGCTAGCGCCGGGTATCAACGTAGAAGAGTGGGAAACTAACCGTACCAACTATACGGCCCGTGGTTTTGAAATTAAAAACACTCAAATTGACGGTGTAGGCCTGCCGAACGACTGGGGTATTGTTACCGGCTCTGTTGAAGCGTACGGTTATGAAGAAATTGAAGTTATTCGTGGTGCCAATGGCCTTTTAACCGGTGTGGGTAATGCGTCGGGTACCATTAACTATGTGCGCAAGCGCCCAACTAACGAAGAGGGCGGTGAAATTGGCGCAAGCATTGGCTCGTACAACTTTAAGCGCGTACAGGGCGACTATTCAATGCTGCTTACCGAAGACGGCAGCTGGGCAGCTCGCGTAGTAGCCAGTGTTGAAGATAAAGAGTCGCACCTTGATGGCCTAGAGAACGATCGCAGCTTTGTTTACGGTGTTATCGACGGTCAGTTAACCGACAATGCTACAGTAACCTTTGGGTTGTCTTACCAAGATGCTAATACCGACGGCAACACCTGGGGCGGGCTAGTGTTTAACTATACCGAAGGCACCCAAGCCGAGTGGGACATTAGCGATACCACTACCCAAGAGTGGACGAAATGGGATACCGAAACCACCAATGCGTTTGTAGAGCTAGACTATGTGTTCGATAACGATTGGCAGCTACTGCTTAGCTATAACTACCGCGACTTTGAAGATCAAAGCAAACTGTTTTACGCCTACGGCGCAATTGATAAAGACACAGGCTTAGGCCTGGTTGGCTGGCCGGGTCGATACGATTCTGAGCGCGATTCTCATCTAGTAGAAGGCCGTGTTTTTGGTGATTTTTCGCTATTCGGTCGCAACCATGAAGTGAACTTTGGGGTAAGCCACGCTACCAGCGACGATGTGTCTTTCGTTCACGCTTTTGATTATGCCACTACACCTGCCTATGGGCCAACGCCTGCGTTCCCTTATGCGTTAGATGCTATTGCCGAGCCTGATTGGCTTGCCGCTTCAGAGTATTCAAACATTGAGCAAAACCTAACCCGTTACTTCGGTTCTGCGCGTTTCAGCGTTACCGATGAAATGCATGTTATTGCTGGTTTCAACGCTATTGATTTTGAGCGTACAGGGCAAAACGCTGGCGCCGTTATCGATAACTCAGAAAGCGAAGCCAGCCCTTACGTTGGCGCTACTTACGCGGTAACAGAAGACGTGAACGCGTATGTAAGTTATTCAGATGTGTACCAGCCGCAAGAGCAGTACGACATCAACGGGCAGTACCTTGACCCAACTAAAGGCCAAAACTTTGAAGCAGGCGTGAAAGCCCAGTGGTTCGATGACCGTTTATTAACCACGTTCGCGTACTTCACTGCAGAGCAAGACAATTTGGCGGCCTACGCTGGCACTAACCCAGACACGCTTCAGTACTACTACAAAGGCGTGTCGGTAGAGTCTGACGGTTTTGAAATTGAAGTAGCAGGGCAGGTAACCGATGCTCTGCGTGTTAATGCGTCTTACACCGCTATTGACGTAGAAGACGAGCAAGGTAACGATGCTAACTTATGGGCACCGCGTGACGTAGTAACCTTTCAGCTAGCGTACACAGTACCGCAAGCACCAGAAGTAGAACTGGGTTTTGGCGGTCGCTGGCAGTCTGAAATAAGCAATGTGGATTATAACGTTGAACAAGGCGCGTATTTCTTAGGTAATGTGTATGCATCACGCGCGTTTACTGAAGATCTTACTGTTCGCATGAACATCAATAACATCTTCGATAAGAAGTACATTAACAGCCTACACACCGTGGGTTATTACGGCGCAGGCATTAACGCCCAGCTAAGTGCGTCGTATACGTTTTAATTGCGCTATACGCCCGCCGTATTAATACGTGTTTTAGCGTAATGCGGTGGGCGTATTGCGCCGTCTTCATTCACTGACGGTTGTGACGAAGGCGTCGCCCGTTAACTTTCTGCTATTGCTTCGCTATCAGCAAGCGGTAGTTCAATTGTGAACGTGGTGCCCACGCCTTCCTTACTTTCCACTGAAATGCTGCCATTGTGATTTTCAATAATGCCGTGGCTAATGGCTAAACCCAGTCCCGTGCCTGAGCCTACTTCCTTCGTTGTAAAAAATGGCTGAAAGAGCTTGGGTAGGTTATCTGATGAAATACCGCAGCCATTATCGGCGATGTAAATTTTTACCGAATTCTCAAGTTCTTCAGTTTTAATTGAAATAACGCCGTCTTTTTCTACTGCCTGGGTAGCGTTCATTACAAGGTTAATAAAAACTTGGCTTAGTTCGGTTAAGTTACCGTTGATATATACATCGTTTTCCCGTTCATAGTGAAGGGTTACATTGTGCCTTAGCTCGTTATTAAGTAGCGACAGGGTTAAATCGATAGCCTGTTGAATCGACATGACTTCTTGTTTTGAGTCTGACGGGTGGGCAAAACTTTTTAGCCCCGCTACGGTTTTACTTACCCGTTTACTGCCATCGATACTTTGGTCAATTAAAGGCCCTATATCTTCGCAAATGAAATCAATGTTATCCCAGTTCACCGCAATGTTGGTGAGCGTATCGAGTTGCTCCTTATCTTTGTCAGGCAAGTTGTTAAGCTTGGTAAGAAGCGGGGCGATATCGTCCATATAACTTTTTAGCGTATTTAAGTTGCTTAACAAGAAGCCTATCGGGTTATTTATTTCATGGGCTACACCAGCTGCCAGCACACCAAGCGACGCCATTTTCTCTGCATGCAATAGCTCCTGTGTGCGCTGCTCTACCAATTTCTCCAAATGTTTTGCGCTCGCTTTTAACTCGTCATTTAGCTGTATCATTTCCTGATACATGCTTTCTTTTAGCTGAAGCGTGCCAATGTAAAAGTTGATGGGGTCGTGATGCACAAAGTCGTTTAACGCCAGGTTCATTTTCGACAGCTGCCCCATGTTGGTTAGCTGCGGATAACCGATAAAGCAATAGTTGCCATCTACTTCGTAGAACGCGCCACCAAAAACGAAGGAGGGGCTTCTAATGGGGCAAAGAGTAATAAGCTGCCCGTTGAACATTTTAATAATTTGGGTGCTTAAAGGCAGCTGTGGTGCCACAAGCTTAAATAGCTCTGAAAACGGTGCGTTTACCGTAAGCTCAGGGCATACTTTGCCAAACGCATTACTGAAATTAACAATGTTGAGCTTTTCATCAAAATCTAATTGAAACGTTTGTGATTGCACTGGCTAGCTCATTTAAAGTCGATGCGAAAGGTGCTAAACGGGTTGTTTTCGTCTCGCAGTTTAACGGTTGAAATTATTGCCGGCTGATTAAAGTGTTCGCACACACCCATTAGTAGGCCTTCCACAAAAGGCTCAAGGCCGTCTCGTGATGAGTGATAATGAATAGTGATGCTGCCATCGTCGTTTTTCTCGCATAGAAACGATGGAGGCACTAGCTCTTCCAGCTGAGCTGAAATTACTTGGTGCATGTTGTTTAAATTGGAAATAAATTCAAATGCGCCGCCTGAGACCAGCGAATACATTTCTTTGTAGCTGCCTTGGGATGTTTCTTTTACCCAGTCTTCCCCCATTTGACGAAGAAATACGGCTAAGTCTACGTTTAGATGCTCAACAGACGCACCAACAATACCGAATGTCACTTCATCACTATATGGCTGTACTTCTAGAAAGGTCGACTCGTAATCTCCCAAGGATGTTTTTATTTCATCCCATGCAGATTGGCCGTATCGATTAATTACTGTTGTGGATATAAATTTGTTTATCATGCCGTACACGGGGCATCTCCTTTACACTACCTATGAAAAAAACATAGCACAGGGTTTTGAAACTGCGAGAGTGAGAAGCTTTTTATTAAAATTTATATTACTTTTCACGCATTCGTTAAATGACGAGCTTAAAGTGCAAGCGCAAAAAACGCCTACGATTAACATTCAGCTACGTTTTAAAAAGCTAGATATAGAAGAACGCAGACTTAACCTTAATTAATTTGATTGTAAATTAACCAATGCCTAATGTTATGAGAGTGAGACTTATTAAGGAAAACGTTATGCAATCAATGAAGAAAGTACCATTGTTCTTTAGTACTGCTATTTTGTGCCTTGGTATGAACTTGCCGGTATTAGCTCAACCCGATAGACAGTCTGTTGAAACTATCGACGTACAGGGCGAGAAAACCACACCTCAATTGAAGCGTGCCTTTTAAAAGCAGCAAATGGCGTTTATTGAGTTATATAATTCCGTTAACACAGATGCCCAGTTCGACGTAATTTGTAAATGGCGCAAATTTACCGGCAGTCAGATCGCTCGCAAGTTGTGCGAACCCAGATACATGATTGATTTTCGTGCCTTAACGGTGCAGACCTGGTCAACGCAGCCTGGTATCGACTTTAACCGCTTGCCTAGCGACGACACGCTACGCTTCTTAACACAAGATACCCGTGAAGAAGCTTATAAGCATGTGGCAGCGCTAGTGGCAACCCACCCTAAGTTGTTAGACAGCTTCTTAAAGCTTGATGCCATACACGAACGTATAAAAGCGCGTAAAGAAGAAGGCATGAAGGGCGAATAGCGCTGCTAGTACAAAGGTACTAATAATTGTCATGGACTAAAGCATAAGCGCCTTGCTTAAAATTTAGGCGCTTGCTACTGTGGTGTTACATCCAAAAAAAAGGACCTTTTATGAAACGCGCATCAATGGCTTCACTCTCGTCTGTTTTTAAGGCGCTTGGCACTGTTTTTTTACTTTCTGCGTCAGGCTTTGCGCTTGCCCAAACAGACAAGCCAGAATCGGATAAAGAGAGCATGGAGCGAATAGAGGTTGCAGGGCAGAAAACCATTGCTCAGCTTAAAAATGCGTTTGATAAACAACGCTTCGAATTTTTAGATTTATATAACACCATCAACGAGACAGCTAAGTACGATGTACTGTGTAGCTATCATCGTCCGATAGGGTCGAAGATAGCCAAAAAACAGTGTGAGCCACGTTATTTGAAAGATTTTCGTGCTATCGCAACGCAAACGGCATTAATGTCTTCTTCTTCCCCCGGCTTTGATATAAGTCGTCTTCCGACAGATGACCACATCGTATTCCTTACAAGGGAACAGCGCAAAGATGCCTTTAAGCACGTGGCTGCCCTTATCGCTACGCATCCTGAATTGTACGAAAGTTTTGCTCAGTTAGATGCGTTGCACCAGAATATCGAAGCGCGTAAAGAGCAAGCCAAGAAAGACTATTAAACGTTAAATTAAAACGCGGCCTATCTTATGTTAGGCCGCGTTTTTTTGTGTAAGCTTTTGCTACTGATATTTTTTAAGCTCTAGGCGCGACACCATACCTTTGTGCACTTCGTCTGGGCCGTCAGCTAGGCGAAGGGCTCTTGCGCCAGCCGCAAAACGGGCGAGTGGGAAGTCGCTACACATGCCTGCGCCGCCGTGAATTTGTAGTGCCATATCTACTACGCTTTGCAGCATGTTCGGCACTACTACTTTGATGGCTGAAATCTCTGTCATAGCGTGTTTAACGCCAAGGTTATCTATCTTCCATGCTGCGTGAAGGGTAAGCAAACGCGCTTGCTCTATTGCCATGCGAGCATCAGCAACGCGCTCTAGGTTACCTCCTAAACGAATGATGGGCTTACCAAAAGCAACCCGTTCGTGACCCCGTTTAAGCGCAAGCTCTAATGCTTTTTCGGCCATACCGATAGCGCGCATGCAGTGGTGAATGCGGCCTGGGCCTAAGCGACCTTGTGCTATCGCAAATCCTTTGCCTAAACCCATTATAATGTTGTTCTTACTTACTCGAACATTATCAAAGTGCATTTCGCCGTGGCCGTATGGCGCGTCGTAATCGCCGTAAGCATCTAGCATACGCTTTATAGTAATTCCGGGTGTGTCTAGCGGCACTATTACCATACTGTGGCGGCTGTGCTTGTCATTTTCTGGGTTGCTAAGACCCATGAATATCGTGAATGCCGCGTTAGGATGGCCTAAGCCTGTCGACCACCACTTCTTGCCGTTAATAACGACATCGTCACCATCCTCAATAATGGTTGCGGCCATGTTGGTCGCATCAGACGATGCAACATCAGGTTCTGTCATGCCAAATACTGAACGAATTTCACCAGCCAGCAATGGTGTCAGCCACTGTTCTTTTTGTGCATCGCTACCAAAGTGATACAGCACTTCCATGTTGCCGGTGTCAGGTGCATTACAGTTAAATATTTCAGGGGCAAAGAGGTATTTACCCATGCGCTCAGCCATTGGCGCATATTCAAGTGTGGTTAGCCCCTGACCTAGTTCAGCATCTGGCAGAAATAAATTCGCCAAGCCTGCTTCACGTGCTTTGGCTTTTAGTGCCTCGGTACCAGGGTGTAGCTTCCAGCTTTTCCAATCGCCGTGATTATTTTCCTTATGGTGAAAGTCATAAACTTCATTTTCGATTGGCGCGATATGTTCAGCAATGAAGTTATCAAGTTTTTCTAATAAGGCTTTGGTTTTGTCGTTATGTGAGAAATCCATAGGGTACCTTTATCTTTATATTGTTCGCTTTAATTTGTAATGCTTAGAAACAGCGTATTTGAGTTTCGCATCACATGGTCGGGTTGTTTATCCAAGCGCGCAAAACCATGTATTGTGATCATCGAATAGGGCGCGCGAATGTACTTCGTTAGGCTCATACTAGAGAAACTTGCTCAGTGAATGAAATGAAATATAATCCTTAAATGGTGTGAATTTTATTCATGGTTTGGCGAATGCTTGAAGACAGACAATTTGAAAAGCTCGATTTGAATTTGCTGAAGGTGTTTGAAGCTCTTTGGCAGCATAGAAACATGACCCGGGTGGCTGAAGCGCTGCACATTACGCCATCGGCAGTTAGCCATGCCATGCGCCGGTTTCGGGATATTTTAGGCGACCCGCTTTTTGTAAAAGAAAAGCAAAGTATGCTGCCCACCGCAGCCTGTGAACGGTTAGCCCCCGCTATATTGAAAGCCTTGAGCGATATTCGAAAAGCGCTAGGGGAGTTTGCTAACTTCAACCCGTTACACAGCCATCAGCGCTTTGTTATTGCTATGCAAGAGTCATTAGAGTTAGGGGTTTTGCCCGTACTGCTTTCTACCTTAGAAAAACAAGCTCCTAATATTGAGATAGTAAGCACTCGCTTACATCGTGACACCATACTAGCTGATTTAACCAACCGAAACCTTCATTTGGTCATTGATATTGGCCGCGCCGTTGCTGCACCTATTTTCCATTCGCTTTTACGTCGCGATACCTACAAAGTGCTTATGAATAAGCAAAATCCCTTGGCGCAGAATTTAGATAAGAAAAAGTACGTGGCTGCACGTCATATTACGGTATCTAACCGCGCTAAAGGCGCGTCGGTAGAAGAAATTGCGCTGCAACAATTAGGCGTAAGTCGGCCCTCTCTATGGCGTTGCCAAAATTACCGGGCGGCAGCAGATGTGGTGGCTAATACCGAGGCTTTGTTAACCCTGCCGGGTTCTGTGGCCGATGCAGTAAGCGACGATAACCTGCTAAGCACTAAACTGCCTTATCAAATACCTGCACTGGAAACGCACCTTTACTGGCATAGCCAGCAAGAAGGCGAACCCGGGCTGATGTGGCTTCGCGATTTAATGCTACACTTGTTCGCTGAATCTGGTCTTACCAGATAGGTTCTGATAGGATTTAATGCTATCGACGCAGGTTCGGGTGAAAGGAAGTAATAATGAAAATTCACACATTAGCGGGCTACATACAGCATATTTATCTTGTTGAAGATAAAAGTGGCCTGCTGTTGCTTGATGGTTGTAGTCGTGCCGATGTAGACAATGTGTGCAATTACATTACCCAAACCCTAGGGCGCCCGTTAACCCACTTGAAGCTTATTGTGGTTACCCACATGCATCCTGACCACGCCGGTGGCGCTGTTGCGTTGCGCAAGCGTACAGGTGCGCAGGTGGCGTCTCATCCTAAGGCGGCTAACTGGTATTCGGGTTTCGCGGGGCGTACCGCTCACGGTATCGACTTGCTATTAACCTGGTGGGTGGCAAATCGTATTGGCAAACCAAGAATGCCCATTTGGTACAACCCGATATTAGCGCCAGACATCACGCTTAAAGACAATCAAACCCTACCGGGCTTTTCTGATTGGCAGGTAATGTACACGCCAGGCCATACCGATCATGACCTAACCCTTGCGCATATTCCCACGCAGCAGGCTTACATAGCCGATGTATTGGTACAGGTTAAAGGAGAGTTAGTGCCGCCATACCCTTTATGTCACCCAAACCAATACCGTGAAAGCTTAAAAAGGCTGGCTCAGTCACAAATTGATACATTCTTTTGCGCCCATGTACCACCGACGAAAAAGTCAGATATCGATTTTGAACACGTAATCGAAAATGCACCGCGCAAGCCCAAGAATCACTGGCATTCCAGCAAAAACCGCATAAAGAAAAAGCTCTTTAACCAGACCCGCGAGCATTAAATAGCCAACGCGTTTTTTATTTCACAGTGATAACTTAGCTGGCACCGCCCTTGCTTTTATCCCTCAGTAACCACATTACTCTTTAAGTCATATCTATAATGAAGTGAGGGCAACGAAGCGAAAGCACCCCTCGCGGCACCTTATCTTTAAGGCAGTAGGCCAAGGTAATAGGTTCAAGGCTATAGGAACAGCAAAGGCAGCAAACAAAAATAATGCAAAAGAATATCGCTACGCTTTTTGACAAAACTCGGGAATTAGCGTCGCTAACTGGCGACAAGCTAAGTAGTGCGTTTAATAAAGAAACGCACCGCTTCACCATTACTGGGCTTAGTCGAAGTGGCAAGTCCATGCTGTTCACCAGCCTTATCACCATGCTGAAAAGTCGAAGTGAAGAAGGCTATGCGTGTTTGCCGTTATTGCGATACTTACCACCTTCTCTAGTGCTAGATATGCACATAGCGCCTATTGAGGGCTATAAACCCTTTCCACATTTGCAGAATATAGCTGATCTTGAAAACGGCCAGTGGCCAAAAGCTACCGAAGAAGCGTTTGGCTTTAAGTTAGTAGTACGTTTGAAAGAAACCGCATCGCTGAAGCGCCATGTTTTGCCCCATAGCGAAGTGGTGTTTGAATTTATTGATTACCCAGGGGAATGGGTGACGGACATTCCCATGTTAAGTAAAACCTATGCGCATTGGTCAGACTCTGCATGGGCGCAACTTAGTAGCGGGCCACAGCAATATTTTGCAAGCCAATGGAAAGCCTTTGTTAATCAATTCGACTTTGAACAAGAGCCCACAGAACAGCGCATTCAGTTGCTTGTTAATGCCTACCGCGATTATTTGGTTGAAGCTAAAGCTAACGGTATATCTTTGCTTCAGCCGGGTAGCTTTTTATTGGAGTCGAGCGACTTTGATTGGCAGGCCTTTGGCTTTACGCCGCTGCCCTCAAGCATTACCAGCGACGTGTCGCACCCATGGTTTAAAATATTTGATAAGCATTTTTCGAAGTTTCAAAGCGGGTGGTTAACGCCATTAAAACAGTCCATTTTTAAAGAAACCGATAAGCAAATTATTCTTGTAGACCTGTTTGAAGGGCTTAACCACAGCAGGCAGCATTTGTATCAGTTAAAGGAAACCCTAAGCCACTTGGCCGATACCTTTGTGTACGGGCAAAGTACGTGGTTTTCGCGCAATATGCTGAAAAAAGAGCAGATTGGCAAGGTGGCGTTTGTGGCCACCAAGTCTGACTTGGTGCCGGTAAGTCAGCGCGGTAATTTACTTAACTTGCTTACCCAAATTACCGAAGGGGCACGAGCGCGGTTCGACGGTAAACCGATTCAGTTTGAACATTTTTTAGTGTCTAGCATGCAAGTCACCGACGAGGGCAGTAATGAAGATGCTATTCGCTACAAAGACACGGATGGTCGTTACGTTGAATCTACGTTTGAACCCATACCTAGCACGCTAAAAGAAATGGAAGAGGGCAGTCACTTCCCGGTACCAGATGTGAGTGTGCCTAGCGATTTCAAAGCACGTATTTTAGCAGGCAAGGGTGTAGATAGATTGCTTCAGTTTTTACTGGGCAAAGGAGAGCGAGAATGAGCGATAAACCTTATATATTTGATGAAAGCCCAGAGCCGTCTAGCTCGCCCGACTCCATCAGTTCGTCCAATATGAGCAGTTCATCTAATATAAGAAGCGATGCGCTTTATGGCGCGAATAGCGATCGGCAAGGTAATGCAGATACGCAACCTCAAACAGCGTCACAGGGCGAGCAAAATAATAGTGCGGTAAACAAACCGCAGTATAAAACCAAAGTGAAAACGCAAACATTAGATATTGCGCAGCCTGAAACCAAACTTCCACAGCAAGTCAGTGAAGACGTGTGGGAAGTAGATGCGCAAAAAGATGGTATTTCGTTAGGTGCCGCCACCTTGGGCTTTGGTGTAGTGTCGTTAATTGGCTTTTTCGTTTTTGAAGCTTATACCACCCTTGCTGCGAACGTTTCTGAGCACCCCATTGGTACAGGAGTTTTGGGTGCGCTACTGGTGGGGTTTGTAAGCTGTTTCAGCTTTTTAAGCTTTAAAGAATGGCGCGGCTATAAACAAGTTAATACGGCGATGGAAGATGCCGGTGTAATCCGTGGTTTGTTGGCTAATAGAGGAAGTGAAACATCGCCACAAAAAATAGACAGTGTGTTAAGTCAGCACGGAAAACGTTTTTCTCGCGGTTCTTACGCGGCCCATTGTTTTGACCGTTATAAGCAGCAGCTTCAAGACGACATGACAGGGCCAGAACGACTTGGTCTTTACGAAGATACAGTATTAAAGCCTGTTCAGGAAAAAGCACACAAGGTGCTCAATAAAGAGTCGGTAACCGCAGGAAGCCTGGCGTTTATCAGCCCCAACAACCTTATTCAAACCTTTGCCGTGGTTTGGATTAGCTTTCGCACTATTCGCCGTATGGCCCGTGTGTATGGGTTACGACCAAGCACAGCGGGCAATTGGAAGCTACTAAAGGTACTGGCACAAAACATAGCGGCGCAGGGCGTGTTCGACTTGGCCACCGATGAAGTGGCCAATCAAATTGGCGGCAGCTTGTCGGCCAAGTTTATGGAAAACTCGGCTGAAGCCATTGCTGCCGGTGCGCTCAACGCCCGTTTAGGAAGAGCGTTAATTAAACTACTTAAATAGCGCTTTTAGCTACGCTTTTCACTACACTGATTTTGTTTACACCGTCTCTGGTTGCGCTGCTTTTGCCTACCCTTATTTAAAGGGATCTGGCACTTACAAGGCAGCGTTATCATTTTGCGTCATAGATTTGCGTAACAGGCTTGGCCCTTTCAGGCTGCCCGATGATTATGCTGTTACAACGCTTTCTTAGTGGGCACGACTACGTTAGCAAAGATTAACCCCGCCACTAGCGACATGAAAATAAGAAACACTTCTTGGCCCAAATGATCGGCTTTTACAAAGTCTTGGCCGGTCATAAACGAGTTCAAGCCAATATAGGTTTTAGACCCCGGCACCAGCACAATAAGACCGTGCATTGCCACAATAGTCGCTGGCTGATTGGCAATGCGCGTAAACGCGTTAGCAAAAATACCTAATGCAAAGGCTCCCACGAATGCGCCAAGCCCTGGGCTCATGTAGTCTGAGCTCCATGCAGTTGCGCTGTAGGCAATAAACGCCGCAGCCAATGCCCAAGGAATATGTTTAACACGGGTTCTAAAAATGGCTACTAGGGCAATGCACAGTAGGAACACCGCTAGCCAGGTTGCCCAATACGGTAATGATTCTGCTGGCGTATATACGTTCTCACCAAACGCGCTAAAACCTATAGATACGCCCAAAAACGCACCGAAATACAGTTTGAAAAGCTGCATTATAGCGTCCATTGTTCGGGCCGTGCCCGACACCATATTGCGAGATGAAAGCTCAGCAAGGCCCATAGTCAGCGCAAGCCCAGGCACAAAGACAATGACCGACGAAAGCACAACCAAAGGGATATTAATGCCAGGGTCAACGTACTGGCCAATGGCGCAGGCAAGAATACCACCAACAAACGCGGTAACAGGCTCTAGCATTAAGTTTACGCGCTTGGACTGCTGCGCCCATAGTGTCCACAAATAAGCCACAATTCCTAAAGCGGCTGACCAGCCAATTTCGCTCCAGCTTGCACCCATTAGCATGGCAAATGCGCCGGTTGCCATGGCAAAGGCGACGCCGGTTATTCCTTTGCCATAAGGGCTGCCCATGGCATCTATTTCGTTTAAACGCTTGTCTGCTTCGCTCAGTGTTAAATTGCCAGACAAAAGCTCGCTGGCAAGTTCGTCAGTGAGCGACAGCGCATTCATGTCTAGTTCGCCAGGAAGTAAACGGGCTGCGTGGTTGTACTCGTCTTCGTGACGATCGCTCCAAATAACGAAAGTTAGCGACGTAGGCGTAGAAATAAATGACGCGTGTACACCTAAATACTTGGCGACTTCACCTAGGTAAGCTTCCAGACGAAACGCAGGGGTACCATACTTGTGCAGCATTTTGCCAAGCTTCACTATAAATCTACGAATTTGAATAAATTCAACGGTATCCAACGCACTGCCCTTAAGTTTTGATAACTTTAATATGAGATAAATAAGACAAAAAAGCCAGACGCATAGATAAAGTGTCTGGCTAAAATTTGGGCGGATTCTACGGAGGGTTTTACGCGAAAGCAAAACAAATTTTTTATTTATTTTGCCTTAAAAAAACTAATGTTCTTTCTCAAACTAAAGGCTTGGAATCAAACCCAATATAGCTATTTATACTGTAACGAGGTAGAGTTGTTAGTTATAGGAGGTGTATATGGCACATACTGTTTCAAAAAATAGTAACCACCGGAAAGAGAGGTTTTCTCCTAATATTCAAAACTACGAAGTAAGTCTTAGTTACGAAGGTTTAGAGTTAAAGAAAACCAATGAGCGCAAGACTATTGTCGATTTAAAGCGAAAGTATGCGAGATAAATACGGCGTAGCACAGGATAAATATTGCTATCCTGGTTCGGATGTTTTGTCGGCTAGAGCCTAAATTGCATCCAATCCTTCCAAACAGGTTCTAATCCTTGCCTTGCCATCGCGTTTATCACTTCTGGTACAGAGCGATTATCATCAATATCAAACTGATTTAATGCCTGTGAGGGTTTGCTGTATCCGCCAGGTTGAGTTTGCGACGCAGCACTCATCGATGTGATACCCAGCGGCATCACGCCGTCCCTAAATACTGCCGACTCGCGGGTGGACAGGGATAATTCTGCTTGCGGATTAAACAAGCGGTGAGCACATATCAGCTGCAGCAGATCTCGCTCGTTAGGTAGTTTGTTATTGGTAAGAACGTTGCCGCCAGTGCTATTACCTTCACAGCTTCTAAGACGCGGAAAGGCAATAGATACACGGCTTTGCCAATAGTACTGCTGGATTAGTTTGCCGTGAAGGGCGGTCATCGCACTATCAACCCGCCAGTCACCTAAACCTAGTAGCGCACCAATACCTATTTTATCGATACCCGCTTGCCCTATGCGGTCGCTGGCTTCTAATCGCCATAAAAAATCCTGTTTCTTACCCCGGGTATGGTAGCTGGCGTACTGTTGGGGCGAATAGGTTTCTTGGTATACCAGTACGGCATCTAACCCTAGATGTTTTAACGTTTGGTACTGTTCCCTTTTTAGCGGCTGCACCTCCATCATAAGGTAGCTTATCTTGTCGCGAATGGCGCTAAGGGTTTGTTCGAAATAATCCATGCCCACTTTAGTCTCGTGTTCGCCAGTTACCAGCAACACCTGAGAAAAGCCCATACCTTTAATAGCTTCAATTTCAGTGAGCGCTTCACTTATAGATAGGGTCTTGCGCTTTATTTTATTACTCATGGTAAAGCCGCAATAAGTACATTCATTGGCACACAGGTTCGACAGGTACAAAGGCACAAATAGCTGCATGGTATTGCCAAACCGGTGGCGGGTTAGTGCCTGCGCGCGACTTGCCATGGCTTCTAAGTAATGTGAGCCGGCTGGCGAGATAAGCGCCATAAAGTCATCAAGTGAAAGTGATTCTTTACCTAATGCGTGCTCAACATCACTCGCGGTTTTACTGTTAATTGACATAGCTAGATGAGTTAAGTCTTGCTGCATTAGTGCCTGTGCTACCTTCATACCGTTGGCTCCAAAAAGGCAGTAAGCGGACTAGAGGCCTGCGCAAAGTTGCTGGTAGCACCAAGCCCTGCTTCAAACGCTTTTCGGCCTGTTTCCACAGCATTTGCAAAGGCCGCTGCCATGGCAACAGGGTTTTGGGCAGTGGCAATAGCTGTATTCACCAACACCGCATCTACGCCCATTTCCATTGCCGCCATGGCTTCACTGGGTTTGCCGATACCCGCATCGACAATGACTGGAATAGTCGATTGCTCCACAATAATCTGCAAAAAAGGCTTAGTTTGTAAGCCCTGATTACTGCCTATGGGAGCACCTAACGGCATAACAGCGGCGCAGCCTACTTCTTCTAAGCGTTTACACAAAACAGGGTCTGCCCCGCAGTAGGGTAGTACGTGAAAGCCTTTTTTTACCAAGGTCTCGGCGGCATGAAGCGTTTCTATAGGGTCGGGCAGCAAATAGCGCTGATCAGGGTGAATTTCAAGTTTTATCCATGGGCTACCTAGCGCTTCATAAGAAAGCTCTGCTGCAAATATGGCTTCTTGGGCATTTTTAGCCCCCGATGTGTTGGGCAGCAGGGTAACTCCTAATTCTCGAAGGGCCGTTAGCGTTTCGTCTTGCGCGCTATTCATCGCCACGCGCTTCATTGCTAGGGTAACAATGTTACTTTGTGCAGCGGCCACTGCGTCTTTCATAGTGACGGCGTTGCTGAACTTCCCTGTGCCGGTTAAAAGGCGTGATGAAAAAGTGTGGTTTGCAAGCGTTAGCATATTAGCCTCCTGCAACTAGGGTGAAGATATCAACGGTGTCATTATCTTTAAGATAAGTGGTCGACCATTCTGTTTTACTCACTATGGCGGCATTTCTAGCAATGGCGGTACCGTCGTCATTCAATTTTTTAAGGGCGATTAACTCGCTAAGTGAAATAGGCGAGATCACGTTCATAGGTTGATTGTTTACGTTCACTTTAATTTGCGTCATTGCAAACCTCGCAAGTAGAAGAGGGGGGTAGCGCAAAGCTTTGTAGCGACCCAAGGCCTGCATTCCCAGTTAGGCAGTGTCCCCATTTAATGTCTGCGTCGAATCCTTTTGCTAAAAACAACAAAGCTTGCGTTGCCTGATGACAAGCAGCCATACCAACAACGGGGCCAAGTACGCCTTTGCTCATGCAGTCTTCACGCACGGAAATCCTGTTCACTAGGCACTCGTAACAACCACAGGAGTTTGAGTTTTGCGGCAAGTTCAGTGCTTGCCATGTAAGCCCGCTAGCAGCCGCAATAAAAAGCGGAATAGATGCACGGTAAGTCGCTGCATTAATCTGGCGCCTTACCGTCATGTTGTCGGTGCAATCCAGTACGCAAGTCGCTGACGAAATTAAAGTTGGTAAGTTGTTACTATCGGCAAAAAGGCTTTTAAATTGGATGTTTAAGTGAGAGTTAACTTTGCGAAGTTCGTTATAAAGCGACTTGGCTTTAAGCTCGCCTAAGTGCATTTCATTGTAGCTAACCTGGCGCTGCAAATTACTGATATCGACAGTATCGCCATCTATCAATGTAATATTGCCAACACCTGCGCCAGCTAGATAGCGGGCGGTTAAGCTGCCTAGGCCGCCTAGCCCCACAACCAGAGCGTGTGCGTTTGCCAAATTAAGCTGGCCGGCGTGGTCGACACAGTCGAGCAAGAGCTGCCTGCTGTAACGCTGTATATCTTGATGTTCAAGCTGGCGGTTAGCGAAGCCATTAGCGGGATTAACTGGACCTCTGGCGTTATTGACTGAGTCAGTCGCGGTACTATGTGTTGATTGACTATGCAAAACCCGCCTCCTGAGCCAGCGTTTTGTATGCTTGCAGCGGATGCTCTGCATGTGTAATAGCGCTCACAACTGCAATACCATTTACGCCGGTTTTAGCCACGTCACTTATACGCGATAAGTTAATACCGCCAATGGCGACGGTGGGTACGCCTTCACACAGCTTCACATATTTTGCCAAGCGCTCTACACCCTGGGGCTTAGACGGCATGTCTTTGGTATTGGTTGGAAATATATGACCAAGGGCAATGTAAGACGGGTTTAAAGCGCGAACACACTGAATTTCAGCGAACCCATGAGTTGAAATGCCCAGCCTTAGCCCGGCGCTTCGAATGGCGTTTAAATCTGCAGTGTGCAGATCTTCTTGGCCTAAATGCACGCCGTAAGCACCAAGCTCTATGGCTAACTCCCAGTGGTCGTTAATAAATAATTGGCAGTCAGTGTGTTCTACTAACTCCATTGCTTCTTTTATCTGTTGGCGAATAGCATATTGAGAGCCTTCTTTCACTCGCAGTTGGATGATTTTTACGCCCGTCGGCCAAAGCCGCGCAATCCACTCAACGCTATCTACCACGGGATAAATACCCAACTTAGTGTTGGTGAGTGCGGGGAAGAAAGCATTGCCTGCCAGTGTCGTTTCTACTCTTTTTTTGTTGTGTGGAGTTTTATCAACACCCGCAGCATTTCTTTTAGAAACAGTGTTACGGCAATGAAAACTAACCTGTGGAAAACTAGCCGCCTGTGCGGGAAAACCATTAGCCCTTGCGAAGTAAGCAGGCGGGCTAGCCGCTTTATGTCGACTCGAAGTAGTCGTGATGGGGAGGTTGTTATCAGATACGCCGAGCGTGTTATGTCTTACTTCACTCACATAAGCGTTCGCCAAGGTTAGCGCGTCTTCAATGCAATAGTCGTGAACAACAAATGCCGCAATGGCACTCGCTAACATACATCCTGTACCACGAAGATCACCTTTGCTGTTTTTTGGTTGTCTAAAATAAAGCGAGTGTGATGAGCAAAAATAGGTGTCGCATACCGTTTTTTGCCATTGTGCATGACCGCCTTTCACGTAAACGCTTTTTGCGCCTTTTCCAACAAGTCGATTTATTGCAGTTTGCAGGCTTTTATCATCGTTAACAGAGAGGTGGGTGAGTTTCGCGAGTTCATCAATGTTTGGCGTTACCAAATCTACCGTGGTTAACAGTTCGTTGATCACGCTTTCACTTAAGTCGCTCAGTACACCTCCAGATGAAGAGCACAACACAGGGTCCCATATTACAAAGGGGCGAGGGCTCACTAACGACTGCATACGGGCGCAAAGCAACAGTGCTTGTTCATCGTTTGCGAT
This sequence comes from Alteromonas sp. 07-89-2, assembly GCF_013113925.1. Classification (NCBI taxonomy): domain Bacteria; kingdom Pseudomonadati; phylum Pseudomonadota; class Gammaproteobacteria; order Alteromonadales; family Alteromonadaceae; genus Alteromonas; species Alteromonas sp. 07-89-2. Next base: position 220,012 of record NZ_VTYM01000001.1, on the reverse strand, counting down.
AGCGCCAATTTTAATAGCGCGTGGTGGCGTATCTTCGTAAAGCACTTGCCACTGCTGGTTCAATGCAGATGCACTCATACTTTCTTTGCTAAGCAGATGCTGGTTTGATTGCACAGTAAGTTGTGTGGTTAGCACACAGGCATGAACATTTAAATTGGCAAGCGTAATGGCGTCGCGGGTTATTCCCGCTCCGCCGCTTGAGTCAACGCCCCCTATGCACCATATCACCGGCAGCCTAATGCTAGGCGGCTCAAGTACGGGTGTGGTTAGGTGGCTGTTTGTCATGGCAACTCTACCTTGCTATCAGCGGTGTGATAGAGTTCAGCGCCCGATTGATTAAACGCATCGGCCATGTCTTTCATGCCTTTTTCTTTCTCAAACTCTTGCTGCTGCGTTTGTTTAGCCACATCGCGCACTTCCTGAGAAATTTTCATGCTGCAAAATTTAGGGCCGCACATAGAGCAAAAGTGCGCGACTTTGCCAGACGCCTGCGGCAAGGTTTCATCGTGATAGGCGCGCGCAGTGTGGGGGTCTAATGCAAGGTTAAACTGGTCTTCCCATCTGAATTCAAAGCGTGCTTTCGACATGGCGTTGTCGCGAATTTGTGCTCCTGGGTGGCCTTTTGCCAAGTCGGCTGCGTGGGCTGCAATTTTGTAAGTGATCAGCCCCTGTTTAACGTCTTCTTTGTTAGGCAGGCCTAAATGTTCTTTAGGTGTTACGTAACAAAGCATCGCGCAGCCGTACCAACCAATCATGGCGGCGCCAATACCTGAGGTGAAGTGATCGTAGCCTGGCGCAATATCTGTGGTGAGGGGGCCAAGGGTATAAAACGGCGCTTCGTGGCAGTGCTTAAGCTGCTCTTCCATGTTCGCTTTAATCATATGCATTGGCACATGCCCCGGGCCTTCAATCATTACCTGAACATCGTACTCCCATGCAATTTTCGTCAGCTCTCCAAGGGTACGTAATTCAGAGAATTGCGCGTCGTCGTTAGCGTCAGCTACGCTACCAGGGCGCAGGCCATCACCTAGCGACAGCGCCACATCGTACTTAGCGCAAATTTCGCAAATATCGTGGAAGTGTTCATACAAAAAGCTTTGCTGGTGGTGACTTAGACACCACTTCGCCATGATTGAGCCACCGCGCGATACAATACCTGTAACTCGCTTTGCGGTAAGGTGAACATATTCAAGCAGCACGCCAGCGTGAATGGTGAAGTAGTCTACCCCTTGCTCGGCCTGCTCAATTAGGGTGTCTTTAAACATTTCCCAGGTTAAGTCTTCAGCTACACCATTTACTTTTTCTAATGCTTGGTAAATAGGTACAGTGCCAAGAGGAACTGGGCTATTTCGCAGCAGCCATTCGCGGGTTTCGTGAATATTTCTGCCGGTAGAAAGGTCCATGATGGTATCTGCGCCCCAGCGCGTTGACCACACCAGCTTTTCTACCTCTTCTTCAATAGACGAGGTTACTGCTGAATTACCAATATTCGCGTTAATTTTCACCAAGAAGTTGCGACCAATAATCATCGGCTCTAGTTCGGGGTGATTAATGTTACATGGAATGATGGCGCGGCCTGCGGCCACTTCTTGACGAACAAACTCAGGCGTGATGGTGTCGGGCAAATTCGCGCCGAAGTGCTCGCCTTTGTGCTGTTGCGTTAGCTCTGCATCTTTAATGGCTTGGCGGCCCATGTTTTCGCGAATGGCAATGTATTCCATTTCAGGGGTAACAATGCCTTGTCTTGCGTAGTGAAGCTGGGTAACGTTTCTGCCCGCTTTCGCTTTTAGTGGTTTGCGGCTGCGAATAAAGCGGAAATCTTCGGTAAAAATGTCGTTTTCACGCTCTTTTGCAAAGCTTGACGAAACGCCCTCTAATTCAAGGGTATCGCTACGTTCTTCAATCCACGTTTGGCGAAGCGGAGCTAGGCCTTTGTGCACATCTATGTTTTCTTGTGGGTCGCCGTAGGGGCCTGAAGTGTCGTAAACAGGAATTGGCGGATTTGGCTCTAAAATAGGGTTGTCTTCGGTTCCACCCACTAAACTGTCGTGTTGGTGAATAAGGCGCATGGCCACACGAATATCGTCACGGCTGCCACACTCGTAGTGGCGTGTTGAATTTGGGTAAGCTTCGCCCGCAAGTTCATTAATGAATTGTTGTGCTTGTTGGCGCTGTTCGCGTCTGTTCGACATAGCATTTTACCTTGTAAATTTAGGTTCTAAAAATGCTTGTCAGGAGTGAAGGAGAATACAAAGTGTAAGTGTAGAGGGGAATAATCCCGTTACTTTTTTAGCGAGATTGTTGGTAAAGGTTTTGGTGATTACAACCCTTTACTCCGTTGATGTTGACTTGGGGATAAACTTGAACAGTTTACCTTGAGTGACGAGCAGCACCGTAATGGGTGTGTCTGTATCATCAACAGCAAAACAACTTCGCCTCACAACGCTAAACCACGGTTTAACATTGTGCACATTGTATTTTCTTGTTCCCTTCGCAGGTATTAGCCTGATCAGGTTCTACGGATCCCACTTTCGCGGTCTCAGCTTACTGGATTAACAGTGAAGCACTCCGACAAGTTGTTTAAGTCAATTCGGGTTGTGGTTGAAACAACCCGAATTGAGAATTCCTTTTTACTATATCTTCAATTTTACGGGTAATACAAGTACTACCAGAAAGCTAAATGAATATTCATCTAGCTTGCTAGCTGCTGACCTTCCTTGTAAAGCTGAAGTGCAGTGGCTGTGTCGTGCTTGCGTTCGCTAATTGCAGACAACAGCAATAAGTCTTCTTTGCGCGACTTCATTTTAGTGGCTTTAAGCAGGGCTTTTTCCGCCAACACATCATCGCCGGAATTGAATGCAACTTGGCCTAGCGTGGAGTATAGCGACACGTTTTCTTCGTCTTGCTTTATCCAGCTTTCAAGCAGTCGTAGTGATGGCGATGCATCAGGAATATTAAGCTGCGTGAACAGCGGAAACAGGGCGCTATTCGGGCCACGTTTTTGCCATTCAACTAGCAAATTCTGTGCGTCGGCATGCATACCTTGGTCAAGCAACTGTTGAATGTAGGCCGCGCGGTAAGCATCGTCGTGACGAAGCTTACGAGGAAGGGTTTCCCAATACGATTTAAGCTCGACAGCGCCTTGTTTGCTGGCAATTTCGGCAAACTTACCTTTGGCGATGCGCTGGCTCCATGTAGTGTAGTCTGCTTTGGGCAATGCTTTACGCCAGCCTGACAAATTCTCTTGAAGTACTTGCCATTTACCTAGCTTGGCAAGAATTTGCGCTTTTAACTGCACAACCTGCTTGTTATCGCGCTCTTGCTCGTCAAGTTCGTTAAGTTTCTCTAGTGCCGCATCGTATTTTTCTTCAGCCATATCAATACGCGCGTGCATGACCGTTGCGGCTACTTTCGCTTTTGGAAAGTCAGTTGCCTGAACAAGGAAATAACGGGCTTTGGCTAAATCGTTATTGGCAAAAGCAATTTGCGCTGACGCCAAATAGTTAACGCCTTCGAAATCGCCGTTGGTGGTTTTGCTTAGCGCCTTTTGAGCCGTATCAAAATCACCTGCAGCCATTGCGTGTAAGCCGTCGTAAAACGCACGCTTACGTTTGCGCTCACCTAAGGTGCCGAACCATTTATGTGAACCTGTGATCAGGCTTAACGCCCACAATACAAGTCGAGATAGTACGTACCAGGCAATGACGGCACCTATCACTAAAATACAAAAGCTAATCACCGTCATTTCAACAGCGGTGTTACCCAGTGATATTAGTACGTAGCCCTTATCACCTAACAACATTGGGCCAACAATTAGTGCAACAACGAATGCGGCTAATACCGCAAGGGCAATAGCTAACCATTTCATAGTGCACTTGCTCCTTGTCCGAACACTTGCTTAACGCGGCTATCCAATAAACGCTCTAGCGGTTTTTGTGACGCTAGCTCTGTAGGTATTGGGCGCGATACATCGGTAGCAATGAGGTTTTGTAGTGCATCTACAAAGCCCGTTACCTGGCTTTTTTCTGTGTCGAACTTTTCAATAATTAGCGTTTGAGCGTATTGAAGCGACTGGTTGTAAAGCCCTGCATCGCCCTTAAGCGCGGCGGTTTGCGCGTGCATAAGCTGCAGACGAAGCTGCTCTTTTGCCAGGAACTGGGCTTCTAGTGAAAGCACTGGTTCAACCGGGCCTTCAATGGTTTTTATGGTAAGAAAATCGTTCACCAGTGAACGCCACACCTTTGCAAGGTTCTCCTGCCAGTCGTCAGCTGACTCCGATAAGGTTGTGTCTTCTGCATTGGCGTCTTCTGGTTTTTCGAAGGTATCAAGTGGCAATTTGTCAATTTGAGCAATCATACCCGTAAGCGCGAGAGCGACGGAACTTTGTGATACAGGGTTGAGCTGTTGTAAGGTTTGAATATCTTCTGCAAGGTTTGCGCGAACCGGAAGTACCGATGGGTCGGCCAATGACTTTAAGCGTTTATCTGCGTTAACTAGCAGCAAAATTGCTGTGCGTACGTCGTTTTCTAACCAAAGCTTTCTGCCTGCCATGCGAACTAAGTAATCAGCTTCAGCAATGAGCCAGTCTGCCGGGCGGCGACCTTCCATATTATTTAGTTGTTCAAGAGTCGATTCAGCTTGCAGCGTCAGCTTTTCGTTTTGCGCTTTTAACTCGGCTACCGTGCTTTCTAACGTCTGGTTGGTGCGAGCTACTTTGTCAATAGAGGCAACAAGACCAGCGCGCTCACGCTCAATAGTGTTTAGCTGAGAGGTCGTCGTTTGAAGTGCAGACTCAGAGTCCTTGCTTGCCGACTGTTGCTGCATGTAATACCAGTAACCTGCGCCAGCCATACCAAGCACGATAAGAAAAAGGATGATTACAACAAACCACAGTAGACCATTTCCCGAAGATTTCTTTTTAGCAGCACCCGACGGTGTTGATTCACTGTGCGTGGCAGAAGATTCGATAACGTCTTTTTCAGCTTCCACTTTCACGAGTTCCTCTTTTTGTGGGCTACTTTCATTGTTGTTGGCCATTCAATACTCCCAGTTATCCTTTACCCAGGCGATGAGTGCCTGATCGGTGGCTCGCTGACAAACCGCTACCTCTTTAATGCCTTGGCTAGTAAGGGTTTTGGCAATTCGGTCGCTCACTGTTAACCATTTAATAGATTTAAGTGCTTGGCCAAATTGCGCAATTAGTTGCAGTGCCATTGCTTCGCTTGTAGCGATAATGCCGCTAACTTCGCCCATTTTCCACCGTTTTGTGTAAATTGGGCTTGTAAGTTGCTCTCTTTTATAAACGCAAAAGCTATTCACTAAAATACCTTTTTCGTCTAATCCAGTGGCTATGGCGTCGCGCCCACCTTCACCCTTAATGATAACGACATGCTGACAGTTTGCCTCATTAAGTTGGTGCATTGCCAGTATACCTTCGGATGTATGGGCTTCGGGAATAGCAACCTGCGCCGATGAAAACGCCTGAAGTCCCGCTTGTAATTTTCGTGCAGTGGCATCGCCCACAGCTATGATCAATGGTAATTCGTTAGCCGTTTCGCGTAAGCCTTCAATAACGGTGTCTACAGCATATACGCTGGTAACAACAATTGCGTTTACTGCATTTGACGCTAAAAATTCTGCAGCAGCTTTTCTTTCAGACGAAATATCAATGATGTTAGACGTAGCAATGCCTACCGCGTCAATTCCGGCTTTTTCGAAGGCAGCGGCGCTTGCTTTTAACTTTGGCAGTGGGCGTGTAAACAGCAACATACTATCGAATTTTCATCCTTTTATTTTACTGCGTAAACCTGCACGCATTCGACAAACTATAACTTAGTTATAAAGCGCCTTTAAAATTTCACCGGCACCTTGCTCAAGAAGGGATTCCGCTACTTCAACACCAATATCTGCGGCTTTTTCTCGCGACGCTGTAGCAGAAGCAAAGAGCAGCTCTGAACCATCTGGCTTACCAACCATACCGGTTAATGTCAGCACATCGCCATCAAGTGTGGCAAAGCTACCAATAGGTACTTGGCAACCGCCTTCCAATCTCTCGTTCATGGCGCGTTCTGCGGTAACACGTGTATTGGTGTCTGTATGGTTCAACGCCTGTAGCAACTTAATTAGCTCTTCATCGTCGTTACGGCACTCAATACCTACGGCACCCTGCCCAACGGCGGGTAGTGAAATATCAGCAGGTAACGGCATGCGAATACGAGATTCCATTTCAAGGCGAATAAGGCCAGCAGAAGCTAAGATAATGGCGTCGTACTCACCTGCGTCTAGCTTGGCTAGGCGGGTATTCACGTTTCCGCGCAGGTCCTTGATGATAAGGTCAGGGCGATACTTGCGAATTTGGCACTGTCTGCGAAGGCTAGACGTACCTACTACTGCGCCCTGGGGCAGGGCATCTAAACTGTCGTGGTTATTTGAAACAAAAGCGTCGAACGGGTTTTCTCGCTCACAAATAGCGTGAAGGCCAAAACCTTCAGGAAATTCAACCGGTACGTCTTTCATAGAGTGCACGGCAATATCGGCACGGCCTTCAAGCATGGCAATTTCAAGCTCTTTTATGAAAAGCCCTTTACCACCAATTTTCGCCAGAGGTGTATCTAAAATTTTGTCGCCCTGCGTGCTCATAGGTACAAGCTCAACGGTCATTGACGGATAATGCTCCAACAATTTTGCCTTCACATACTCTGCTTGCCAAAGCGCTAAAGCACTTTTTCTAGTAGCAATTCGAACGGTGCGGGTAGTGTTGAGGTGACTCATGGCTATTCCAAACTATATAAAAAGAAACTAAAACGATGTATCACATAACGTCATACGATATACCCCGTAGTATACGCATTTTCTGTATTAATGTTTGAAATTAGGCACAGTTTTCTCCTTGGTTATTATTAGACATTCAGTCTATGCTGAAAGGAATAATGGTTAACTAGTTTTAAATGCGGAGATAAGTCTTTTTATGGACAGTTCGTCGTTGCGTCAATTACTTAGAAGTGCTCAGCAAGATGAAGCGGAAGCAAAACGAAGGCGCTTAACGCTATATTTCATATCTTATGTTGGTGGCACCATTATGGCGTTTATGGCGTGGATCAACATGGGTACAAACAACCCATTGCTCGTTGGAACGCTGGCGGGGTCAGCCGCTTTTGTGTACGCCAATGTGGCGTTATCCCATATGTTCCCTCGCGTTGATGTCTTCTATTATTTAGCAGGCTTAGTGGTAGCATTTACCATAAACGGCTTGGTTTATACCGGCGGGCTCAATAACACTGGGCTTTATTTTATTTTTCCCCTGCTTTTTATTCAGATAGTTGTTGTGCGTTTCAAGCCCGCAATGATTTACGTAGCAGTAACCATGGGTATCGCTATTTTTATGCTCTACAATCAAGAAAAAATAGTGGCTGAGTACCCAGCAGAACATGTTTCCCGCTTCTTAATCGCTACGTTCTGTTTCATTTGCGTCGCCTTTATAGGTGAAAATTTCTGGCATCAAAGCAGAAAAGAAATGCTGCGTGAAAATCTAGAGCGCATGCGTCAGGCTAATACCGATCCACTTACAAAACTTCCCAACCGGCGGTTTCTTGAAGCTGTTTTTTTTGAACGCGCAATGCAAGATCCCGGTGCTCATTTCCCTTTAAGTGCGGTGGTGGTAGATATTGACCATTTCAAAACAATCAACGATACCTATGGCCACGATATTGGTGACGAAGTGCTTATACACATCACTCGTTTAATGAAAGAAGCAGTAAGAACTACTGACGTGGTGGCAAGAACCGGTGGTGAAGAGTTTTTGGTTCTATTCCCTCATGCGACGTTGAGCCAAGCGGTAAAATTAGCGGAAAAAATGAGGAAGGTGGTTGAAGCTAATCCGTTTGTAGAGGGTGATGTTAATCACTCGATAACCGCAAGCTTTGGTGTAGCCACAGCGCTTACTGATACAAACTTGCACGCTTGTTTGAAGCAGGCCGATGACAACCTTTACAAAGCTAAAAATGCGGGGCGCAACAGAGTCGTCGAATAGTTTTGGAATAAACGTGAAATAAAGAAGAGACGGAAGGCGCGACTTTGCAATCGATAGACGTGTACCCACTTACGCTAAGAATAAAGCTGGCTTTTTTTGCTTCACCAGCTTTCTCTTTTGTTCAAATACTAGGGCCTGTTGATCTTTATTATATGAACGTAATTTGCAGCAGGAACCAACAGGCTCTTAAGGCATTACCCTAGAACTTTTTGAAGCCACGCACTAATGTCGTTAAGCTCTTGCATACAAACATTGTGCTGCATAGTGTAAGTCTGCCACGTGGCATTAAAGCCACTTTCGCTCAGCGTTTTAAACGCAGCATTGCCCATAAATACCGGCACTACTTCGTCTTGCTCCCCATGCGCCATCATAATTGGCGTTTCGCGGTTTGTGTCTTTTGCTTCGCTTGCAAGAAGTGATGGCTCGCACATGTAGGTAGATAGAGCGATAACACCTGCAAATTTATTGGCATATCTAGGTGCCAAGTGCAGAGCAATAACACCGCCCTGAGAAAATCCTGCAAGTACAATACGTTCGCTAGGAATACCACTTTCAATTTGTGCTTCGATAAGCGCTTCTACCTGAGCAGCCGACTCTTTTACACCTTCTAAGTCCGCACGGCTTTCAAAATCTAACGATTTAATATCGTACCACGCGCGCATTCTCATGCCGCCATTGATAGTTACAGGGCGTTCTGGAGCGTGAGGAAAGAGAAATTTAACCGCCATTGATTCGGGTAGTTTTAGCTCGGGCACAATAGGCGCAAAACCATGGCCTGAATCGCCAAGACCGTGAAGCCAGATAACGCAGGCATCAGGCGTAGTGGATGGGTTTATCTCTACGCACGGCAGAAGTTGCTGAGTCATGCTTTATTTCCTAGTTTTGGGGTCAGAGTACATTTAGGGCCAGAAAAAGTACTCTGACCCCATTAATTTTTGCTGTGGTAACCCATCGGCATAAGCTTGATAGAGTGAACCAAGTATTCACTATGCAATGAAAGGTACGGCACAACCGCTTAATATGCTATCATTGCCACTTGAAATCACCACATTTTGAAAGAATTTTAATACCCTATGGCTTCACTACTCGGCAACTTATTCATTCTTGCGGCTCCTTCTGGAGCAGGAAAATCAAGCCTTATAAAGGCGCTAATGGAAAAGTATGAAAGCAATACAGCTACGCCAATGCAGGTGTCTGTATCTCATACAACACGTCAACCTCGTCCGGGTGAAGTCGACGGCGTGCACTACCATTTCGTGAGCCGAGAGCAGTTTGAAGCGCTGATTGAACAGGGTGTGTTTTTTGAATACGCAGAAGTATTTGGCAATTATTACGGCACATCCCGCGTGACAATTGAACAAACTTTGCACCGTGGTATTGACGTATTTTTAGATATCGATTGGCAGGGCGCGCGCCAAGTCAAAAAGCTTATGCCAGACACATGCGGTATTTTCATTCTTCCGCCTTCACTCGACGTGCTAGAGCAGCGTTTAAATAATCGCGGTCAAGACAGTGAAGAAGTCATTGCAGGGCGTATGGCACAAGCCGTAGCTGAAATGTCTCATTTCAATGAGTTCGATAGCGTAATTATTAACGACGACTTTGCGACTGCGTTAAACGATTTGGAAGCCATCGTTACAGCACAGCGACTTCGCACGGGAAAACAACAAATGCGCCATCAAGTGCTATTGGACGAACTGCTCGGTAGCGCGTAAGCTTAACTTAACAATACGTGTTTTGTTTTAGCATCGAACGATCGCTGCATAAATTGCATGATCTGACTGCTTCAAATTCAAACAAAACGCTAGGATCGCGCCACGTATCTGTGTATACTACGCGGCCGTTTTTTGAATAACTTGCTCAACCTAATTTTCGGAGAAATACATGGCTCGCGTAACTGTAGAAGATGCCGTAGATAAAATTGGTAACCGCTTTGACCTAGTGCTTGTTGCTGCACGCCGTGCACGTCAAATTGCCACTGAAGGCAAAGATCCTATGGTTGACGTTCAAAACGATAAGCCAACTGTTACAGCACTTCGTGAAATTGAAGAAGGTTTGGTAACAGCTGCTACGCTTGAACAAGCAGAACTTCAAGCTCAAGAGCAGCAAGAACATGCTGAATTTGCATCAGTAGCAAACATCCTATCTGATCAATAAAACCTCTTTTTAACGGTTTTATCGGTATTTTAGCGCCAGTGCCTTGAAAAAAGCACTGGCGCTTTGCTTTTGGCGTATTGGCTTCTCGCACAATTAAACGTATTCTTAGGGTTGTAACGTTAGATAAGGGTCACGCTTCACTGTGTATTTGTTTGAAGGTTTAAAGCAGAAAGTTTTAGAGTACTTACCAGCCGACCGCGTTCAGTTGGTACAAGAATCTTTTGTGCTTGCGCAAGAAGCGCACGATGGACAAATGCGTTCAAGCGGCGATCCGTACATTACTCACCCAGTTGCAGTCGCCGGTATTTTGGCTGACATGCACCTTGATCACGAAACGATCATGGCGGCACTCCTTCACGACGTTATTGAAGATACCCATTACAGCAAAGAAGACTTAGCCGAAGCTTTTGGCGATACCGTTGCTGAACTGGTAGAAGGTGTTAGTAAGCTAGATAAACTCGCCTTTAGCACTAAGCAGGAAGCGCAGGCGGAGAACTTCCGTAAAATGATGATGGCCATGGTGCAAGACATCAGGGTTATTCTTATTAAGCTTGCTGATCGCACGCACAACATGCGCACGCTCGGGTCATTACGACCAGACAAGCGCCGCCGCATTGCGCTAGAAACGCTAGAAATCTACGCGCCAATCGCCCACCGCTTGGGTATTCACGACATTAAAAATGAGCTTGAAGATTTAGGTTTTCAGGCGATGTACCCTATGCGTCATCGCGCACTAAAATCTGCTGTGCGCCAGGCCCGCGGTAATCGTAAAGAGATTATCGAAAACATTCGCGAAGAGCTGAACACTCGTTTAGACGCCTATCAAATTGAGTCGAATGTACTGGGTCGCGAAAAACACCTGTATTCCATTTACCGCAAAATGAAAAACAAAGAACTGATGTTCAATGAGGTAATGGATATTTATGCGTTTCGTATCGTTGTTCAATCGGTAGATAACTGTTATCGCGCCCTTGGTGCTATGCATGGGCTGTACAAGCCTATTGAAAACCGTTTTAAAGATTATATCGCTATCCCTCGAACCAACGGCTATCAGTCGTTGCATACGTCATTAATTGGCCCGCACGGCATTCCTGTGGAAATTCAAATTCGAACCCAGGAAATGGACCAAATGGCAGACAAAGGGGTGGCGGCGCACTGGCTTTACAAAGAACCTGGCGATAATGGCACCACTGCACAGCTTAGAGCGCGCAAGTGGATGCAAAGCCTACTTGAGCTTCAGCAGTCGGCCAGCTCATCCTTTGAATTCATCGAATCGGTAAAAACCGATCTGTTCCCTGATGAAATTTACGTATTTACACCAGACGGACGTATTATCGAGTTGCCAATGGGCGCAACCGCCGTTGACTTCGCTTATGCCGTGCATTCTGATGTGGGGAATACCTGCGTAGGTGTGCGCGTAGAGCGCAGAAACTTTAGCTTAAGTAAGCCGCTCGAAAACGGTCAAACCGTGGAAATTATTACCTCGCCGAAAGCGAAGCCTAATGCAAATTGGCTAAACTTTGTGGTGAGCGCTCGCGCGCGAACGCGTATTCGTCAGTATCTGCGTAAACAGCATTCTCAAGAAGCGGTGAACATGGGTAACCGTCTACTTCGTCATGCGTTAGGCAGCGTTAAACTAGACGATATTCCAAACGAAGATATCGAACGTGTGGTGGCCGAAACTAAGCATGCTAATTTTGACGATTTGCTAGTAGATATCGGCCTTGGTAACGAGCTAAGCGCAATTGTAGCGCGTCGTTTATTGGGTGAAAGCACAACAGACTTATCAGACAAGAAAGGTAATGTGGCTATTCGCGGCACAGAAGGCCTGCTTGTTCACTATTCTCGTTGTTGCCATCCTATTCCAGACGATGAAATTGTAGCGGTATTGAGCCCCGGCCGCGGTATGACTATTCACCAAATTGGGTGTAACAATATTCGCAAGCTTACGCGAGAAGAACCTCAGCGCGTACTGCCCATGCAGTGGGACGACAACCCGCAAGGTGAATTTAAAGCCTCACTGCGTATAGAGTTGTTTAACCATCAGGGCACACTGGCAACATTAACGAACACCATTTCAGGGTGCGATTCCAATATCATTGGTCTGCAAACTGAAGAGAAAGAGAGTAATATCTACTTTATTGACCTTGAACTAACCACGCACAACCGTGTGCACTTGGCTCGCGTAATGAAAAAAATACGTACCATGCCGGAAGTTCAAAGAGTGTCTCGTCATAGTCAATCACGACACTAATTACTACACTATTTAGGAACTACTATGTCTAAGTCTATTATTCAGACCGATAAGGCACCTGCTGCTATTGGTACTTATAGCCAAGCGGTTAAAGCAGGTACTACCGTATATCTTTCAGGTCAAATTCCTCTTGTTGCTGAAACCATGGAAATGGTTTCTGACGACTTTGAAGCGCAAGCTGTACAAGTTTTTGAGAACATTAAAGCGGTGTGTGACGCTGCGGGCGGCACTACAAATGACTTAGTGAAGGTGAACATCTTCCTTATCGACCTAGGTCACTTTGCAACGGTTAATGAAATTATGAGCCGTTACTTCACCAAGCCTTACCCAGCACGCGCAGCCGTTCAGGTGTCTGCATTGCCTAAAGGTGCACAAATTGAAATTGATGGTGTAATGGAACTGCCGGAGTAAGCCATGTCACCTGAGCGTTACCAGCGCATAAGACAAGTGCTGGAAAGAAGGCAAACTGATCTTACGGTTTGCCTTGAAAATGTACACAAGCCGCACAACGTATCTGCAGTAGTGAGAACCTGTGATGCAGTGGGTATTCATCGCGTTCACACCGTGTGGGAAAAGAAATACCAGTTTCGTCGCGGCACCGCTATGGGCAGCCAACAATGGGTGCGTCAAACCAATCACGATAATATCAACGACGCGATGGCTGAACTAAAAGGTCAAGGCATGCAGGTGCTGGTAACCCACTTATCTGATACCGCTGTCGATTTTCGTGATATTGATTACACCAAGCCAACGGCTATTTTGTTTGGTCAAGAGAAATACGGTGCCTCTGATGAGGCGAAAGCCGTTGCCGACCATGACATTGTTATTCCTATGATGGGCATGGTGCAGTCGTTGAACGTATCGGTAGCTGCAGCGTTGGTACTTTACGAAGCCCAGCGCCAACGTACAATTGCAGGTATGTATAACACCCAGCAGTTACCAGAAGAAGAGTGCCAAGCATTGGCCTTTCAAAATGGTTACCCGCGTTTGTATAAACTTTGCCAACGCAAAGGTTTGCCTTTGCCTGCTATTAACGCCATTGGTGAAGTGGATGCCGACGATAGCTGGTGGAAAGAAATGCAGATCACAAAAGCAGAAGCAAACGCGCTAGAGGCCGACTAGGGCCTAACCTATTGGTTGCACTTTTAGTTTTGCTCTTACTTGTATAAGGGCCAGCGTAAAAAACTGGCCTAAAGCGTACTCGCCAACCTCTCAACAATCCTTTACACTTCTTTTCCTATAACACGTTGAATAACACCAGCTTGTGCCAATTCAAAGGTTAAATAGTTAATGTTCCAAAAGAAGGATATCGCTTGATGCAAGCACTGGCCACTACACCCATTACTGCGCTTAAAGGCGTAGGCGCAAAGGTGGCAGAAAAGCTTAACAAAATAGGTTTGTTTACCCTTCAAGATATTCTGTTTCATCTCCCTCACCGCTACGAAGACAGAACCCGTATTTATAGCGTGGCAGAGTGCCGCCCGTTTACCCATGTAAGCGTGCAGGGCGAGGTAATGAGCGCCGATATTCAGTACGGAAAGAAGCGCATGTTAGTGGTTAAGCTTAGCGACGGTACGGGTACCATAACCTTACGCTTTTTCCACTTTGGTGCAGTGCAGCGGTCTATTATGACGCCGGGAAACACGGTGCGGTGTTTCGGAGAAGTGCGTACTGGAAAGTGGGGCATTGAAATGATGCATCCCGAATTTAAATTAGTGGATGAAGACGCGCCACCATCAGAAGAATCACTAACGCCAGTTTACCCCACCACAGACGGTGTTAAGCAGTTAACCCTTCGCAATTTAACTGATCAGGCCTTAAAACTACTAGATAAAGGCGCGCTGGCCGACCTACTGCCCGACGGTATTTACGATGACCAAATTAGCCTTAATGAGGCGCTTCATTTGGTGCATCGCCCGCCACCAGATGTAGACGTACACGAAATGGAAGAGGGGCTGCACCCTGCTCAGTATCGGTTAATTCTGGAAGAGTTATTGTCACACCACCTAAGTGTGTTGAAAGTACGCAAGCTATCTGACGCCCAGCCCGGTATCCCTATTAAGGTGAATCAGCCGCTTATCGATAAAATGCTCGCTCAACTGCCATTCTCACCAACGGGGGCGCAGGCTCGGGTAGTGGAAGATATTCAAAAAGATATGCAGCACGCGCGGCCTATGATGCGCCTTGTACAAGGCGATGTAGGGTCGGGCAAAACCTTAGTTGCGGCACTGGCCGCGCTATCAGCCATTGGTGCAGGGCATCAGGTAGCGTTAATGGCACCTACTGAGCTGTTGGCTGAACAGCATGCCAATAACTTTCGTGGCTGGCTAGAACCTTTAGGTATTGAAGTAGGTTGGCTTGCCGGAAAGCTGAAAGGCAAAGCCCGCAATGAAGTATTAGCCCGCTTAGAAGCTGGCGATATTCAAATGTTGGTGGGTACTCACGCCATCTTCCAGGAAAGCGTAAATTACCAGCAGCTAGCGCTGGTTATTGTAGATGAACAACACCGCTTTGGTGTGCATCAACGTTTGGCCCTTCGTGATAAAGGTGAGCAACAAGGCCGCTATCCTCACCAGCTGATTATGACGGCAACGCCTATTCCAAGAACGTTGGCAATGACGGCCTATGCCGATTTAGACACCTCAATAATTGATGAACTACCCCCAGGCAGAACGCCAGTGCAAACCGTGGTATTACCCGATACACGCCGCGCCGATGTGATAGAGCGCGTACGTCAGGCTTGTAAAGAAAACGGCCGCCAAGCCTACTGGGTGTGTACGCTAATTGATGAGTCGGAAGTGTTGGAGTGTCAGGCAGCAGAAGACGCTGCGGTTACCCTTCGTACTGCGCTGCCAGACTTACACGTTGGTTTGGTACACGGGCGTTTAAAGCCTGCAGAAAAAGCGCAGGTTATGGCCGACTTTAAAGACGGAAAGCTGGATTTATTGGTAGCGACTACCGTTATTGAAGTAGGCGTAGACGTACCTAATGCCAGCATCATGATCATTGAAAACCCTGAACGATTGGGTTTAGCGCAGCTTCACCAGCTTAGAGGCCGAGTGGGGCGTGGTGCGGTAGAAAGTCAGTGTGTACTTATGTACCAGAGCCCACTATCGAAAACCGCTACTCAGCGCCTTGGCGTATTGCGCGAATCTAACGACGGTTTTTATATTGCCCAGCGCGATTTGGAAATTCGTGGCCCGGGTGAATTTATGGGTACTAAGCAAACGGGAATGGCCGAGCTTAAAATAGCAGACCTAGTACGCGACGCAGCTCTTATCCCTAAGGTTCAGGAAATTGCCTATACCCTTTGGGACAAATACCCCTCTCACGCTCAAGCCATCATTAATAGATGGATAGGGCATAAGGAGCAGTACGGTCATGCTTAATCATGTGCCTTTAATTACTTGTGATGACGCCAATAGGGATGACGCTGCATTAATTAGTGCAATCAGCGAAAAGTGGGGTTTTCCTGTTGTTAGCAGCAGTGAAAAGCCTAGCGAAGGCCTGTATTTGCAGGTTCAAAACGGCGTGCTAGGGCTTGCCGACGCAGGTGAGAAAAAAGTGAATCCGGTAGAGGTTGATTTTGCTTCGCCGGCAAGTTTGTATCGCAAGCAGCACGGCGGAGGGCGCAAAGAGCCCATTGTTAAGGCAATTGGTCTCAAAGGCAATGAAGCATGGCACGTAGTGGATGCAACGCCTGGGCTAGGTCGTGATGCCTTTGTATTGGTAAGCGTTGGCTGCAAGGTCACTATGATAGAGCGATCGCCCGTGGTTGCCGCCTTGCTTGAAGATGGTATTCGCAGATTAGCGCTTAGTTTTCCGGAACTTGCAGCTAAAATGTCGCTTCAACATGGAAATAGTGCTGAGGTAATGCAATACTTCACTGGTGAGAATGTGAACGCTATTTACTTAGACCCCATGTTCCCACACAAAAAGAAGTCAGCCTTGGTGAAAAAGGAAATGCGGCTGTTTCAGCAACTGCTTGGTCATGACCCAGACGCAGATGCGCTGTTACCGCCAGCACTAGAGCTAGCCACGCACCGGGTAGTGGTGAAACGCCCAAATAGTGCAGACGTGCTGGCAGGAATAAAAGCATCAATGGCTATTGAAAGCAAAAAACACAGATTTGATGTGTATTTGTGTCAAAAAAATCTAGGAGAGTAGCATGATACAAGTTGGGGGCACTTTGCCTGAAGTAGATTTTAGCCTTTTAGAAAACGGCGAAATAACCAACCCAGGAACGAACGAACTGTTTTCGGATAAACGCGTTGTATTGTTTGCGGTACCCGGTGCATTTACACCGACCTGTTCTCAAGCCCACTTACCGGGCTATGTAGCGCTTGCTGATAAGCTTAAAGCCAAAGGTATTGATAGTATTATTTGCTTAAGCGTGAACGATGCATTTGTTATGGATGCATGGGGCAAAGCGAGCAACGCTGAAGAGATCATAATGCTGGCAGACGGCAATGGTTTCTTTACCAAGCAAATTGGCTTAGACATGAGCACGGGCAATTTCGGCGGCTTGCGTTCGTTACGTTATTCCATGCTTGTGGAAGATGGCGAAGTGAAAAAGCTAAACGTTGAAGACCCAGGTCGTTTCGACGTTAGCGATGCGCAAACCATGTTAGATAGTCTGTAACACCGAAAATACGGCGTTAATAATCTCAAGAGCCCGCAACTAAGGTTGCGGGCTTTTTTCGTTTAGATGTTTGCGAATAGGTTAATTGACTTAAGCGTATACTTGGTCGCCATTTTCATTAAAATGTAACCTATGTATGATCTGGCGCTCTGTAAATAGCGTTGAATATCAGTACGTTCAGTGAAGGTTAATGAACTAACATGTAGTATTCTGTGTCGAAAGTGCAGAAAAAATAAGGGCTAACACACTACGTTACTTAGCATGTGGGCTCGTTCAGTTACCTTTACTTGCTTAATGATAATAAGTATCATTTGCGTGAAAAGACAAACGTTTTAGGAATAATTATGTCAACAACACTGAAAAAAATGAGTGCTTTGGTACTGGCTTCTGCGGTCACTTTCTCGATGCTATCTTCTCAGGCGCTTGCTAACGGTGCCATTGGCGATCACGTGAACAATCTTCACGCGCACATCGGCGAATATACGGAAGAGGTACATTGGTTAGAGAGCAAGTTTGGCAGTGTTGTTGATGCGTATGAAGCAAAAGATAAATCGCTTAAGACCGATGCACTGATTGAGTATTGGGAAGAGGTGGATTTTCACTCTGCTATTGAAACCCAGTATGTGCCTATTTACGCCTCTATTTGGCAAGGTATTTATGGTGTGAAAGTCGCCATTGATGAAGGCAAGCCTGTTGCAGACGTGCGCGTAGAGCAAGAGAAGCTAAATCATGCCTTGTGGCAGGCGTTAGGCGCAGTTAAACTTGCGTCCCAGTATCAAAAGAAAGGCTTAGTGAACAAGGTTCAAACCACCGAAAAAGAACCTACCACAGGCCCTGAAGTTATCGACGATATTAAAACACGTCTTGATCGTGTTGTTGCTAAGTACGCGGAACAGCTTCACGAAGTAGCAACTACACTCGTTCACGATACTTACCTTCAACGATTTGAAGGTGTGGAAGGTGATTTGATTGCGAAAAACGCAGCTTTGGTTGAAGACTTGGAGAAAGACTTTAACGTAACGCTTCCACAAGCTATCTCAAAAGACACTGGCGTTGATTCAGTTCGTAAAGTCGTAGAGTCTATGCAGGCCAAACTTGACCGCGCTCGCGCACTTTTGGTTGAAGTAGAACAAAGTCGTAAAGACGTATTTTAAGGAAGGTGTATGCAACGTAGAACATTCTTACAAGGCTTAGCAGCGGCCGGTGCATTATCTGGTTTGCCGTTTAGTTTTGCTCACGCTATGACACAAACAGGCAGTGTGTCAGTTGAGTCACTGCCTAAATTGGAAGGTGATCTCACACTTTACTTAGGTCGTGGTGAAGGTGGCTTGTACGAGAATGTTCTAAAGGCCATCGAAAAGCGCAATCCAAAGCTTAATCTTAAAATAAGACGCGGCGGCTCTGCGGCATTGGCCAACACCATCGTCGCTGAGACTAAGGCAGGCGTTAAACGTGCCGACCTTTTCTGGGCTGTAGACACGGGCTCAATTGGCATGGTTACTGATGCTGGCGCGGCTAAGTCGTTGCCAGACGACCTTACTGCGCAGCTGCGTGAAGATTTTCAGTACCCGAGCTGGTCACCGGTAACAGGTCGTGTGCGTACACTGCCTTATAACACTGAGCGTGTTAAACCGGAGCAAATCCCTGAAAGCGTGATGGCGTTAGCCGACAGCGATTTAAAAATTGGCTGGGCGCCAGCCTACTCATCGTTTCAGTCTTTTGTCACGGCAATGCGCATTTTAGAGGGCGATAAAGCCACTAAATCATGGCTTAAAGGCATTAATAAGCACTCGAAAAAGTACGCAGGTGAACTTGGTGTAGTGATGGGCGTTGAACGTGGTGAAGTCGATATTGGCTTTGCGAATCACTACTATACCCTTCGCCTTAAATCAGGTAAGCCAAATGCAAACGTAGCGCTTGCGTACAGTAAAAGCGACGCAGGTTGCCTAGTAAATGCGTCTGGTATTGTGGCATTAAGCGACGGTGACTTGCCGGTTAACTTTATTCGTTACCTACTTTCGCACGAAGTTCAGTCTTATCTTGCTCGCGAAGCCTATGAAATTCCTCTGGTTCAGGGGGTTGAACAGCCGCAAGGCTTAGCTGACCTAAGCACGCTGTCACCGCCTGAAATGGACCTTCGTAAACTGGCTGACTTACGCCCTACACTTAATCTTATGAGGGAAGTTGGCGTACTGTGACAAATTGGCCAAAGTCGTATCCACTGGCACTTCTTATCGCGCTGATGGCTTTATTGCCCGTCGGCGTTTTGTTTTCTCTAGCTCAAGATAGTGCGCAACTTTTTGATACTCATAACTTAAGGGTACTAGCGAACACGGTGTCATTGGTGGTGCTTACCATTATTGGCTCTGTACTTATCGGAGTGCCGCTTGCCTTTTTAACCGCTTATGTGCAGATGCCATTTAAGCGGTTTTGGCTCATTTTACTTGCCGCGCCATTAGCACTACCAAGCTACATTGGCGCATTTGCGATGTACTTTTCATTTGGCACAGGTGGCGAAATTGAAAACGTACTGGGAATTAGCACGCCACCTATCAGCGGCCTTTGGGGCTCTGCGCTGGTCATGAGCCTTTATACTTATCCATTTGTCATGATGACAACCCGTTCAAGCTTACTGAGTTTAGATGCAAGCTTAGTTAACGCGGCGCGTACGTTAGGGTTAACCTTAGGCGCAAGCTTATGGCGAGTGGTTTTACCGCGTGTTGTGAATAGCGTTGCCGCAGGGGCACTCCTTGCTGCACTTTATGCGTTATCCGATTTTGGTACGCCTGCAATAATGGGCTTTGACACTTTCACCCGTGTTATTTTTGTTGAGTATAACGCCTTCGGTCTTAGTCAAGCCGCCATGCTGAGCCTTCAGCTAATGGTTATTGTTGGGCTTATTCTATTTATAGAAAGCCGTATTAGTGGCGCTCAAGAGCGCCCAGGTAAGCATTTATCGTTGTTTCCTGCTCGCTGGCAGCGAAACCTAATGTTGCTGGCTACTATGCCGGTGGTATTTATGGCTATTGTGCTTCCCCTTGCTATTTTTACGCTGTGGTTAGTGCGAGAAGGCGCCGGCGGTTTTGAATTTAGCTATGCGTGGAACTCAGCTCATGCGTCATTTATTGCAGCGATTGTTGCTGTATTACTAGCCATTCCGGTGGCTCACGCCGCTATTGCCGGAAAAGCTGGACGTTTTATGGAGCGCATTACTTATTTTGGCTTTGGGGTTCCGGGTATCGTAATGGGGACGGCCCTGGTTTATGTTGGCCTTCAGTTGCCAGCGCTCTATCAAACGTTAAGTCTGCTTGTGATGGCTTATGTACTGCGCTTTATCCCACTTGCTGTGGGAAGTGTAAGAAGTACGGCTGAGAATATTGATTCAGGTCTGGTAAAAGCCGCTCGTGTGCTAGGCGCTAGCCCGCGTGAGGCATTTATGCGAATTACGCTGCCATTAACCCTTCGTGGTATGATAGCGGGTGCAGCGCTTGTGTTCTTAGAAGCCATGCGCGAACTACCTGCAACGCTTATGTTAGGACCTACAGGGTTTGAAACCTTAGCTACCTATATGTGGCGTGTTTACGAAGCGGGTTACTTTGGCCGCGCAGCCGTGCCGGGGCTTTTACTTGTTTTATTATCAGGTGTGGGATTAATTCTCATGCTGTCGGGCGAAAGAAAAGCCCAGTTTACCGTTACCGAGGATGATCGTTCGTAATGCTTAGTGTAAATAATTTGTCTGTGAATTATGGGTCTACCCGCGTTGTCGACAAGTTAAATCTTGAGCTTGGACAAGACGAAATCCTGATGCTGGTGGGGCCAACCGGCTGCGGTAAAACCACCATTTTGCAAGCGTTGGCTGGGCTTATTCCTATTTCAGAAGGTGCTATGAGCCTAGGTGAATGGGAGAGTACAGCAAACAAACATGTTCCGCCTGAAAAGCGTAACGTGGGTATGGTGTTTCAAGACTTTGCGTTGTTTCCTCATCTTACCGTTCAGCAGAACGTTTGCTTTCGTTTAAAAGACACTAAGCTGGCCGATCATTGGCTTCAATTATTAGGCCTAGATAACTTCCGCGATGCAAAACCTGCACGTCTTTCTGGCGGTCAGAAGCAGCGCGTTGCGCTAGCAAGAACGCTAGCTCACGAACCTTCCTTTGTATTGCTAGACGAACCCCTTTCAAACCTTGATGCTGCGCTAAAAGACAGCTTGCGCTGGGAAATTCGCGATGCCTTAAAAAAAGCAGGCGTACCTGCTATTTGGGTAACGCACGATCAGGAAGAGGCGCTAAGCGTTGGCGATAGAGTGGGTATACTTAATAAAGGTGTGCTTGAGCAATTAGACACACCTGAAGCCTGTTACTCTTCTCCTGCCAGCCGTTTTGTGGCGCGTTTTATGGGCGAGGCGAGCTTCTTAAGTGCGACGTTCGATAGCAGCGCAGCAAATACAGACAACACAGTGGTTACCGATATTGGTAATGTGCCGGGCACACCGCTTCAAGGTGCAAGCGGCAACGTAGACTTGTTGGTACGCCCTGACGATTTAAGCTTAGATGCTACACTAAGTGAAACTAACTGTACGGTTGAATGGGTACGCTACGAAGGCGAAAGTCGGCTTTACGCGGTTGTCTTAGATTGCGGCGACGAGCTTAAAGTACGAGTAAGCCACGAAAATGCTATAAAGCCCGGTACTCGCGCCTTCGTACAGCTAATAACCACACATCCATTGGCCGTTTTTCCTAGAGGTTAATTGTGATCAAGCGCGATGTAATTGTTATTGGTGCAGGAGCTGCAGGGCTTTTTTGTGCGGCGCAGGCCGGCGCGCGTGGACGCAGCGTAGAAGTGCTTGATCACGCCAAAAAAGTGGGCCGAAAAATCCTGATGTCCGGCGGTGGCCGCTGTAACTTCACTAACATGTATGCAGGCCCTGAAAACTTTCTTTCGCAAAACCCTCACTTTTGTAAGTCGGCACTAAGTCGCTATACCCAATGGGACTTTATTGGCTTGGTTGCCGAGTATGGCATTGCCTACCATGAAAAAACCTTGGGCCAACTGTTTTGTGATGATAGCGCCAAAGAGATCGTCGATTTACTGCTAAATGAGTGCAACAAAGCGGATGTGACGATTACCACTCGTTGCGACATTCTAAGTGTAGAAAAGACTGAAAGTGGGTACTCACTTACAACCTCGAATGGTGAGTATGAATGTGAATCCCTTGTAATTGCTACCGGCGGTTTAAGCATGCCCAAGCTAGGAGCCACGCCATTTGGCTATAAAATAGCGCAGCAATTTGGTCTTAACGTTTTACCTACTCGTGCAGCACTTGTTCCTTTTACCTTGCACGATAAAGATAAAGACACACTGGCAGAGCTTAGCGGTATCGCAGTTGATGTATATGCCAGCTGCAACGACACTACGTTTAAAGAGGCAATGTTGTTTACCCACCGAGGGTTAAGCGGCCCTGCCATGCTCCAAATTTCCAGCTATTGGGAAGCGGGTGACAGCTTAAGTATCAACATGCTACCTAACGACGATGCTACGGCGCTTCTACAAACTGCACGCACAGAGACGCCAGACGCATTGCTTGCTACCTGTTTAAATAAAGTATTTCCAAAGCGTATGGTACAGAGCCTTATTGAGTATCATAGTTGGCGCAACGTGCCGGTGAAACAGCTGACTCACGGCGAGTGCGACGCCATTGCTGACACCCTAGAGAATTGGCAAATAAAGCCAAACGGCACAGAAGGATATCGCACCGCCGAGGTTACTATAGGCGGTGTAGATACCAATGACCTATCATCAAAAACCATGATGGCGAAAAATGTCGAAGGCCTGTACTTCATTGGCGAAGTGGTTGACGTTACTGGTTGGCTCGGTGGCTTTAACTTCCAGTGGGCGTGGAGCAGTGGTTGGGCAGCAGGGCAGGTGGTTTAGTTCAGACCCCGCAACTCGTTATTAGCATGAATTGGTAATGCGTCAGTGACGCATTATCTCTTCTTTTTAACGCTAAAATAATCTAGCAAACCGTAGGTTAACGCTCCTAGCGCGAACATAACGACCATTAACAAAACCAGCGGAATCTGAAACTCAAAAAGCAAAATTTGAAGACTGATTGTATCAATATTTTGAAAAAGTATAGCGCCTAGTAAAGCAACTAATGACAAATAAATTGCGACTTTAGTTTTCATATAATCTCCTCTTCTTTCCCTTACTGACGATTTTTACTACGTCGAAGTCACAACTTTTGATAAAAAATTTTAATTTTATTTTTTCGTGTTTTGTGACTTTTGATCGCGGGGGCGCATCTATTACGACAAGACCCAGAAAAACGAGGTAAAGAATGAGAGTAATTGCAACTACGGTATCGCTTTTACTGCTTTTTTTGTTTGCGGCAAGTGTTCTTTTAAGTAAACAAGATACTTATATAGCGTCAAGTTTTAACAGTTTGTCTGTTCCGGTTGCGGCTGTGATTTGTGCTGCATTTGCAATAGGAATGACGGTGGGTATCTTGATGTCCAACTCTAAGTACAACGTGTTTAAAAGCGAAAGCTAATAGATCAATTAAGTTAGCATCGATTAGTAGTAAGGAGAATTAAATGAAATATTTGGTTTTAGTTTTTGCAAGTGTAGTAATCCTATTGGGGTGTACTTCAACACCTAGCATGGAAAACTATACAAATGACCCAGATAGAATGTGGGAAGAAGGTAAAAAGCTTTCTGAGAGAGGGGAAAAATTATTAACAAGAGGTGAAAAAGATTTAGAGAAGGCGCGTGCCATGCTTAGAGAGGGTGAAGGATCTATTCAATCCGGAACTGAGAAAATCATCGCGGCAAAGCAAGCTTACCAGTTGGCTGTACTACAGCTAGGCGCTTCCACTAGTCCAAAAGAAGTTGCGTTTGAAGCGACCACACTCTCTTCAATAGGAGAGCGGTGGGAAGATGCCATCAATGAAGTTAGAAAGGGTAATTCGTTGATTGAAAAATCCAAAGATCGTCAAGTGGAAGCATTTGAGCGTATTAAGGAAGGCCAGCAATTGATTGAACAGGGAAGTAAGTTTATCCGCAACAGCCAGAGAATAAAATTAAACGCACCAATCATCGGTGAAATCGAATAAAACGAAGGCGTGGCTGCGATGCATGCACTGATGCGTCGCAGCTGTTCAGCTAGCAGAAATCTTGTGTCAGCATTAAGGACGCCAATTCTGTTCTGTTTTAGTCAGTACTAGCTCCCCATCAATATGAACATCTCGTTGCGGAAAGGCGACCACAATTCCCGCTTTTTCGAAGGCTTCACAGATAAGAAAGCGAAGGTCACTACGAGACTTACGCCGCTCCATCTCTGAGCTCGCATTTAGCCAATAGTACACCTCAAAATTAAGGGCATTGTCGCCAAAGTCGTCAAACATTACCGCGGGCGCCGGGGTTTTTAGAACACCGTCAAGCTTGCCTACGGCACTGTAGATGAGTTGTTCCACTTCTCTTACTGAAGAGCCGTACGCAACCCCTACCTTTACCGAGGTTCGCGTTTCAGTATTCACCAGATTCCAGTTAATGACTGTATTTTCCAGCAGCTTGCTGTTAGGGACTAGCATATGCACCCCATCTACTCGGCGAATACGCGTTGAGCGGGTATTAATGGCTTCTACTCGGCCTCGGGTATCATCTACTTCTAATGTGTCTCCAATGCGAATTGGCCGCTCCCACATCAAGATCCAGCCACTTATAAAGTTGTTTATTATATTTTGCGCACCAAAACCAACACCAATCGCTACTGCACCTGATACAAAGGCGAAAGCAGTTAACGGGACATTCAAGATATCGAGGGTGGTTATCACTAACATGACCAGCACCAATATCTGCACAACGCGATTAATTAAGTGCACCGCGTCGGGTGTTACTCCATTTTTGATAAGCAAGCGTGGAATAATTTTAGAAATGAATTTAAGTAGCCATACCGCCACGATTAGCATTAACGGGATTAGGATCAGCATGCCAACCGTGAATTCACGAGACATAAACTCGAAGACAGGTCGGTTTACAAAAGCAATGAAATCGTTCATCGAGTCTCCTCAACGTTATAGTTTTGTACCAAGCTCAGCGGAATAAAATTATTCATTGTTTGAGGCTACAAGACTTTGTTCAAAACTGGTATTAAAACGGGATAGTTTATTGAATTTTATGAAGGCTGATACCTTGTCAACGTACGCATCGCCTTCCTCTGAGTAACGGGTTAAGGTTTTAGCGAGCGCGAGCCCCGTTAGGGGAATATCAGCTTCTCTCAGATATGCCCGGGTTTCTCTTAGCTCTATGTAGGCAAAGTGAGTGTTGAGGTTCTTTAGGTAAGCGCGTATCGAACCATTAACAGATTTGAAGCTAGCCAACTCGTGTTGTTTGCCCTTATCTCGCGATGACGGCACCACACCACATCCTTTTTCAAAACACCACTGTCCAAATAGGTTATTCGCTTTGCGTGTAAAACGAGAGCTTCCCCAGCCCGACTCAATCGCCGCTTGGGTTAACACAAGCGAAGGGGGAATATAGTCTACTCGGCGCAATAGAATCTCGTACTTATTCTCTAATGGCAGGGTTTCGTCAATGGCATAATGTGACATTATTTTATTAAGCCATTTCGATTGATGGGAGGTTAACACCTCTTGTTCGCGCAGTTTTATTATCGCGGCACGCTTTTTTAATAAATGGCGATTTTCCTCTTCAATAAGCGGATATAACGTATTAAAAAAACGTTCTTTTTTCTCTTTAACATCTTGAATAGAAGTAAAATTTGGCATCGACCGCAAGGTCACTTCGGGAGCAGGGTTAATATTGGGAAGCCCTGTTGAGCTGCGTTCGGTCAGATAGGCATGTAACGCCAATGCAGTTACAACCAAAAGTACCGCCATGAAAGCCCAAGACTTATTTATAGTAAGTTTTGTCATTGTCTGTCTCCAAAAGGGAGTATCAGATCATCCCTATAAAGGGATTGTATCTTGCTGGAAGGGCAGCAAAGATAAACCTGATACTCCGAAAACTTTATTCGCTAACGTGACTTTTCTTGGCAGACACTGCCATTTTTTCTAGGGCTCGTTTATACCGCATTTTCACTGCACTGAGTTTTACATCAAGTATTTGTGATATTTCGGAGAACTCTAGATTTCCCGTCATGCGAAAAACAACAATAGAACGCTCTTCAAGACTGAGTAAGTCCAGGAGTTTGTTCAGTTGTTGTTGCTCATTAGTATGGTCTTGCTGAGATTGCTCCTCGTGTTTTTCTATTTCTGGTAACGCTTCATTAAGCTCAACATGTTCTGCTTGTTTTTTTCTTAAGCGAGTCAATGCTTGATTGTGTGCAATTTTGTACAACCAAGTTCGAAATTTTGCTCGCTCTTCGAACTGGTTGATTTTATTAAATACAATCAGAAGCGTATCATTTACCGTCTCTTCTGCTTCTTCGGCTGATTTCAAATAACGGAAGCATATCTGCAGTAACTTTTTATGATAGCGGTGAAATATAGTTTCATACGCTGTAGTCACATAAGGAAGCTGCAATTTTGCAATACGCACTAATTCGTCATCACTGAGTTGCGACAGCCGATCAGAGAGACGAATCACTTCGTTCTCTAGATCGTTCATGTCTTATCTCACGTTTTATTATCTGTACGCTTTGTAGCTCCAAGCTTGGTGACTACAAACTTGCTTGAAAGTAAGTCTTGGTTCGGAATGCTCAGACGTTTACCCTCTTTGCTTTCCAATAACGTGTTTACTGTGCTTACCGACACTACGTTGCCAACGAAACCTTCAAACTCTACTTCATCGCCTGGCAGTAATTGCTCACGGGCGTATATGCCAGACACAATACTATTTGCCACTGTTTGCGTACCAAGTCCCAGTGCCAAGGCCAGCGCAATGCCTAAACTCGCAATTAACACAGTAAAAATTGTATTCAACAATTCTGTTTCTAACTCTAGCTGACCAATAACGAGAGAGAAGGTTATGAACAGAACAAGAAGTTGCAACACTCGTCCTGCCGCGGCGCCGTATTCAACACCAACGTTCTCTAAAGACGTCTCAAGTTGACTCTTACCAGTCTTAGCAATGAAAAGTCCGATTAAGGCAATTAGCAGTGCGCCAAATAGCTTAGGCAGATAAAGAATGAATTCGTCAAGGATTGCCGAGAAGCGTTCGAGCCCTAAGGTTTCTGCAGCTGCTACTAAAATGATCAGAATGAAAAACAGGTGAAGCAATTTGCCAATTAACTCAGAACCGCGAGTTTTAAATCCCATGGAATTTATTAATCGGTGAATACCCAGCTTTTCGCAGAGCGAGTCAAACCCTAATTTTTCAAGAAGCTTTGCTACCCATTTAGTCAATACCTTCGACACGAACAGGCCAAAAAGCACAACGATTACGGTTGCAATTAAATTAGGTAAAAAGCCGGCTACTTCGGTCCAAAACCGGTTAAATGCATTACTGAAGGACTGCGCCCATATATTGAGATCCATGCTAATATTCCTTATCTAAATTTGTTTCACTTTTTATTCTTAACGGTTTTTTCTTGGCTGATACGTGCTTTTCGTATTGCCTTTTTGCCGAGTAGAGAGAGGCGCCAAACCCTAGAAATACTACCCAAACCCATCCAACAAATAAGCTCACCACATCTTTAACCGCAACAACCTTTTTGCCATCGGATAATACTTTTTCCAGAGACTGGTTCTCATTAACCCCGTCTACATCTTCATTTAATAAGTGCCTGAGCTTTTCTTCATCTAAGTCCACGTTTCAACCCCATATGCCGTTAGGATGATGCGTCTGTCGTGACACTACATTATGTACAGACTGCGATGTCTCCTACTAGATAGCCTTTAGTTTAACTATTGGTTAAAAAGACGAGGGCACATGAAGAAAAGTCACAAAAAAATAAAAAAATGTGACTTTATTGAATCAATGCTCGTCAGTAGCCGTAGTTTTTGGAATTAAGGAATGCGGCATGTCTGAAATATTGCCTACATTGGTTGAAGAAGTGATTCAACACTCGCCCGCAAATGAAGAACTTCTTGGTAGCGCCACAGTGATAGCACAAGCTGATGAAAAAGAGTTGGCGCTTTTACTGGAATCCCTTCCCATTGATGAGCGTTTGTCATTATGGGACACCATTGCCGACGCGAAAAAGCTAGATGTACTGATAGAAATGCGCAGCGACCCACGAGAGGTTTTGATTAATTCAACAGACCCATCGTTATGGCAGACGTTGTTTTTTGACATTGAGGCTGATGACTTATTGGAGTTGGCCGACTCTTTACCCAAAGCGCTTGTGGAACAAGCATTTTTGGCGATGGATAAAGTTCAAAAAGCGTATTTCACCCAAGCTAACGAATATAGTGAAGAGGAAATTGGTCACTGGGCATCGCACTCATTTTTATCGTTGCCAAGTAACGCGAAAGTAAGAGACGCGCTTCGGTTGATTAGAAGGGAAACCCCTAAACACTGCGACCTCTTGTTTTTGACGAACCGCTCTGGTCAATTTTCTTTGGCAGTAGAGATATCGCAGATACACGGACTGCCAGAGCATTTACCTTTGGTCGATGTAGCGTTGGAAGATGTGACCACTATAAGGGACACCGAAGACTGCGCAATGGCAGCGAAAACCGTGCAGCTTTCTGGATTCGGTGCACTGCCGGTGGTAGATGAAAATCAAAAGCTGATAGGTAGGCTGGATGTCACTACCGCAGCCGAACTCTCGTTTGAAGAGCATGAACGCCAGCTGATGGCAGGTGCGGGTATGGATGAGGATGAAGATTTGTTCTCATCGGTTAGAAAAAGTGCCCAGGGGCGTGCGTTATGGTTGGGGATAAACTTGCTCACCGCTTTTCTGGCAAGTGCATTTATCGGCTTATTTGAGGCTACTTTGCAAGAAGTGGTTGCCTTGGCGGTATTGATGCCTGTTGTCGCTAGTATGGGAGGTATTGCAGGTAGTCAAACATTGACGTTAATCATCCGAGGGTTAGCGCTGAAGCAGGTGAACTCAGCAAACGTAAGCGCACTTCTTGTTAAAGAGCTAAAAGTAGGTGGGTTAAATGGCGTTATTTGGGCGTTTGTTATTGGTGCCGTTGCTATGCTTTGGTTTGGCAATACTTGGCTAGGGTTAGTTATTGGGCTTGCGATCCTTTTTAATATCATTGCCGCCGCAATTGCAGGTATTTTTGTTCCTGTATTACTTGAAAAATTCAATATTGACCCTGCGTTATCGGGGTCGGTCATACTCACCACCGTGACGGATATTGTGGGCTTTGTTGCCTTTCTAGGTCTCGGTACTTTGTTATTAATGTAGTTAACTTAACGCTACAAGTTTAGGACGTTTTTATGGAGTTTTCTCTTACTCAACAAGAGCTCTACATTTGGTTGGGCATATTGTTTTGTATTTCACAATCAGCGATGTTTTCCGGGTTGAACCTGGCCTTTTTCTCGCTCAACAGATTGCAGCTAGAGATGGAAGTGTCTCATGGGCATAAATCAGCGCAGAAAATCCTTAAGTTAAGACAGGATTCGAACTTTCTGCTTACTACCATACTGTGGGGTAATGTTGGGATAAACGTATTATTAACGCTGCTTTCTGACTCGGTACTTGTTGGCGCCAGTGCGTTTATTTTCTCTACCGGCTTTATCACGATTTTTGGTGAAATCTTGCCGCAGGCCTATTTTTCAAGAAACGCGATGAAAATGGCGTCAATCTTGTCGCCTGCGCTGCGGTTTTATCAGCTGGTTTTATATCCTGTAGCCAAGCCTTCTGCACTTATTCTCGATGGCTGGTTAGGCAAAGAGGGTGTGGAGTACATGCGAGACCGTGATCTTCGCCGCGTGTTAAAACAGCACGTTGAAGCCGAAGAAGCGGAGGTTGATCACGTTGAAGGTATTGGAGCACTGAACTTTCTGGCAATCGATGATATTCGCGTGTCTCAAGAAGGTGAGTTACTAGACCCTGATTCCATTATTTCATTACCTACAAAAGTGGACTTCCCAATAGTGCCTGATTTTGTGCGTGAGAGTTCTGACGAATTACTTCGTAGAATTAACCGTAGCGGACACAACTGGGTTGTATTGGCGGATGAAAACAACCAGCCGCACCTTATTTTAGACGCGGATGGTGCACTTCGCGCAGCATTGTTCGATACCGACAAGCCATTTGATATTTACGATTATTGTCACAGGCCGTTAATTGTTCGCGACGAGAACTTAACGCTGGGAGATGTAATTTGGCATCTAAAAGCGCAGGAATCGTTAGATGCCCATCACGATGGCACCATTGATGTGGATGTAGTGCTTGTGTGGGGAGAAAAGCCCCGCATTATCACGGGCGCCGATATCTTAGGTAGGTTGCTTAAGGGAATAAGCTCAGCCATGCCAGAGGCATTACTCTCTAATGTGGTAAGCGCGCAAACGGAGAAAAAGGAAACAGCTCCTTCTATTTCAGAGTAAATAAAGAAAAGGCGACATCTGAAGTGACCCCATTAAGTTGGACTCATTTCAGATGTCGCCTTTTTTTATAAAAGTTTGTGACTTTTGTTTTTGCGTAATCGTCTACAAAAAAAACAAAGGAGCATTTATGAAAATCGCTATCTTATCGAGAAACAAACGTCTTTACTCTACCAAACGTCTTAAAGAAGCGGCTGAAGCGCGTGGCCATGAAGTTGATATTATCGACACATTGCATTGCTACATGGACATTACCAGTAACAAGCCTTCGGTTCGATTCAAAGGCCAGCCTCTACCCAAATACGACGCCATTATTCCACGTATAGGCGCATCTATTACCTTCTATGGTACGGCCGTTGTTCGTCAGTTTGAAATGATGGGGGCGTTTAGTGTTAACGAGTCAGTAGCGATTAGTCGCTCTAGAGATAAATTGCGCTCAATGCAGTTATTATCGCGCAAAGGTATTGGTCTACCTAGAACCGGATTCGCGCATAGCCCAGATAGCGTTAAAGACTTAATCGCGAACGTAGGTGGAGCGCCTGTTGTAATCAAGCTTCTAGAAGGTACGCAGGGCATAGGTGTGGTGTTAGCCGATACCAACAAAGCTGCTGAGAGTATTGTTGAAGCATTTATGGGTATTAAGGCGAACATTCTGGTTCAAGAATTTATTAAAGAAGCAGGTGGAGCAGATATTCGCTGTTTCGTAGTCGGTGGGAAAGTGGTCGCGGCAATGAAGCGTCAAGGCGCTCCAGGTGAATTCCGTTCTAACCTTCATCGCGGCGGAAGTGCAACGCTAATTCGACTTACATCGGTAGAGCGTACAACTGCAGTAGCAGCGGCTAAAGCAATGGGGCTTAACGTTTGTGGTGTTGATTTATTGCGCTCAAGTCATGGCCCAGTGGTAATGGAAGTGAACTCATCTCCAGGTCTTGAAGGTATCGAAAATGCTACCAATAAAGACGTGGCAAACATGATCATCGAATTTATCGAAAATACTAAAGCTAAGCCGCACAACACTAAAACCCGTGGGCAGGGCTAATACATGTCTCGTATTCCATCACTGTTTATCGGCGATACAGAGATAAAGGCGGGAAGTAGGGTTAAGCTTTCACTTACTTCTGCCAAGCTCTACACTGACACGGAAATGTCTATTCCCGTTGAAGTCATAAGAGCAAAGCGTCAGGGGCCGACAATATTCATAAGTGCGGCCATTCACGGAGATGAGCTTAACGGTATTGAAATAGTTCGGCGTTTATTAGCGTCGGACACCTTTAAGCTAACTCGAGGAACCTTGATAGCGGTGCCTATGGTGAATGTGTATGGCATGTTAACGCAAAGCCGTTATATGCCAGATCGCCGTGACCTCAACAGGAGTTTTCCTGGGTCTAGCAAAGGCTCATTAACGGGGCGTTTAGCTAACTTGTTTTTGACTGAAATTGTTAGCAAATGCGATTACGGTATTGACCTGCATACCGGCGCAATTCACCGAAGCAATTTGCCACAAGTTCGTGCGAATTTGGCTGACGAAGACACCTTAAGCTTAGCCAAAGCATTTGGCGTTCCGGTGTTACTCAACGCCAATTTGCGCGATGGTTCATTGAGACAGGCGGCCTCGGAGTCTGGTACTCGTATTTTGCTTTACGAGG
Source organism: Alteromonas sp. 07-89-2 (assembly GCF_013113925.1). NCBI lineage: Bacteria > Pseudomonadati > Pseudomonadota > Gammaproteobacteria > Alteromonadales > Alteromonadaceae > Alteromonas > Alteromonas sp. 07-89-2. The sequence goes on along the minus strand of NZ_VTYM01000001.1, from coordinate 187,821 downwards.
CAGGTGAGGCATTAAGATTCGACGAGCTATCAATAAGGGCAGGAATAAAGGGTATTTACAACGTGCTTGCAAGCCTTGGCATGGTAGCGAAGCGACGCCGTAAAAAGCCGTTAATTGAACCTTTTATTGCGAATAAAAGTTCTTGGATACGTGCACCTGAAAGCGGGATAGTGCGTGATGTGAAGCAACTGGGCGATCACGTAAAAAAAGGCGATGTCTTAGCGCAGGTCTGTAGTCCTACAGGCACTTACGTTCACGATGTCATCGCGCCGCGCTCAGGTATCATCATTGGTAAACAAAACATACCTTTGGTACAAGAAGGTGATGCAATGTTCCACGTTGCGTTGTTTGAAGAGCCTGAGGATGTGGTCGACAACCTCGACCAACTGGTGGAAAACCTCATGCCTGAGGAAACCATTCATTACGATGAAATGAAGTAGGGGGAAGCAATTCCCCCTCTTTTTTTGCTCTTCTTTTAACCCATCTGGCTAATTAGGCTAATAATCTGGCAACCTTCACCGGGAGGTGTACTCTCTTTACTCTTAAATGCAGTAAGCTTGCCTTTTGAGTCCACAAAGAAAAGCGCGGTAAACTGACTCATATACTTGGCTTTGTAGTCATCAAACGTAAAGCAGGCCGTTAATGCAGTGCGTTTTATCACCGCGCCTTTGGAAGTCTGGCTAGCCAGTTTGGAGTAAGTTGTGTCTCCAAATAATCCCAAAGATTGCAGGTAATGTTCGCTCAAAGAATGGCCTTCAAATCCCTTTTGATCGTTGTGACTAATGCCCATCACGTGTTCATCACCGTAAATATACTGGAAGTGCTGAGTAACAATGGGGTTTAAATGTTTATAACTAGACATGACCAGTACGTTGCCAATGCCGGTTAAATCCATTGTCCTCATTGCGTGTGCAGAGCTTGGGTTTCCAAAATAAGTAGGTATTCCCTCCATTCTTGCAGCGCAAATGGATTCCCAGTTCGTATCAGCAATCTTTACTGTGTAGCCCAACGACATCAATTCTTTGCCCAGCATTCTCGCGAAGTGACCGCCGCCAAAGATAAGGTAACCCTTAGCAGCTTCTTCTCTTTGATCTAGTGCTTTGGCTATGTGCGTAGAGGTTAAGCTTTGTAACGTAACGGTAAACACAATAACAAAGAAGACCAGAGTAATAAGAATGTCGGCGTTTGCGTAGCCAATCATGTCGAGCTTAATAGCGAATAACGCAGATACTGCGGCAGCCACAATGCCTCGCGGTGCCATCCAAGATATCAGCCATTTCTCTTGCCATATTAACGACGAGCGCTTTGTAGAAAAGTACACGTTGAGCGGTCTTGCTATAAAAATCATCACTAGAAGTAAAAGCGTTGCTGGAAGAGCAATCGCATATAATTCCTCTAGCTTGATTCGCGCGGCAAGGATGACAAATAACCCAGAAATAAGCAGTACGGAAAGGGTCTCTTTGAACTCTACAATATCGTCTACTTTTATGTCACGTTTGTTGGCTAAAAACATACCCATTACGGTAACAGCAAGTAATCCACTCTCGTGCGCAAGCAAGTTTGATGCTTCAAAACTAATGAGCACGGAAATCAACACAGATGTATTGATCAAATATTCAGGAATGTATCCTCGCTTGATTGCTTTGGACAATACATATCCACTTGCCAAGCCGAAGAAAATACCAACCGCCACAGTTTTAAAGAAAACAAGCAGCGTGTGGCTCAACGCATTTTGCTGAGACACAATATATTCAAATACCAGTACAGCCAAAATAGCACCGATTGGGTCGATAACAATGCCTTCCCATTTTAAGATTTGAGCAACATTCTTAGATGGTCTAACGGCGCGTATCATGGGCATTACCACAGTAGGGCCCGTTACCGTCACGATAGCACTGAATAGAAAGGCTAATTCCCACGTTAAACCCATTAGATAATATGCAGCAGGCGCTACAATCAACCAAGAAAGGATGGCTCCTGATGAGCATAACCGCATAACGGTTTTCTTATGGTTGCCAAGTTCCTGAAGATTTAAGGTTAACGCACCTTCAAATAAAATTATGGCAACAGATAAAGAAACAATCGGAAACAGCAAATCGCCGAATACCGCATCGGGGTTAAAAATGCCGCTTACTGGCCCCATAAACAGGCCTGAAAGCAGTAAGAACAAAATCGCAGGTAGGCGCAATCGATAGGCTATTAGCTGACTCGCGATAGAAAAAAAGCCAATTAAAACAAGTAAAAAAATAGGCTCTAAATTATGCATAGACGCCTCAAGTTTGTTATTCATAACACTCAAGACGCCGATAACTATTGAAAAGTCACAATTAGCGTTAGCAGAGTCTTGTACATTATCCATAAACTCAATGAATAAAAACTTAAGTCGTAGATTAGCTCTTGTTTATTTTAGGCTTCTCAGCTCAAGACTGGGTTTCCACTCATAACTGCCTACGCATTAAACGGTTACCTAAAACCGGTAACCTAGCGAAATAGCATAGACAAAGGGGTCTATTTCAATAGCGCTCACAGAGCCCCGGGTATCACCTAGGTTGAAGCTTGCTTCTGTGTCTATATCTATCCAACGAACTGCGGCATTCAAAAACCATCTTTCGCTTAACTGATAGTCTATTCCCACTTGTGCGGCTAAGCCAAACGAGTTATCTAGAGATAAGTCACTAAGCCCTGCCTCTTCATTAGCTCCCGTAAATTGCTCGTCATAAATAAACGTATAGTTTAGGCCCGCACCCACATAGGGCTGAAAAGCACTTGATGGATCGTTAAAGTAATAGTTAACCGTCACTGTGGGCGGAAGGTGGGTTACTTCGCCTAGCTGGTTACCTGTTCCTAATGGGTTATCGACAGCGAAATTAACGTCATGTGTAAACGGCGTTGCGGCTAATACTTCTACGTTAACCCTATCCGTGATGAAATAGGCCGCGGTGAGGCCCAACTGCGTGTTGTTATCAATGGTCAGGCCAAAACCCAAGTCATCACCCACGTTAATGTTTGAAGACGATTCATCAGGTGCAACCGTGGCAAAGCCACCTCGGACGAGAATGTCGCCTTTTTCAAATGCAACTGCACTGGATGCTGAAGCTATAAAGGGAAGGGCGGTTAGTGCTAAAGCTAAGTTTTTCATCGTAGTCTCTCAGTCTGATAATTGAACACAGATAAGACTAAACAGACTTACTTAAAAAGAACTTTCTAGAAGATTAACGTTAGATTAAAAGCCTTCGTTATATAAAAAGATAAAAACCGCGCAGTATTGCGCTGTAATCAAAACGACATACCAATTGCCAGACCTGCAACCACTGCACTTTTATGATTTCGATGATAGTCGTAATGAAGCTGCGGCGATATGGTAACCCCCGATACTTCAAACTCATACAAAAAGCCTAACCGGGCCACCTCCATTTTATGGCTGCCGTGGAACTCAACGCCGGGGCCTATTTGTGCAATAAAATTATTGGTAATGTGCAGGTCAGCAACAAGCAGGTAGGTGTAAGCGTCTAAGTCTTCAAACGCGTATTCAGCCACAAAGCCTACGCCTAAAAAGTCGCTCACACGGTATTCGTAATCGATACCTAGTGTAAAAGCGTTTCCGCACTCTTTTGTGTAAGTGGTACCTACCAATGCAGATAAATGATGGGGTGACGTTTCCCAATGATGAGCATTTCCCTTTGCAACAACAACGGGGGCAAATACTAAGGCCGCAACCAAGCCTAACGCTATTTGAACTCGCATAGTGATGCTCACATAAATTTAACGGTGACTACCTAGAAAGTTTCTTTCTAGCACTAATGAGAGCGTAGGCATCAAACGGCTATTTCACCAATGAACTTTAGTTGAAGTAATCGATAGGCCTAACTTAGTCGGCGTTAGGCGCATAGTTAAGCTTACATCTACCCATAACATCAAAATCTCGCTAAGGTGTCTGAATACAAGCCACCGAAGGAAAGAATAAAATAATGATTGATGAGAAACAGAAGGTACGTTTTTTAGATGCTTGTACCGAACAGCTTATCGCGCTTTATACAGCCAGCAAAAACGGTAAAAAGGTCGATGCTGAGAAATATCGGGTACAAGGATTTATGCACGCTGGCGAGCTTCTAGGGATAATTACGAATGAACAGGGCAAGGCGCTGATTGCCGACTTACATGTACAGGTTTTTGGTGAAACTATTGATGAGCGAGCGACAAGAAAACGTAAACTTAATGCCCTAAAAGAATCTGATCCCGATGCATATATTGAGATTCCAGCCATAGAAAGACGTTAATTGGGACCAATCGTTAGCTCAGAAGCAATGTATACATTTCTTGTCATTCCGCAGGATATTTTTCAGCGTTCTCACATTTTTAAACTAAGCTTAATGGGTGTGAGTTTTTATACCAGAATATAAATACTCATAACTCATCTTTGTGTAATAGCCGTACAGGGATATTTTTGCTACACGGATTTAGCTGCGGTACCAGTAGGAAGCAAATCTATGGCATGTGGAGTGTCTCGTAATTTTGTTCGCTTGTTGTTTGGGTTGATTTTGCTGACGTTCGGCACGTTTGCCAATGCAGCGTGCGTCATTAATGCTGAAAATGGTACTTCTGATACTGATACCGATAGTGCTCTGTCTATCGTACTTAAAGAAGGTGCACAGCGTCTTTCGTTAAGCTGCGATGTCAACGCGACTCACGTTCTCTATTTCCCAAGAAACTACCTTTCTTATAATCAGCTGTATGACAGCGAGATGCAAAAAGTCCCCAAGTTAACCGGCGCATTTGAGTCCTATGCAATAGATAATACCCATAAGCGTCTATTTTTGGATATTAACTCTCAGGTACAGCGACCTGTTAGGCTAAATATCGCTACGTTAAATGATTTTCAGACATTGGCGTCAATACATACCTTCACATTAAGCTTGTTCATTGGCTTTTGCCTAGCGTTAACCTTGTACGTAGGAATGCTGGGAACGAGTATGCGCAACTACGGCTTTTACTCCTACAGTTTCTATGTGCTCAGTGCTGCAATTTTCTTTTTGCTTCAAGAAGGGTTACTGAACATTGCGTTTCCCCATGTCGCCTTTTTCTCGAACTTTAAACTGCATCTGTTATTCGCAGGGATCACGGTATTTGCTGCGGTAAGGTTTCTTGATCAACTACTCGATTTCAAAGCACTGCTAAAAGTATGGCAGCGCCAGTTTATTCTGGGAATGGCGTGTTCGGCACTGGCACTTTCATTTGTGCAGATCATTCTGTCCACTTCTGATGCGATGAGAGTAAATAGTACGCTAAGTCTTATCACGCTGATAACAATGACCTGTACGCTATCAAGCTGTGTTTATGCCGCCTACCGCAAAGTACATTGTTCAAACTTAGTATTAATGGGTATTGCTGTCATGGTGTTTTCCATGATGTTTCGATTGGTTTTTTCAGACGTGTCAGCGTTTATGTACCGCTACGGACTTATTGTGGGAATAACTATTGAAGCGTTTATTTTTGCTATTGCCACGTCGAGAAAAGTAAAAAAGCTCGATGACGACAGGCTTAGTGCATTCAAACGTGCGTCTACAGATTCCCTGTGTAAAGTGCTAAACCGCAGTGGATGGGAAGGAATAGCACAAAGTCTGCTTACTAACTTCAACAAGGAAGGAGGATATTTGACCTTGCTATTTATCGACGTTGATAACTTCAAAGAGATTAATGATCATTACGGGCACCATTGCGGCGATAAAGTGCTGCAGGTTATTGCTAAAATTCTGCTGAGCCGATGCCGAGACCAAGATGCAGTAGGGCGCCTTGGCGGCGATGAATTTGTGGTGCTAAGCCACTGTTACAGTGAAGGACAATCTGAGCGCTTGGCTGCGCGCATAGAAGCCAGTCTGCTGGAAAGGGATATTAGAACCGATAACGTTGTTATTTCTGTTACGGCAAGCGTAGGCACATACATCACAAATGAACGCTGCAAAGATCTTACCACTCTGTTAAATAAAGCAGATAAACTGATGTACAGTGTTAAGGAGAAGCATAAGACGGCTCAATTGGCGTCTTCTTAATTAACCTTCCAGCAACGTATCACACACGCAGTGTATTAGGGTCATTTAAGCTGCGCTTTCGCTATATTCTTTACGGCTTTGGTCAAGTCGGCAAGCGCTGCCGATTCAAGGGTTGTCCAATGCCAAAATAACGGTACACCAAGCTCTTTTTGAGGAAATAACGGAACGAGATCGCCTTCGTTAACCTCTTGTTCAACTTGAAGCGTGGGTAGCAAAGCCCACACCACGCCATCTAGCGCCATTTTGACAAAGCCATGAGACGATGGATACCAATGACAAGTTGTAAAAGAGGGGGCTATGTTTAAACACTCTCGTTGATAATCAGTCAGCAAAGTCACATCGTATTCGTCGTACAGCAAACCCGGTGTACTCATCACGCTCTGGGGGGATATTTCTTTATGCAGGTATCGCTCAATGAAGCGAGGCGATGCATAAAGTTGATAGCGCATGGTTCCCAGTCTTAAAGATTGCCCACCGGTAACGGGTGTACCTGTTTGGCTAATGCAAGCCATTACACGACCTTGCTGTAATATGTCTCGAGTTTGAGTTTGATCCGCATTAACAATATGAATCGGGTTGGCACGCTTATCACTAAACGCGGCCATTACTTGCGAGAACCAGGTAGCAAGCACATCGTTATTCACGGCAACGCTTATAGGTGCAGCCGACGCTTCTAATCCACTTTGTATATTCAGCGCTTCTTCTAATACGCTTACTTTTTGAATATGCGCCAGCAGCTCTTTTCCCAGTGGCGTAGCGCGAAGCGGCTTGGTGCGAACCATCACTGGGCCGCCGACACTCTGCTCTAGCCGTTTTATTTTTTGCGATACCGCCGACTGTGTGAGGTTTAGGGCCTGTGCACCTTTTTCAAATCCGCCGTAGCGTAACACTTCATGAAAGCATCGAAGCGCGTCGTAATCCAACATTAATGACTACCTGTGAAAAGAAGGTTATAAGTATTAATTTTGCTTATTCAAAACAAATATCATTAATTTAATTTAGTCTTTCAAGGTGTATAAAATCAAGCCAATTATTCAGCATGTAACCTTAAACCGCGTTACAGCTACGGCGTTTGAACTTATTTACACTAAGAGGCATTTATCATGTTGGCGGCAGCAACAAGTGGTTTCGTGATGGGCGGTACCCTAATTATTGCAGTAGGCGCACAAAACAGTTTTTTGATTGAGCAATCGATGAAGCGACAGTGGACAACCTTATTTGTCCTGCTGTTTATCCTAAGCGATGCTATCTCAATAAGCTTAGGAGCGATGGGCTTTGGCTTGCTATTGCAGGAATACCCAATGCTGGTGTCTATCACCAAGTGGGCTGGTGTTGCGTTCTTACTGTGGATTGCTTTTAACAAAATAAAATCATCTTTGGCCAACGACGCGCTTGTTTTAGAAATGGCGAAAAAGCAACTGTCGTTCAAAAAAGCATTGCTCATTGCGTTGGCAGTAACTTGGTTAAACCCCCACTTTTACCTAGACACTTTATTATTGATGGGAAACTTAGCGAGTCAGTGGCAAGAAAATAAATGGTGGTTTGTGGGTGGAGCTATTGGTGCATCGGTGGTTTGGTTCGTAGGTTTGAGTACCTTAACCGCACGTTTTGCACACCATATGCAGCGCCCTAATTTCTGGCGTTGGTTTAACCGTCTTAATGCTGCGGTATTAGGTATGGTAAGTATTCAGTTGGCGAGTTTGTAAGGCAAAAGCGCTAAATAGCAAAATATTACGACGCGTCGAGTACGCTTTATGATTTAAGACGGTACGCTACGCATCTGTGATAGTTGACGATGAGCGCGAAGAGAGGGGTAGACTGGTGAGCTGGATTTATTTGATTGTGGCGGGCCTTCTGGAAATTGGTTGGCCTGTTGGACTAAAAATGTCACAAGAGGCGGAAACCCGCGTAATGGGTATTTTACTTGCGGTTGGGTTTATGGCTGCCAGTGGTTTTTGTTTATGGATGGCGCAAAAACAAATTCCAATTGGTACGGCGTACGCTGTGTGGACAGGAATTGGCGCCGCGGGCACATTTTTAGTGGGTGTTATGTTTTATGGCGACCCCTCGTCATTGGCACGATATTTCGGCGTAGCGCTTATTGTTGCAGGAGTCGTTGTCTTAAAGTTGGCCCACTAAAGTTAGGTCCAATTACAAAAAAGCCCGTTAGCTTAGTGCGAACGGGCTTTGTTTTTTAAGCGGGTGGTCAGGTTTTAGTGATATCCAAGTTGGTTTCTAAGCTCTGCCATAAAGGTTTCGATACGTTCAGCATTCTTGCCTAAATCACTTTTCCCTACTCGTGATTTGCTGCGGATATCAACCAGTGTGTCGTCGCTTTTAGCGGTTAGACGAATAACTACGTCGTCTTTAAAACCAAACCACGCTGTGGTGTCGGTGGCTTCTAAGGTGTTCGGCAATGCGCCTTCATTAACGCGTTCCCATCCAAGCGCCTCTATGGCTTTTTCTGCAGCGATGAAGACCTCATTTGCAGGTTGCGGCAGCAATTGAGTTTTAATTTCAGGGTAAGCTTCTAGTTGCTGCTTAGTGACTTCACCGCCTTCGTAAGCGATGGAGTTAGGCGCACCTTCGCGTAGCGGAGCAATTGCAACGAACTCCGGCGGATTAGTGACATCGGTAGTAATGTCATGGATCGGAGGAACTGCGCTGGCTTTGCTCATCATGCTCACCGGCATTCCCACAGCAACCAGGGCAAGAATGGCACAGATAAAGGTGCTTCCCCAGCTAACGTTTTTACGGTTAATCAAAACCTGCAAAATAATGAGTATCAACGCTGCGCCGCCCACATACACGCCAAATCGCAGTGAAGTAAATGCGGTGCCTAAACTCACACCGGCATACTGATAAAGTGGGCCGGGTAATACCACCATAAGGAAACCGACAATACTGGTAAGGGCAATGAGTGCTTTCAAGTGAACTCCAAAGTTATTATTTTATTTTTACTAAGCTACTTTAACAGTGAACGTTGTGTTTTGGATTACTTTCTAGCAATAAAATCGGTACTAGGCCAATATTTAACATGTTTGTACACTAGGGCTGTTGGTCTTTAACGTACATTAAAGACCAGCAGGCCCTGGATGAACCCTATTTAAAGCAAGGTAATTAGTTTTGCAAAATCAGCCTGATGCCAGCGAAGCTTACGTGCTTCAAGCCGAACTACTTGTTGATACGTTATCGACACAAAAGCCGCTTTTTCAACGTGGTGTGAGCGAGTATGAGCTCATTGAGATTTTGAAAAAAGCGCCATATCACTTTTTTGATGACGCTTCGTTACGAGAGCCTTTAATGCTCTTTAAAACCCATTTCATTGTGTTTCACGCCCTTTACCAACTTAAACATAGTTGGATAGAACAGGGCGAAGGCGTGCTAGACATTCATACTCTTAATATTAAGCTAAACCAAGAAAGTGCTCGCAGCGACAATGATAAAAAAAGCCAAGATAAGGTTGGAGCAATAACCGAAGCTGATGCCTTAGCTGAATACTACTTAGACTGGGGCAATTTTGAGAAGGCCGACAGAAAAAGTGTAGATGCACTGCTTAATGCGTTTTGGCAGCGCATGGCCTCAGGAAACGCGCACACCTTTGAGCAGGAAGGTATTGTTGATGCCCACGCGCTTCTGGGCCTACCCCAAGATGAACATGTTTCTTTGTCGGTACTAAAACGAGTATATAAAAAAGCCCTGCAGTTGGTTCACCCTGATAAGGGAGGAACGCAACAGGAAGCCCAAGACGTCATTCACGCCTACCAGTTATTGCTGGGGTATTATTCGTTAAAATAGAACGTTAAGTGCGCTGTGATTTCGCTTTATTCGTATAACGTATACACGCTCAGGTATTTGACCGACAACTTCAGTAATTTCAACTTCATTGACTTTTATTATCATCTGTAAATGCGCACAATATGACCTATAAGAGCGTAGATCCGTATCAATGATCGCTTAACTATGCCACTTCAAAACCAATTATCGCAGTTTCAGGCTTTGAAATGCGCTAGATAATTCGGTGCACCGGAAGCAATAAGCTTTAATTTTAAAATTGGATATGCAGAGCAAAGGCCGTGTTCTGTACAAAAAGTTATTGGGAAATAGAAAATTTATGAGTCGCATTTTTTATGTTACTGCAGCATTAATAACCCTTGTCGGCGTTATTGGGTGTTCGAACGAAGGCGAGCAAGCACAGCAAGGTGCTCAGCAAGGTATGCCTGCACCCTCAGTATCGGTAGTTACACTGAAACAAGAACCTGTAGTACATGAAATGGTGTTACCGGGCCGAGTAAGCCCGTCTCGTCAATCTCAGGTGCGTCCTCAGGTAGATGGTGTTATTACGGAACGCTTGTTTGAAGAAGGCGCACATGTAGAAAAAGGACAACAGCTTTATCAAATTGACGAAGCCCGTTATCTAGCACAGTTAAATAGCGCAAAGGCCGATTTGAAAAGCGTTCAAGCGAACCTTAAAACGTTGGAAGCAAAGGCGCGACGCTATGACGACCTTGTTGCGCAAAACGCGGTAAGCAAACAAGAATATGACGACGTAATTGCTCAGAAAGATCAAGCGCAAGCGGCAATTAGCGTAGCTGAGGCAGCTGTTGACGTAGCGAAGGTTAACATGGGTTACACCAAAGTGTACGCCCCAATTAGCGGACGTATTAGCCGCTCTTTTGTTACTGAAGGTACCCTTGTTACTACGAACCAATCTCAGCAACTTGCAACCATTACACAGCTTGACCCAGTTTTCATTGATATGCAGGAGTCAGGTGCGTCAATTATTACGCTTCGTCAGTCAATGAGAAACCAAGGTTCGATGGATGTTGAATTAACGGTAGATGAAGTAACAGGCAAGCGTTACGACCAAACAGGTAGCGTTAAATTTTCTGAGGTAACGGTTGATGAGACCACTGGGTCGGTAACCCTTCGTGCTGAAATGCCAAATCCAGATGGTGTATTGCTGCCTGGCTTGTTTGTGAAAGGCCACGTCATTACTGGACGCGAAAATGCGCTGCTTGTTCCTCAACGCGCAACGACACGCCAACCAGACGGTTCGCTTTCAGTTTATGTTGTTAACCAAAACAACGAAGTTGAAGGCCGTACTTTGGAAATAGGCAAAATCTATCGAGACCAATATGTTGCCCTAAGCGGTGTGAGCGAAGGCGAAAAGGTAATTGTAACTGGATATCAGAAGGTGAAGCCTGGCGCGAAAGTTAATCCGTCAGAGTGGCAACCATCATCACGTGGCTCACGATAGCAAACAAGGGATTTAAGTAATATGGCTCGTTTCTTTATAGACAGGCCCGTGTTTGCATGGGTGCTGGCAATTATCACAATGATGGCGGGTGTGTTGGCAATTACCTCACTCCCCATTGAACAATATCCCAAGGTGGCACCGCCCTCGGTGACTATCTCAGCAACGTATCCTGGAGCATCTGCAGAAACCGTAGAGAACTCGGTTACTCAGGTAATAGAACAAAGCCTGACGGGAATTGATAACCTACGTTATTTCTCGGCAAGCAGTTCGAACAGCAGCATGTCTATTACGCTCACTTTTGAGCCTGGTGCTGATCCTGATATTGCGCAAGTACAAACTCAGAATAAGGTGCAGGGTGCACTGCCACTGTTGCCTACTCAAGTACAGCAACAAGGGGTAACCGTAACTAAAGCAAATAGCGCATTTGCATTGGCAGTTGGCTTCTATTCTGAAGACGACTCAATGACGCAATATGACCTGAGCGACCTGTTAGTTTCTCAATTTCGCGACCCGATTTCCCGTGTTAATGGGGTGGGAAATGTACGGGTATTCGGTGCGCAGCGTTCAATGCGTATATGGTTAGATCCAGATAAACTGTACAGCTACAATCTTACACCTACTGACGTTCAAGGCGCCGTTCAGGTACAAAATACAGATGTGTCTGCTGGTCAATTAGGTGGCATGCCTGCAATAGAAAATCAGCAAATTAACGCGACTATTCAAGCGCAAAGTCGCCTTCAAACCGTTGAAGATTTCGAAAACATCGTACTTCGCGTAAATACCGATGGTTCTCAGGTTCGCGTGCGTGACGTTGCGCGTGTTGAACTGGGTGCGCAAAGCTACGACGTTATTGTTCGATACGATCGCAAGCCTGCATCAGGTATGGCGATAAGCCTTGCCTCTGGCGCAAACGCACTAGATACCATTAAGGCAGTAAAAGCCCGAGTTGAAGAACTGCGCTCGAATTTGCCAGATACAGTTAAAGTGGTTTACCCGGTTGATAGTTCTCCTTTTATCGAGCTGTCTATCGAGTCGGTAGTACATACGCTTATTGAAGCGGTAGTACTGGTATTCTTGGTGATGCTACTGTTCCTTCAAAATTGGCGTGCAACGTTGATCCCTACCATTGCGGTACCTGTGGTATTGCTCGGCACCTTTGCTGTGCTACTGGCATTTGGCTTTAGTATTAACGTGCTAACCATGTTTGCTATGGTACTTGCTATCGGTCTGCTCGTAGATGATGCCATCGTGGTGGTGGAAAACGTTGAACGTATTATGGAAGAGGAAGGTCTCTCACCTGCCGAAGCCACCAAAAAGTCGATGACTCAAATCACAGGTGCACTTGTTGGTATTGCTGCCGTGCTTTCAACGGTATTTATCCCAATGGCGTTCTTCAGCGGCTCAGCAGGCGCTATTTATCGTCAGTTCTCGGTTACTATCGTGTCGGCTATGGCATTTTCGGTATTGGTCGCTATCGTCCTTTCACCGTCTTTGTGCGCCACGTTATTGAAAAAGCATCCGGAAAACCATGACAAGAACAAAGGCTTCTTTGGCTGGTTTAACCGCACGTTTAACAAAGGCCGCGATCGCTATCAAAAGACTACAACTCATATGGCGCAACGCTTTAAGCGCTATTTCGTTGTTTATGGTTTGCTGGTAGGTGGTATGGCATTTATTTTCAGCCAGCTTCCTGGTGCGTTTCTTCCAGATGAAGACCAAGGGCGTATGATGGTGTTGGTAAGCACACCGCCTGGTGCAACGGCTGGCCGTACGCTCGAGTCTATCAAGCAAGTGGAAGACTATATTCTTGAACAAGAACAAGACGCGGTTAACGGCATGTTCGCGGTTGTGGGCTTTAGCTTTGCGGGTCAGGCGCAAAACGCAGGTATGGCTTTCTTAAACTTCAACGACTGGAGCGTAAGAGACGAAAATAATTCTGCGTTTGCAGTGATGAACCGAGCTTTTGGCGCGTTTAGCCAAATTCAAGATGCCTCAGCCTTTCCTATAGTGCCTCCGCCTATCATGGAACTAGGTAATGCAACGGGCTTTGATATGCAGCTTGTCGACCGTGGTGGAAATGGTCACGAAGCGCTGATGAATGCGCGTAATCAGCTGTTGGGCATGGCAGCGCAGAATCCAAAGCTGGCGGGTGTTCGCCCCAATGGTTTAAGCGATGTACCTCAATTTAAAATCAATATTGATAGCGAGAAAGCGTCGGCACTTGGATTGAATTTAAGTGAGATCAATAACGCGCTTCAAATAGCGTGGGGGTCCAGCTACGTAAATGACTTCATTGATAAAGGTCGAATTAAGCGTGTTTACATGCAGGCAGATTTGCCTCATCGCATGACCCCTGAAGACTTGGATAAGTGGTTTGTTCGCAACAGCGACGGCGAGATGGTGGCGTTTAACACGTTCTCGACCACTGAATGGGTTTATGGCTCACCTAAGTTAGAGCGTTTTAACGGCGTGTCGTCTGTCAATATTCAAGGTAGTGCTGCTGAAGGTATCTCTTCGGGTGAAGCAATGGCTGAAATGCAGAAATTGGTTGAGCAGTTACCGCCAGGCTTCGCAATTGAATGGTCAGGCCTATCTTATGAAGAGCAGGAAGCAGGCTCGCAAGCACCTATGCTTTACGCACTATCAATCTTGATTGTTTTCTTGTGCTTAGCAGCCCTGTACGAAAGCTGGTCTGTGCCATTCGCCGTTATGTTAGTGGTACCTTTGGGGATTCTCGGCTCTGTAACCGCTGCGTTTATTTTCAACTTGCCGAACGATGTGTACCTGCAAGTAGCGTTTTTGACTACCGTAGGTTTGGCGGCGAAAAACGCTATTCTTATTGTCGAATTTGCAAAAGAGCAGTACGAAAACGGCGAAGATTTAATGACTGCGGTTTCAAATGCAGCCTCTCAGCGTTTCCGCCCAATTCTAATGACGTCAATGGCGTTTATTTTGGGAGTAACGCCGTTAGCACTAGCTAGCGGAGCAGGCGCAGCCAGCCAAAATGCAATAGGTATTGCGGTTATGGGTGGTATGTTCGCCGCTACCTTCTTGGCGATTTTCTTCGTGCCCATGTTCTATGTGCTGGTAGAAAAACTCTTTCACAGGGAAGACAAGTAACAAGCAAGTGCGCTAGAGTGGGAAAAACTTTTCATTTTTGAATAGGGATATCGGTAATGACCACCGTTGTTTTTTCTCACGGCAAAGAAAGCGGTCCATGGGGCAGTAAAATAACAACGCTTTCAAATGTAGCGAGCGATATGGGTTTTGGCGTCGAGAGTATTGATTATCAAGATCTCGACTGCCCGGAAGCTCGCCTAGCGCGACTTAAAGAGTTTATTGCTGAAAAGTGCAATGATGTTGTTCTGGTTGGCTCAAGCATGGGCGGCTATGTATCACTTGCCGCAGCAAGCCAAATCTCGGCACGAGGCGTATTCCTTATGGCTCCTGCACTGTATTTGCCAAACTACGAAATTCAACGGTTCCCCTACGACGGCTACGTGAGCCTAGTGCACGGCTGGAATGACGATATCGTGCCTATCGAAAATAGCTTAAAGTACGCGCGCCATCAAAAAGCTCAGCTCTTATTACTTAATGACGGCCATCGCCTCGCGAACAGCAAATCTGTTATTTCTCCGTTTTTCAGAAATTGGTTGGAAAAATTTCGATACTAATGATGAATCGGTAAGCCTACGACCAATCGCTTATAGTTCACGCTTACGCAAATGCGGGAAAGCGCCTGTTTTTATGGCATGATGAGTTATTGCTTAAAACAGGGCAGATGGAAATGACATTTAGTTTACCTCAAGCGCCACAATGGTCGTCGCTGATAAAGTCTGGTTGCCGTGTCTTTGTTGGCGGAAATGCCTCGGTGCCGCATGCACTAGTGCAGCATCTCATTGATAACAGCGAAGGGTTTAGCGACATCGAGCTGGTTCATATGCTGGCTTTAGGCGACACCCGATGGGTGAAAGAAGAGTATAAAAACCTCTTTAAAGCGAATACATTCTTCATTGGTGGCGAAGCCATGCGTAAGGCGGTCGATGAGGGCCGCGCTGACTATACCCCCGTTTTCCTGTCTGAAATATCAAGCTTATTCAGCGACGGTACGCTGGCACTGGATGCTGCGCTGGTTAACGTAAGCCCACCCGATGAATTCGGCTATTGCTCACTGGGTCCTGCAGTGGATATTGCTATGTCAGCAATCAGACAAAGCAAAAAGGTCATTGCTCAAATTAATCCTCAGGTGCCAAGAACCGCCGGGCACTCTTATATTCATATCAGCGAAATAACGGCCTGCATTGAAGCCGAAGAGCCACTTGTTGAAGTAACGCCGCCGCCTATCGATTCGGTGGCAGAGCGAATTGGTCAGTATGTTTCAATGCTGGTGGATGATGGCGCAACGCTGCAATTTGGTATTGGGAAAATACCGAGTGCTACCCTTAAATATCTGTGTAACCATAAAGACTTAGGCATTCACAGCGAAATGCTCACCGACAGTATTATTGAACTGTTGGAGTCGGGCGCTATCACCAACAAGAAGAAGACTTTCCACCCCGGTAAAATTGTTACTAGCTTTGCTATTGGTACTCGCCAGCTTTACGATTTAATCGACAGCAACCCTCACATTGAATTTTATCCAAGTAGCTACGTAAACAAACCCACCAATATTGCCAAGAACGATAATATGGTTGCCATTAACAGTGCGCTTGAAGTGGATTTAACCGGTCAGGTCGTCGCCGATTCATTGGGCTACGACTTTTACAGTGGCATAGGCGGGCAAGTTGATTTCGTAACGGGCGCGTCTATCAGTAAAGGTGGGAAAGCGATTATAGCGCTGCCTTCTACTGCCAAAAATGAAACCATTTCCCGTATCACACCCCGTATAAGTGAAGGGGCGGGTGTTGTTACTTCGCGGGGCAATGTTCAGTACGTGGTGACCGAATACGGCATAGCATCGCTTAAAGGCAAAAGCATTCGAGAGCGTGCATTGGAACTTATTCGTGTGGCACACCCCAAATTCCGTGCAGCGCTCTTAGAAGAAGTAAGACAGCATTATTGGGTACCTCATTATCAGGAAAAGTACCCAACCGATATTCCTGAACTGGGTGCTATTCAGCTTAAAAAACTGAATATTCAGGGGGAAACCTATTACATGCGCCCGCTGAACCCCGCCGATGAAAGGCGTTTGCAGGAATTCTTTTACTCCCATACGAAAGAAACACTAAGGCTGCGTTACAACTACGACCCGAAGCAAATGTCGCGCGAAAAGTCGTGTAATTTGGTGTCGGTGGATCAAAGCTCAGATGCGGCGTTATGTATTGTAAGGCAAGAAGGCTCCCGTATTACCATTCACGCAGTAGGGCGTTTTTACTTCAATCCAAATGACAATACCTGTGAAGCAGCGTTTGTTACCCGTGAAACCCAGCAAGGGAAGGGGATGGCAAGCAGGCTGCTAAACGAATTGATCAACGTTGCGAAAAAACGAGGCATTGCAAAGATGATGGCCTACGTGCGTGGCGACAACAGCCCGATGATTGCCATTTTCGAGCAAGCGCAATTTAAACGGAAGTTCACTGGCGACCCCAGTGACATAGAGTTAGTACTAGATGTGGCATCACTCGCATGACAATTAAAATTTTTCGCGGCAAACACGGCACTAAACACGACTTAGGGAAAGATCATCCCGAGTCACCGGATCGCCTGTTCGCCATAGACGACCAATTACTGTCTTCTGGACTCGATATGGTGTGTGAGCACGCTGATGCTACGCCTATTGCTGAAGCTTATCTTAAGCTAGCCCACGACCCTTACTATGTGAAAAGTGTGTTTGAGCATGCGGCTCAGTCCATATTTAGCGACCACGAAAAAACGCTCTATTCCGAACGCAAGGATAACGTGGCATGGTTAGACGAAGATACCGGCTTGATGCGACACAGCTTAAATGCAGCACTTGAGTCGGCTGGTGCGGGATGTAATGCGGTGGATTGGGTTATGGAAGGCAGTGACAGGCAGGCGTTCTGCGCGACAAGGCCGCCAGGTCACCACGCTACATACGACAGCGCCATGGGCTTCTGTATTTTTAATAACATTGTTATAGCTGCGCGCTATGCCCTTCAAAACTATGAACTAAAGCGCGTTGCCATAATCGATTTTGATGTTCACCACGGAAACGGTACCGAGCAAATTGTTGCTGGCGATCAACGCATCATGCTTTGCAGCAGTTTCCAGCATCCTTTTTATCCACACAGTGGTTCACCGGTGTCGGCAAGTAATATTCTTTCTGTGCCGCTAGAAGCAGGCTCTACAGGTGAAGTATTTAGAGAAAAAGTGCAGCACTGGTTTAACGCATTGCGCAACTTTCAACCTGAGCTGATTTTTATCTCAGCGGGTTTTGATGCCCACGCAGAAGATCCTATGGCGCATTTGCGACTGGTGGAAGACGATTATTTCTGGATAAGCCAACAACTTCGCGCAGTGGCTGACGAGTGTTGCCATGGTCGCATAGTCAGCATGTTAGAAGGTGGCTACGATTTAAGTGCACTAGGCCGCAGTGTGGTGTCGCACCTTAAAGGTATGAGCCGCCCTATTGAAGAAACTCAATAGGGTCTCATAGCAAGTGAATTATCGTGTTGTTAATTCAACGGGTAAACACGGTAATAGATACCAGCTCAACACCGGTGCATCAGCCTTCATTTAACTTAGGCTATCCATCGTGTAAGCATGTAAAGGCCAGCACCTAACATGGCAAGGTTTTCGGTAAGCGAGATAAACCCAAGAGGAAGGTCTGAATTACCGCCCACACAGGCGCACTTAAGTTCACGTTTATCGATATATACCGCTTTAATAACTGAAACTGCACCTATTGCGCCGATAAAAATAGAAACAGGTGAAACTAATAGTGCGGGAAGCCCCGCTAGCATACCAAGCCCAGCAAACGCTTCTGCGAAAGGGTACACATACGCGTACCTTACGTGCTTCATTGCCAGTAAGTCATAAGTAATGAATTGATTTGAGAACGCTACAATGTCCTGTAGTTTTTGTAATGCGAGGATCACCATGGTGACGCCAATGAAATTCATTATGAAAGGTTCAATACCTGTCGGGAGTCCACCTTTTAGCATGAGCGCAAATACCACAAGGGCGGCTAAAGAAAAAATCACAATGATAGGTGTGTAGCGCGAACCGAACTCACTTTCTTGCTTCAAATTGAAATAATCTCGTAAGTCATCATAGCCACCAATTCGCTTATCATCGATAAACGTTTGCGGCGTGGTTTTCACATTATGCTTCTCTTTAAAAGCGTCAGTTTCACTTCGGTTGGACAAGTGATGGTCTTCAACATCGTAGCCCTTTCTTTCTAGCAAATCTTTCGACTTAAGTCCGAAGGGACAAATGTGATCAGGGGTAACCATGCGATAAAGAACGGCGCGCTTTGACATTGTGGACTCCTTGTAAACCTTTCACGAAACGGCACCTAGTGCGCAAAATATGCGCGCCTTCTGCCATGTTTATAGTGATATCACGATATACAAAGATAAGTTACATAATCCATGCCAAGGGTTTAACAGAAGCATCCAGTTGCATCAGTGTTAATTACCGCACCGTTGTAGGGGAGTTGTGTAGTATAGCTTACAACCTGTTCGACAAGGTTCTTTCCGGTAAAGCATCCGTAGCCCGTTGCGTATGGACCTAAATAGCGAAGCTGATTTTGCATGTCTAAAACTATAAGCGCGGGCACTGCATCAAGCATAGCGGCGAGTTCTGGTACGTCTTCTATATTCACTCTGACTTGATGAAAGTCATTTCCTAGCTTTGTTAATAGCTGAGTTTGGTGAGGTGTAGTTAACGTTTCACAGTAGCAATGAGACTGCGTTCCCACATGAATAACAGAACCAGGGGCAATGTTTTGTTCGTTTAGTAGTTCGACAAGTGAAGCGTCAAAATTAGGCGCTGTTGTGCGGTGAAGTAAATCACCATTTGGGTCGAAGGAAGAAAGCTGGCGCTGACCGTAAACCAACAAGGCGGTGAGTAAACTCACCGCCCATAACAACAAAAGTATCCAGCTTGTTTTTTTATGCATAACCCAAATGCCAACAGCGTGCTTCTAGCGCTTTGGTTAAAGCTTAAATCGCTCGATAGCACTGCGCATGCGTTGAGAGATTTGTGACAACACCTCAACTTCGCCTGCTAGCGATTCAGCGGTAGCCAGTTCCTCAGAAGTGAATTCGCTTAATCGCGCCGTACTTTGCGCTATAGAAGACGATGCGGTTTCTTGCTCCACCGCTGATGTCGCTATTTCGGTCATGCTTTCGCTCGCTTCGCGAATTTGCTGCATGATCTGGGTCATGGCTGAAGTGGCGTTATCGCTCGATACAACGGCTTCATCAACCAGCTGAATGCAGGTTTGCATTTGTTCGACTGAACTGGCGGTTTGGGCAACTAGCTGCTCAGTAATACTTGTGATTTGGTCTGCACTTTCTTTTGAGCGAATAGCCAAAGTACGTACTTCATCGGCAACAACGGCAAAACCTCTGCCGTGTTCCCCTGCGCGGGCTGACTCGATTGCTGCGTTCAACGCAAGCAAGTTAGTTTGCTCGGCAACGGCAGTGATAGAGCGCATTGCGTCAGAAATATGCGCGCACTGCTCGTTAAGCGCCGAGTTTGTCTGCGCTGCCGCATTTAATGTGTTGCGCAGCGAATCTATGGTGCGGCTTGTGTTGGAAATAGAGTCGCGCGTAGTCTGCGAAGAACTTTGTGCCGCAGAGGCTTTGTCGCTGGCAAGGGTTGTTTGTTCGGTAGACAGCTGCATCGTTTGTGCGATTTCTTCTGACGATGCCGATACCATGGCAATCTCTTGGTCAGTGTTTCTGCTGATTTCAAACATGTTGTTTGCCGCCAGCTCCATCTTGTCACAGCCTCTAACAACTTCGTCTGTTAAATTTGAAGCAAGCTCAATTAATGCTTTTACTTGGTCGATGAGCTCTGCGAAAGGTCTCACGATCTTGTGGCCTCGGTTAAGCTCAATAGATAAATCGAGTCTACCGTCACCCTTTTGCATGGTCTCAATAGCTAGGCGCAGTTCAGCCGCACCGGCACCTTCTTGATGACTTTGTTTAGCCATGTACATCAAAACACCGCCCTCAGAAAGCGCGAACACGGCATGCATCAGCAAGATAGGAAAGGTTACGTGACCTTCTTCAAAAATAAATAACGGCGCGCCGCCCGCTTGTAAAAAGAAGAACGAAATATGATGGACAGCAACGACTGCGGTGCCTGTTGCAACCACTTTCCAGTCTCTAAAGTAGGAAAGAAATGCCAGAAGAACAAAGATTTCAAAGTGGACTTCAATTAACCCGAATGACTGGTGGATGTGGAGGGCTGTTAGCAGTTGAACACCGATAGCCATCGCATGGCGACTTATCGCTGAATAGGGGTTTTGCAAACTAAGGACAAGTGGTACGGCAGCAATTGGAATACCAAGAACAAAAGCAGGAAGAATCTCGCCAGTATAAAAACCGATGCCAATCGCAATTAGCAGTTGAATAACAATTACAACGCGAAAAATCTTGTGACCTTCTAGGAGCCAAGGGTACTGCATGCCAATCTCCGACAAGTATTTGGGATTAAGTGTAGGTTAAAAATGAGGGGTGTGCTAACTTCGCTACAGTTTACGTAAGTCACGGTTTTTACGCCATTTAACTTTTGTATAGAAGTTACTGTTATTAAAAAAGTTTAATCTTCGAATGCCTAAATAAGCTAAAGGACACAATCATGCCTGCCATCGCCTTTCTTTCTACTGACCACCTTGAAGACTTCTTTGTGTACGACGAGCTTTTGATCCCGTTTTTCAATGATAACGGTTGGTCTGTAGAAACCATATCTTGGCATAGTCAGTCAGAAAACTGGGATAGGTTTGACTACGTGATTGTGCGCAGTACATGGGATTATCAGCAGCATCCAGAGGCCTTTCTGGCTTGTTTGACTCAAATTGATGCGTCGAGAGCAACCTTGCTCAATCCATTGCCTCTTATGCAGTGGAATATTGAAAAGCACTACTTAAAAGACCTACAGGACAAGGGCGTGCCTATTGTAAGTACACGGTGGAGTAATGCATTTAATAACAGTGTTATTGATGAGGCCTTTTCCCATTTCAATTGCGACACTGTGGTGATTAAACCTACGCTTAGCGCTAATGCTGATGATACGTTTAAGCTCTCGGTCTCAAATTGGCATGAACAGCAACAGGCGCTTTCTGATACGTTTAATCAACGTGATTTCATGATTCAACCTTTCTTAAATAGCGTGGTTGAAGAAGGGGAGTACTCGCTTTTCTATTTTGGCGGGAAGTACAGCCATGCCATTAAAAAGGTGCCGCAGAAAGGCGATTTTCGCGTACAAGAAGAACACGGGGGGAGCTTACATCCCGTTGCCGTAGATGAAGAACAACTAGATATTGCCCAGAAAGCATTGTCAGCAATGCCTTGCGAAGCACTTTATGCACGGGTTGATTTAGTCAGGCAGGGCAGTGGCTGGGCGATAATGGAACTTGAACTTATTGAGCCCTCTCTTTACTTCAATTTAGATGAACAGTCTCCCCTGCGCTTTGTCGACGCATTGATAAGCTTTCATTTGAATAGGGCCTAAGCGTTGAATAAATGAAAAGTGAAGCCAGCAAATTATAGGTTTGCTGGCTTACTGATAGGAAACTAACTTTTTAATTTAGTGCTAACGCAGCGTCTTCTCAGTTCGTCCCTGCTTTATCGTCCTGTTTCTGCTTGATTCATAATTCTTAACTTGAGCACGGCTTACTGAAGAAGTACTCGCCCGCTCAATTCGTCTTGGCTTACTGCTCTCTCGAGCCACCGGCTTGTTTTGCGGACTCGTTCTTTCAAATCGCTCTCGATTTATGTTTTGTTTAGCTGGGCGCTTTAGCGTGTTTTCTCTATTAGCATATCGCTTCGACTCTGACGGCGTTGATATCCGAGCGGGTTTGTCCCGCTTTAACTGGCTTAGCGTCCGGTCCCTAGTCGGCTTCTCGCTTCTGCTCGCCGCTTGATTGCGTTTTAGCGCGTGCTCAATGGATTGTTTGCGGCTTACCGAGTCTTGTTTGTTCTGAAAACGACTTTCTCTAAGTGGCGTTACCTGTTTTGGCTCAATAGTGCGTCTTACTGCCTTGGTATTTTCCGTGCGCGCAATGGGTCTTACGGTATTTTTGTCATTGTGGCGTTTCGATGTGTTTACCGTGCTAACGTGTTTATTAGACAAGTGCTTTGCCCGCGTCACACCCGCATGTTCATATCGCGAAGGCGCATTGTGAACTACTCGAGTAGAGTAACGCGCACGACGATGCACCGTGTTGTGTTCCCAACGACGATAGTCTCGGCTTATCACGCGTTTTCTTGGGCTACCGTGATAATACCGGCGTACAGGCTCGCGGTGAATAACCACATGGCGGTTATGCCAGTGCACGCTACCAAAGAAAAAGAACGTAGAAAGATGGATGCTTGGAGACCAATAGACATTGCTATGATGATGATAGCTTACGTGATGACGCCAGCGAACTGGTGAAGTTGTGTGCCACCAGTGACCGTACACGACATGAGGGTCGTAATAAGGCACATACACCACTTCCCGCTGACGGGGTTCAATGTAAATTATTTCGCGAGTAGGCTCACGTTCCCGTTCAACTTCAATGTAGTCATTGGTCACCAGATTGCCAGTGTTGAGGGCGTGTTGTCGAAGCACCTGCACGCGGTCTAGCACACGGCTTTGATCAATTAATACGTTATCACCAAGTTGCTGTAACCACTGAAGATCATTCGCCATGGTGCTGAGTAAGTCGGTGAACGGAGCAAGTGCTTTTACGCTGGGATCCCAGTTAACACTCGCCAGCACATTTTCGACCTGTTCCGGGGTTAAATGCTTGTTGCTTTGGCGCCAGCGGTCGGCTGCAACTACATCAAGCGGGTAGGTAGCCGCAATCAGTATGTGAGTAAGTAGGGTATCAGGATAAAGCGCAATGGGCGCAAGTACACTGTCTAATTCAGCGTCAGAATATTGCTGCGTTGACGCAGAAACATGTGCAAGGTTGGCGTTCGACTGGGCGATGGCAGGTAGCGCTGAAACACTAGACAGTGCGACAATCACAGATAAGGTTATGTTTTTCATACATTCTCCTTAGCGCATGAGCAACGGCTTTTCGCGCGCTAAATGGTAAGTCTGTATACGTTATAACCAGTCTATGATTAACCCAAGCTGAATAGAAAACGCCCACATTGGTGTGGGCGTTTTTAAATAACTCGTCTATTTGAAAACGTGGGGGTCGAAAGCGTGCCCAAGCTTTTCTGTTTTCGTCTTTAAGTAATGCTTGTTGTCTTTGGTGATACCGTGGTCAATAGGCTTACGTGCAACCACGTCTATACCAAGCGCTTTTAGTGCTGCCAACTTTTTCGGGTTGTTTGTCATAAGCTCAACATGCTTCACATTCAGCGTATCTAGCATCAGCTTGCAGATATCGTAACTTCTTAAATCGGCGTCAAATCCAAGATGTTCGTTAGCTTCTACCGTGTCCATGCCACTATCTTGAAGGTTGTAGGCGCGAATTTTATTTAAAAGACCAATACCGCGACCTTCTTGGCGAAGGTATAAAAGCACACCGTGACCATTATCGACGATATTTTGCATGGCTTTTTCTAATTGAAAGCCACAGTCACAGCGAGTGCTAAATAAAGAATCGCCTGTTAAGCATTCTGAATGGATACGAATTGGCACTACGTCGTCTTCTTTCCACTCTCCATAAGAAAGGGCAACGTGCTCTTGGCCGCTGGCTTCAACAAAGCCGTGTATTTTAAAATCACCCATGCGAGTGGGTAATTTTGCGGTACTGACATATTCGTATTTAGGCTGTTTGCTACTCATGTTACTTCTACACTTTGGACAGTAGGCAATAAGTGGGGATGACTTCTTTTTTTGCAAGTCTACCATTTTATTATACGCGAGTTGACGCTAGTGCTATCACTTTTTTCGTAAGACGTATATTAAGTGCAGTTATTAAAGTGGGGTAAACTCTCGCAGCGGGGCAGGCTTTGCAACGCTATAGCCTTGGGCAAAATCAACGCCCATTTTGCCAAGTTGTGCCATGGTGCCTTCATTTTCAACGAATTCCCCGACGGTTTGCATACCCATGGCTTTCGCTACATCATTGATTGACGCAACCATAGCCGTGTCTACACTGTCGTTCAGCATATCCTTGATAAACATACCGTCAATCTTTACCTGATTAACCGGCAAGCTTTTAAGATAACTGTACGAAGAGAAGCCGCTACCGAAGTCGTCTAGAGCAAATGAGCACCCAAGGCGATTAAAGGTACGCATAAAGGCAAGGGTGTCCTCCATTTTTATAATCGCTACCGACTCGATCACCTCGAAACAGATCTTGTTGTAAGGAATATTAAAGGTTTCGAAAGCGTTTAAAATGAATAACGTAAAATCTCTGTCTGCTAATGAATGGCAGTTGAGGTTTATACTGCATCGCCTTAACTCAGCGAGATGTTCAGGGTTTTCAGACAGCCATTTGAACGTATTTGTGACTACCCATTTGTCGACATTTACATTCATTTCAAAGCGCTCGGCCGTGGGTAAAAAATTAGCGGGCTCAACAATTTTTCCGTCTTTTTCTCTTAGGCGCAATAGCACTTCATAATAGTGACCATCGCTGGCTTTGCTCAAAGGTCTTAAAGACTGGTAATAAAGTTCAAAGCGCCCTTCTTCCAAGGCGTTGTTTATAGAAGAGACCCAGTCCAACTCACGCTGATAGCGCTGCATGCTCTCATCATCTTTATTATATTTATGCACCTGATTTCTGCCTTGCTCTTTGGCAAAATAACAGGCGGCGTCAGCCATACTTAAATACTGCCCTGAGCTAACGTTACTATCATCGCATACGACCATGCCAATACTTACGCCCAGATTGAATATGCGGTTATCCCACATGAACCGATAGGCCTGTACTGCATTGAGTATTTTCACTGCATTGAGATAAACCGCATCAGCATCTAAATCTGAATAGATAACGCCAAACTCATCACCCCCGAGTCTTGCTAGCTGCGCGTTGGGTAGCAGCGTATTTTCAATCAGGCGGGCGACGTCTTTTATGAGTACATCTCCCGCTTTGTGACCGCAGGTGTCGTTAACAACTTTAAATCGGTCTAAATCTAAAAAGAGTAGGCACACAGGTAACGCGCTGTGGTTATGTACTTTTTCCTTGAAGACAGATTCAAATTGCCGCCTGTTGTATACGCCGGTTAGTGAGTCGTGAGTGGCCAAATACTGAAGGCTTAAATCGGATTGCTTTTTTTCCGTGATATCAATAATTGAGCCGTACAGGTAAGTTCCTTCATCGTTCTCGCGGATCTGGCAAGACAATGAAAACCAGAACTCTGTGCCGTCCCGACGTTTTCCCCGTATCTCTTTTCTGGTGACGTGGCCTTGCTGTGATATCTCACCTAACAATACATGTCTGTCTTCTGGTGATGCGTAAAAGGCTTTTGTGCTTGCCCCCTCGCTAAGCATTTCTTCCTCATTCTCATACCCAAACACCGTGCACATTGCAGGGTTAACTGAAATTAGCTTACCGTCCCAGGTTGATGTGTAGTGTCCTTCAGCGGAGTTTCGGAACAAGTCATAAAAGTGATTTAGGCTAGAAATTATTTCAGCTTGAGAGGAGAGCTTATGTTGATTGAGTACCTGCTCTTTTGTGATGACCGCAAATCCAAAACACAGGAAACCCAAGGTTAAGAAAAACAGCATTCCCATCGCGACATCGACAGTATAAATAAGGTCGCTGAAAAGGTTTTGGGTCACCAAAGCGTAAAACGCAAAGAAAGATAGCCAGGCCAGAATATAAGTGGTGCTGACAACACTACTGCCTTTGTCTTTAAAGATAAGAGCAAGGGTAACGTGATACAAACCCATAGCCGCTGTGAGTATAAGCAGCGTGATTGTGACCATATAAGCATTTACGGTAAAACAGTAAATGGTAGCAGCAATAGGTAGGACATAATTAAGCAGTCTTAAAACGAAAGGCACACGAGAGAACAGGTGATGAGTCACTTTTCCAATACACAGTAGTAATACGCCGAAGCATACGGCGTAAAAATGCTCGCTGGCGTTGGTCAGGCTAGGCCAAAACGCGAGGCCACCCTCTGTAATGAACAGCAACGCAATAAGCACCAATGACGACATGGTTAGCCAGAAGCGGGTAGGAATGCGCTGATATAAGTAGGAAAAAAGAAAATAGAAAGCAATGAGTGCCATCACACCCGACACAGCACCAAGCAAAGTCAGCATATTAGTGTCGTGTTGAGCAAGCAGGTCTCGCTCCCATAGTGACATTGGAAAGTACTTTAGCCCTTCGTCTTTCACTGCGATTAGTAACCGAGCGTCTTGGTATGGTTGAAGGGTGAAAGCAAGCCTGATATTTGGAAGCGGTTGTCTTAACGAATAGTCACCTTTACCGGCTTGATAACGGTACGATTTTATAATTCGCTGGCTGCTGTCTAGAAGATAAATCTGCAAATCATCAACGTTTAGACGGTCGATATTAAGCACTAAGGGAATGGCACTATAGCCAGAGTGGACAAGCTCTGTTGAATACCACACACGTTCTGTTGAAGAAGCCGTTGCTGTAGGTGTTTTTGTGGAACTTCCCGTCAATACATCAAAATAGGTTGCGCTATTAGGTGCAATTGATACCCGTGCATAATGGTTGATGATTTCCCTTTCGAAAGACTCATCGATAACAAGCCGCGGGCTGGCAAAGGCGTTTATACTTAGAACCACCCAACTAATGAGCAAAGCTGCAACGTACTTTGTTAGCTGGGAGATTGGCACTAGCATGATCCTTGAAGCGCTAATTATGTGTTTTCTATAGAATAATACTAGTCTGTCCTAAAAGCCAAACAGAAAGAAAAAGGTGTGGTAATACTTACGTGTTTTGAAGATACTGGTAGATCGCATTCGGTGATTGTTGAGTGCCTACCGGTTCCAGCCAAATCGCCTCGCAAAGCCACTCAATGCAAAGTATGCATTGAAAATTTGTATTGCTGGATTGAGTGGTAACAAGCGCCTGAAAGCGATCGGCTCCCCAATCTGCGTCGGAAAGTGAAAAGTGAAAAATTTCACAAAACTGCTCTGCCCACTGCTGAGTTTTAAGAGGCGTTAAAGGTAATGCAACGCGGATTTCTACGCTTTGTTCGTTAAACACGGCGTGCTGTTGAATGTCTTCTTTGGTGAGATTTTGCATAGAACTTACCAATTCGCTGGTTATTGTAAACCTGCTTGCTTTATAAAGTGTATATAGTACAACACAAAAACAATAGCGTTAATCTAAGCGTATTAAGGACGGGGTATGCTAACACTTCACCATTTAAATAACTCTCGCTCGCAGCGAATTTTGTGGCTTCTTGAAGAGCTAGGCGTAGAGTACAAAATAGAATTCTATCAACGAGACAGTAAAACAAACCTAGCGCCGGATTCATTGCGCGCTGTTCATCCACTGGGACGCTCTCCGGTGCTTACTACGCCGCACGGTGCTATTGCCGAGTCTGGTGCTATTGTGGAATACCTTGTTCGCCACCACGCCACAGACGCATTTTCTGTACCTCAAGACCCAGAGGCACTTCAACAGTATTGGTTTTGGCTGCATTTCGCTGAAGGTTCGCTAATGCCACCACTAGTGGCAAACTTAGTGCTGGAGAAAGCACGTCAAAAAGGTTCGAAGCCTTTCTTTATTAAGCCAATTACTAACAAACTGATAGACGGTATTTTAAATGCCTATTATGGCCCTAATTTAGCGCAGAGCTTACGCTATGTGGAATCTTACTTATCGAAAAATACTTGGTTTGCGGGTGACGCGCCTAGTGGCGCTGATGTTCAAATGATATTTCCGTTAGAGTCGTTGGTAGCCAGCGGGCGTGCGAAAGACTTTACTGCCATACAAGGTTACGTAAAACGGGTTCATGCCAGAGAAGCCTACAAAGCTGCGCTTGAGAAAGGGGGAGAATACGCTTACGCCTAGTGTGTCCGTCTGCAAGGCGTACACCTTTACTTTGTGCAAACCCTGCGGCCAGCTGGAAAACAGAATCTAGTTGGCCTGCAAGCCCTCAGTGCTCTCGATTTATGTAATCATCAATAAGCTGGATAAAAGCCTCACCATAGCGTTCGAGTTTGGTTTGGCCCACTCCACTTACATCTAATAGAGTGTTGCGCGTAGTAGGGAGCTTACACGCCATATCCACCAAAGTGGCGTCGCTAAATACCACATACGGCGGCACTTCATTTTCTTCGGCCAACACTTTGCGTAAGTGCTTAAGACGGGTGAACAACGTTCTATCGTAATTGACCGGCGCTTGTTTTGCTTTTTTCTTGTCGGGCTTAAATTCAAGTCGCGGAACGGCAAGCTGAACCGCTACTTCACCTTTTAGCACAGGCCGAGCGGCCTCGGTTAAGCGCAACGCGGCATGAGCGGTAATATCAACGCGTATAAGGCCTTTATGAACAAGCTGGTTGATAATGTTGTGCCAGTAGCTATCCGACTTATCTTTACCTATGCCGTACGTGGAAAGCTGGTGGTGACCTGCTTCCTGAAGGCGCCTAAGCTGCTTGCCTCGCAAAACATCAATGACATACTGGCTAGAGGCTTGCTGTGAGAGCCGAAGTACACACGACAGTACTTTCTGTGCAATCACCAAACCGTCTATCATCTTAGGTGGGTCTAAGCAAATGTCGCAGTTACCACAGGCGCTGTCACTGAACTGCGAAAAGTAGTTCAGGAGTACTTGTCTACGACAGGTTTGCGCTTCTGAAAAAGCTTCCATAGCCGCAAATTTTTGTAACTCTATTTGGTTGCGCTCGGCTATTTCCCCTTGCTCTATCCACTGTTTTACGCGGGCTGCATCTTTTTCATCAAACAACAATAAAGCTTCTGACTCCAAGCCGTCTCGCCCCGCTCGGCCGGTCTCTTGATAATAGCTTTCAACACTGCGCGGAACGTCGTGGTGAACCACATAACGCACGTTCGATTTGTTGATACCCATGCCAAAGGCAACGGTGGCCACCACAATATCAATTTTGTCGTTAAGAAACTGGCGCTGTACCAGCTCTCGCTCGTCGTTATCCATACCCGCGTGATAGGCCGCACAGCGAAAGCCTTGTCTGAATAATTTAGCGTGCAGGTCGTCGACTTTCGCGCGACTGTTACAGTAAATAATGCCGCTACCTTCTTGCTGTTTTACGTAAGCAACAACTTGATCAAAGGCTTTGTACTTGCTCATTACGCGGTAGCGAATATTGGGTCTGTCGAAGCTGCCTTTATAAACCAGCGGGTCGTTAAGGTTTAGCTGCGTCAGTATGTCTGCTTGGGTGGCCGAATCTGCAGTCGCTGTGAGTCCAATAACAGGAATAGAGGGGAAGCGAGATTTTATTTGCCCCAGAGCGCGATAATCCTGCCTGAAATCGTGCCCCCAATGGGAAACGCAGTGCGCTTCATCAATGGCAAATAAGGCAATGTCGGCGTGCGCAAGCGACTGCTGAAAATAGTACTGCATTAAACGCTCAGGCGAGACATAGAGCAAGTCGAGCTTTCCTGCTTGAAGTGCGTCATTTATGCGTGCTTGTTCGTCTGCTTCTAGCGTTGAATTAAGATAGGCAGCTTTTACGCCCAGCGCTTTAAGCTGTTCTACTTGATCCTGCATAAGCGATATAAGCGGGGACACAACAATAGCGGTGCCTTGGCGCACTAACGCAGGAATTTGATAGCACAGCGACTTGCCACCACCTGTTGGAAGCAAAACAAGTGCGTCTTTACCTTCACATACTTGGTGAATGACTTCGCCTTGACCGTCGCGAAAAGCATCGTAACCAAATACATCTTTTAAGACGGTTTCTGGTGTTTTTACACGTTGCGTTTCTGGCGCTAATTCTGATGGAGCTATTGCAGTTGTCATGGCGCTGGATTTTACGCGTTTTTGGCGACGTCTTCACGGGGCAATTTAAAAAACTAGACTAAAATTCAGCGATAGTCCTGATCAGAGGGGCAGCAGCTCTTATAATTTATTTTGATTCAACATCATTGGTTGGATGAATTTCCGTCAAACTTACGTTCGGTAGTAATGTTGCTTATAAGCACATTACAAATATCAATTCATCAAGGAAAGCGAGTGGATAATAAAACGACTAATAAAGACGAAGCTAAGGGCAGCGAAACACTAAACCATGAACTAATGATTAAACATGTAATTGCGCTTTTTCGTGATACTATGCCGTTTAACCAGTTGCTGGGCTTGGAATTTGTTACCGAAGGAGAGGGGCTGGATACACAGATCTCCCTGCACCTTGATTGGCAACCAGCGCTAACCGGCAATCCAATGCAAAAAATCCTACACGGCGGTGTAACAGCGACTATGCTAGACACCATCGGTGGTTTAGTTTCAATTGTAGAAACCATCAAACAAACCGCACGTGAACACCTTGCGGACCTTCAAGTTAGATTGCCCACCATGGGCACGGTCGATATGCGCGTTGACTACTTAAGGCCGGGAAGAGGCGAGCGCTTTGTTGCGACAGCCATGATTATACGCAAGGGCAGTAAATTAGTGGTTTGTAGAATGGAATTGCACAATGAAAAAGGCGATCATATAGCCTTTGGCACGGGTACATATATGCTGGGATAGCAGTGTCTTAATAGGTTTGCATCATCCCACAATGCCTGTTGTTAAGTTGTGTAAAGGAAGTGAGCGGTATTAACGGGAGGTGTAGCGTGGCAGAGCCATTACCAGATTTAATTGAAGAGATTGTTACCGAAAGTATGGGTGACGATCCGGCGACCTTGTTAGCAACCCTTGCGGGGCAAGACGAGGTATACATCGCATCACTGTTAGAATCGTTGCCCGTAGAAAAACGTTTGGCGGTATGGGAAGGCATTCCTCGCGACCGTAAGCTCGACGTATTGGTTGAGATGCGTAGCGACCCCCGTGAAATTCTTATCGACAATACGCCGCACGATGAATGGGCGTCTATTTTTGCTGATATTGACGCAGAAGACTTACTGGAGCTACTCGATTCATTGCCAAAACGGCTTGTCGATATGGCCTATGAATCACTTGATTCTAAAGAGCGTAAGTACTTCAGAGAAGCGACACAATTCCCCGATAACCAAATAGGGCACTGGGTTAACCACGAGCAGTTAGTGCTACCTTCGAACGCGAAAGTGCGAGAAGGATTGCGCTTGCTAAGACGTGACATACCTCAGCATTGTGACAGCATTTTTTTGGTGAACCGCTCAGGTCAATTTTCCGCGCTGGTTAAAATTAGCCACCTCTTCAATGCGCAAGATCACGTGTCGCTATTCGACTTGTCGGAAGAAAGTGTGACGACCATTCAAGGGGCTGACGACACTATGAATGCGTCGCTACTTGTTCAACGTTCTGGGCTTGCGTCGCTGCCAGTAGTTGACGAAAACAACAAGCTTCTCGGCCGATTAGATGTGACCTCTGCAAGTGAGTTGGTCAACGAGTTTTACGAACGCCAAGTGATGGCTTCGGCCGGTATGGATGAGGATGAAGATTTATTCTCGCCTGTGGCGAAAAGTGCGAAAAATCGTGCCCTTTGGCTTGGCATTAACTTGCTTACCGCATTTTTAGCCTCGTGGTTTATTGGATTGTTCGAAGGCACCCTTCAACAAGTGGTTGCCCTTGCGGTATTGATGCCGGTAGTGGCAAGTATGGGAGGTATTGCAGGTAGTCAAACGCTAACCCTGATTGTACGCGGCTTGGCGTTGGGGCAGGTCACGCCTGCCAACTTACGGGCGCTGATGGTGAAAGAGCTTAAAGTAGGCGGCGTTAATGGCGTGATTTGGGCCTTGGTAATTGGCGTTGTTGCTTATTTCTGGTTTACCGATGCCATGTTAGGGTTGGTTATTTGTTTGGCCATACTGTTCAACATTGTAGCCGCCGCACTCGCAGGCGTGTTTGTGCCTGTAATATTAGACAAGCTGAAAATAGACCCTGCACTGTCGGGGTCGGTCATTTTGACTACCGTAACCGACATAGTAGGCTTTGTAGCATTCTTAGGTTTGGGCACACTGTTTCTGCTGTAGCACCATTCCCGCGATAAACCTTGTCCTGTTTTTGCATGACGAACGCATCTTAAGCCCCATTGAATGAGCACATTTAGTGGGGCTTTTTTTTTTGTTAATTACGTTTCATTAATTATGCCGCTTGTTACACGTCCTTTGCCGCATTGGAACGCGTTAAGGGTTGTGTATTCACCTAACCTGATAAACAATACGCGCCTTCTTCCCCCGAATTTCGTTGGAGTCAGTCTTGTCTAAGCAAGCCAGTGCCGCTCAAGTCGGCGTTATTTGTGCAATTGCCGCATATAGTATGTGGGGTGTTGCACCTGTTTATTTCAAACAGTTGATGGTTTTGCCGGCTGCTGAAATCCTGATGCACAGGGTAATTTGGTCTGTGGTGCTTTTGGTTGGGCTTATTGCCGCGCTAAAGCAGTGGCCCAAAGTGGGCGCCGCCCTTCGCAATAAGCGCGTCATGCAGATTTTATTCGTTGCTGGCTTGTTACTCGGGGCGAATTGGCTCTTGTTTATTTGGGCAATTAATAACGACCATATTCTTGATGCAAGCCTTGGCTATTACATCAACCCTCTTATCAACGTATTTTTAGGGCGACTTTTCTTAGGTGAAAGGTTGCGTAACTTACAGCGTGTAGCCGTTGGGCTTGCCGTTATAGGCGTGGCTATTCTTATTTTCTCTTACGGCCACGTGCCGTGGATTGCCCTGGTACTTGCGGGAAGTCTTAGCGTGTATGGCTTATTGCGCAAGCAAGTGGCGGTAGACTCGCTACCCGGCCTATTCATTGAAACCTTAATGCTCTCGCCATTCGCTATTATTTACTGGGTCTTCTTTGGCTCTGAGTACAGTAACTTATTTAATAACGATGCCACGCTAAATACCCTTATTTTAGCGGCTGGCATTGTAACTACCGCGCCACTACTTTGTTTTACCGCTGCAGCAAGGCGCATTATGTATTCAACGCTGGGCTTTTTTCAGTACATTGGCCCAACGCTTATGTTCATTCTGGCGGTTTACCTGTACGGCGAACCGCTTGAAGAGTCGCGCTTGGTGACCTTCGGCTTTGTGTGGTTTGCGCTTATCTTGTTTAGTGCCGACTCGCTAGTTAATTACCGCAGTCAGCGTAAAGCGCGAAAGCTAGCGGTGGAGTAGGGGCTTTTGCGCACAAGTCTTTATTTAAACGTCGGACAGCTAAGCGGCGGTTGATTGAGTGAAAAGCTAAAGCAGTGAAGCTTGCTCTTGCTGGGGAACATCTGGTGGTTCGCACTTCACTTGGTTACGCCCACTATTTTTAGCGGCGTAAAGCTGCTTGTCGGCAAGGCTTAGTAGCTTATCTACGCGCTGAGTGTGGGCGCCACTTACCCCAATACTGCAGGTCACTTTAATGTCGCTTTTAGGCAGCTGAATAATTTCCGCTTCCACCACTTTTCTGAAGTCGTCTAAACGCTCACAGGCTTCTTTCAGTGGTGTTGACGGCATGTATATACAAAACTCTTCGCCACCAAAGCGGGAGATAATTTCGTCTGGAAAATAAAACTCAATAAGGGCCGCCATGGCTTTTAGCACAATGTCACCGGCGTCATGGCCATGGGTATCGTTTATCGATTTGAAAAAGTCTAGGTCAATAAGGGCGAGAGCGTGATCCTCAGACAGGTTTTGATGTTGCACAGTAACCATGTAGAAGAAGTGGCGCCTGTTAGGCAAACCTGTTAAATAGTCGGTGTTGGCTACACGGCGAATTTCTTCAACGCTCTCAATATATTCCACGTTCTGCATCACGCGACACAAGAATTCTTCATGACAGTAGGGCACTCGCAAGAAGTCATTTGCACCACTTTTAATAAAGTGCGCAGACATTAACATGCCTTTGCCTCCAGCAACGCCCATAATTGCCAGCTGCTCTTTCGAGAAGGCTTTTCTTAAACTGGCGACAAAGTGCGTGCCTGTCATATCAGGCAACGTGTTGTCAGTGATAACAAGACGTACGTTTTTGTGTTCAGACAAGCATTGCATAGCGTCTGTAGCCGTTAGACATTCAAACGCAATAAAATTATGGCGCTGAAGTAATGAAACGGTTTTTGAGCGCAGCACCCGATTAGTGCTTACCACGACGACACCAGTAGACTTGTTTTTTTCTAATCGGCTAATAAGACGATTGAGGTAGTCGTAGTTCTGCGAATTTTCTTTGGGAATGTAATCGACAACGTCACGTTCTAGGACTTTATCGCGAATAGCGCTATCTAAACTCTCTGTTGTAGCAATGGTGGGAATGAAAGACTCAACCGTAAAGTCGATGGCTTCGCCTTTTGGTGCATCGGGAAGCGAGTATGCAACAATAGCACACAGAAAGGTTTCCGGCATATTTTGCGAAAACCGTGCTTTGCCTTCTGTCAGCGACGTTGCGCCAACGGGGGTAAGACCTGCCCGGCGTACTAATTTCGCTATAAGTTCAAGGTTGCCTTCACCATTTTCGATGATCAGCACGTGTTGCTGCATACATTTCAACTTAGGTTTAGGCTACCTTGCCTATTAATAATGTTACGCTTTCTCCAGCTTTGCGTAAGCAAGTACCAGCCATTTGCTGCCAAATTCGTCGAAGTTTACTTGAACTCGACCGTGCTCACCACTCCCTTCGTAGTTAAGTACGATCCCTTCGCCAAATTTACGGTGTACAACTCGCTCACCTAAACTAAAGCCCGTTTCTTCAAAACTGGCGTGCGACGTCGCTTGGCTAAAGCGGTTGTGCACGGGCCGCGAAATAGTCGATTTCAGCCTAACCTCTTCAACGCAGTCTGCTGGCATTTCGCGAATAAATCGAGAAGCAGTATGATACTTATCTTGGCCATAGAGTCGACGACTTTCTGCATAAGTAATATACAACTTTTGCATTGCTCTGGTCATACCAACATAGCAAAGTCTGCGTTCCTCTTCCATTCGACCTGGCTCGTCGTTAGTCATTTGGCTAGGGAACATGCCTTCTTCTACACCTGCTAAGAATACCAGTGGAAATTCAAGGCCTTTAGCGGTGTGAATGGTCATCATCTGCACGGCATCCTGGTCTTTATCCGCCTGGGTTTCACCTGCTTCCAGCGACGCATGAGCTAGAAAGGCTGCCAGAGGCGACATTTCTTCGGCTTCTTCAGGCACGATAAAGGTTTTACATGCAGTAACCAATTCTTCTAAGTTTTCTAGACGTGCTTGGGCCTTTTCTCCGCGCTCTGCTTGGTACATGGCGTACAGACCAGACTGGCGAATAGCTTTATCGGCTTGTTGGTCAAGGGGCTCATCTAACGTGGATTGCTCTAGCTCAGTAATTAGCAACACAAAGCTTTGCATAGCGTTTAGCGCGCGGCCTTTAAAGCCACCTTCATTAATGAGCAACTGACACGCCTGCCACATTGAACAGTTGTGCATTCGCGCGGTGTCGCGCACTTGCGATAAGGTTTTCTCACCAATACCGCGACTTGGGGTGTTTACTACACGCTCGAAAGCCGCATCGTCGTGCGGGTGGCTCACCATACGCATATAGCCAAGGGCGTCTTTAATTTCTTGGCGTTCGAAGAAGCGCAGACCGCCGTATATGCGATACGCCAGCCCTTCGTGGAGCAAGGCTTCTTCCAGTACTCGAGACTGGGCGTTGTTTCGATAAAGAATGGCGGTATCAGTAAGGGCGTTGCCTTGATTAAGCCAATCTTTGATTTTCGAAACAATAAAGCGCGCTTCATCTAGCTCGTTGAAACCCGCATATACAGAAATCAGCTCGCCTTGCGCGTCTTCCGTCCAAAGCTCTTTCCCTAAACGGCCCGTATTGTTGTCGATAACCGTGTTCGCCGCTTTAAGAATGTTTCCTGTAGAGCGGTAATTCTGCTCAAGGCGAATAGTAGTAGGCTCGTTGAAGTCTTTCAGAAAGTGCTGAATATTATCTACGTTCGCGCCGCGCCAGCCGTAAATAGACTGATCGTCGTCGCCAACAATCATAATGTTATTATTACCACCACTACACAGCATACGAAGCCATGCATATTGGATATTGTTGGTATCTTGGAATTCGTCAACCAACACTGCACGGAAACGACGTTGATAGTGGGCTAATACTTCTGGGTTTTTAGCCCATAATTCATGTGCGCGTAGCAACAGTTCAGCAAAATCTACCAAGCCTGAACGGTCGCAAGCGTCTTGATATGCCGCATAGACTTCGCGCATGGTCTTTTGAATATGATCGCCGTGGGTTTCAATGTGCTGAGGGCGCAAGCCTTCGTCTTTGTTGCCATTTATGTACCACTGAATTTGACGAGGTGCCCAATGCTTTTCGTCTAGGTTCATGGCCTTCAGAATGCGGCGAATAAGTCGATACTGATCATCCGAATCAATTATCTGAAAATTCTCAGGCAAGTTGGCTTCTGCATGGTGCGCGCGCAACAGGCGGTGTGCAAGCCCGTGGAAGGTACCAATCCACATATTGTGCAGACTGCGACCCATCAACGACTCTATTCGGCCGCGCATTTCTTTGGCAGCTTTATTGGTAAAGGTCACTGCCAGAATAGAAAAAGGGGCGATGTTTTCGACTTCCATTAACCACGCAATGCGATGCACTAATACGCGGGTTTTACCACTGCCCGCGCCAGCCAAAACTAGGGCGTTAGATAGTGGGGCTGCTACTGCTTCACGCTGTTTGTCGTTTAGCTCGTCTAGCAGTCGAGATACATCCATAGTGTGGTACCTGTTAGTTGATAGTGTTATACATTCAGCAGCGCGCTATTATGCCACCTGCCTGTTAATTTATACAGTCCAGTTTTTCCCAGTGAAGATAAACTTCAACGGCATTATACGTTCGTGTGCAATCATGATTTTAAGTATTATTTAATGAAAGATACGAGCGCTCTGAACGTTCTATTAAATTAATGGAAGCACTCAGTTAGATGCAGCGAGAGAGCAGAGTGCTTTAACGATGTATACATGTACGATACGGTTATTAGCTATAACGAATTAATTCGATAAATTGATCGAATTATGCGCTTGGTCGGTATCACATCGGTATTGCATCACATCAAACTCAGGTAAACTTTTACGCGTTCCCTTTTGTCAGCATAGATATGCACAGCAAGGAACAAGTTTAGATTGCTTACCCAATTTTCTAATAGAACACAGCATTTTTATATAACGGGACATGCTCATGACCGCACTTACTACGCCCATCGATTTTTGGTCTACGCTGAAACAAGAAGCGCAAGTTGTTGCTGAAAAAGAGCCTTTGCTGTCTAGCTATGTGCATGCCAGTGTTCTTGCACATCACAACTTTGAATCGTCGCTAAGCTTTATTCTGTCGAACAAAATGGCAGACGACGTAATGCCTGCGCTCGCCATTCGTGAAGTTTTCGATGAAGCTTACTTACTTGAACCTGGCATCAGCGAAGCGGCTATTGCTGACATTCTAGCGATTAAGGCGCGGGATGCGGCGGTCAACGATTACCTCACTCCCTTACTTCACTTTAAAGGTTTTCATGCTGTGCAAGTACACCGCATGGCGCATTACCTTTGGGTTCATGGGCGTCATCAGCTTGCTTTATTCTTACAAAGCCGCAACTCGGCAAGCTTTGGTGTAGATATCCACCCTGCCGCGCGTATTGGTAAAGGCGTCATGTTTGACCACGCAACTGGCATTGTAGTAGGCGAAACTGCAGTGGTTGAAGACAACGTATCTATTTTGCAGAGCGTTACATTAGGTGGTACCGGTAATGAGTCGGGCGACCGTCACCCTAAAATTCGCCAAGGCGTGTTAATTGGCGCTGGCGCCAAGATCCTTGGAAATATTGAGATAGGTGAAGGCTCAAAAGTAGGCGCAGGTAGCGTTGTACTTAATAGTGTTCCAGCTCACGTTACTGTGGTGGGTGTTCCAGCTAAAGTGGTTGGGAGACCGGTTTGTCAAAGCCCATGTGAATCCATGCGCCAAAACGTACTAGAAGATAACTCCCACGTATAAAATTGGGGTCAGAGTACATTTCTGCTTTCGTAATAATGGGGTCAGAGTACATTTTCGTCTTCAGGGGTTTTTGAGCGATTAAATGTACTCTGACCCCATTATTTGAGGGTTATTGTGTTGCCGCCTTTTTCTTTTGATGCGTAGAGCGCGCGATCGGCGCGCTGAATAAGTGTCTCGAGTGTATCGCTTTGCTGCATAAGAGTGACGCCGAAGCTCGATGATAATGACACTTCTGAAATAACGATTGCGTTTATTCCTTCACGTACTTTTTCCACCAAATTCATGGCGTTTTGCTCGCTGATATTAGGCAGAAGCAGTACAAATTCGTCGCCGCCGAAACGGGCAAAAACATCCGCTTTACGCACAATATCCTTCGTCACCTGACTTAGTCGGCGCAATGCGTTGTCGCCGTCTACATGGCCTAATTCGTCATTAATACGTTTAAACTTATCTAAATCAAACATAACGAAATAAAGCGAGCTTCCAGATTCACGGCTCTGAGCCATTTCAAGTGCGCTGCGCTGGGCCAAATACTCCCGCGTATAAGCTTGGGTTAAGGTATCCACAAAAACACGGTCTTTGAGCAGAGCATTGTCTGCTTGTAACTGAGGAATGGCTATACCAAATAAAGCGTTGGCTGCAATAACGTTGAGTGCAAACTGATACACCTTGACGTAATCCATTAAGGCGAATATATGCACTAGCAAAACAATACATAGGCTGCTTATTGCAAGGCTTATAACATTGCGCTTTGTACTTTCAGTACACGCTATCCACATGTGGGTAATGGCGAGAAAAAAGATAGCAAATGCACTGTCACGAGACTGGGTAAGTTTTGCCAATAACATGACGAATAGTATGAGGGCCAAATTGATTGCCACTTTTTTAAAGTAGCTGTGTAAATCGGATGAAGCGCAGTTCGAAAATGCTAAGAGGTCTATTTTAGAAGCCGCACATATCTTTACTAACAAGCCAGCAAAAAGAGGTGCAAGCACTACAACACCAGCCATATCCCCTATCCAAAAGGGCAGCATTGCCTCTTTAATATCCGCCGCTGACATCTGATTAGTGAGAACAAGTGAACCAATGACTAGTTGCGTAGCAACTAACGACGAAATACAGCCGATGATTAAGAACGAGACGATTAATTGGGGGATGGTGACGTCAGGTTTTCTCAATAGATGGCCGAGAACACTGGCTCCTGCATAGTAAGGGAGCATATGTGCAACGCCGAATAACACGCCGCCCCACATCATTTCTACGTTACTTAATGGCAGCGAGTAGTTATGACCATTCCAGACGGTAATCGCAATGGCGGCCACCATAATAGACACTACCGCGCGCCAACCTAAAACTAAGAAGCATGCGAGGGTGTAGCCTGCCGCAGGAAACCAAACACTGGCGTGTTCAGTGTATTCAACAATGCGTCCAATTTGCCATATGGCAATCCAAGACAAGATAATAAATACATCTTGATACAAGCCAGACAGTGGCTTAAACGGCCAAAAAGAACGACCTGTCTCGGCATGTTCATGAACATTCGAGGTTGGCTTATCTACCTTGGACGCTTGTTGCGACCTTGACTTCGAGATAGCAGGTTTTTCCATGAGGACACAAAAACTACGACTTCAGTTTTCAGTGTATAACGAGTGAGCGTTAAAATCTATACGCCCTAAGTGCGGCTCTCTAGACCTTTAAGAATGCGGCTTACTCAAAGGTTCACATCCCGCAAAACGAAAGCGTAGTAAAGGTCTGTATTTTCGAGATAAATAGCGCCTAGACAAATTGAATAAGCTCTTCTAATGAATCAAGCTGAACGTGTGGAAGCACTGAAATGGGTTCAAATTTCAACTGCATTGGACGATTACATGCAAACCAAGCCGACTGATAGCCGGCATTAATGGCACCGAACACGTCTTTAATAATATTATCGCCCACATGTAAAATGTGCGACGGCGTTACCTTTATCAGTGAGGCCGCTTCATCAAACATGTCTTTAGCAGGCTTCATAGGCCGTTTCACACTGGCGTGTAAGATCGCCGTGAAGTAACGGTCTAATCCTACTTTTTGCGCGTTTACATTGCCGTTAGTAATACCAACGAGCGGTAAATGCTGGCTAAGTTTATCGAGGGTCTGGTGCACATTACTGGCTAATGCAAAATCGCTTCTTGCGTCATAAAAACAATTAAAGCAGCTGTCTACAGCAGCACGTAATGCAGTATTTTCTGTAGGGACTATTGATAACTGGTTTGCTGGCGTGCCAGATAGTGCAGCGCTTAAAACAACGCGACGAAGCTGCCCCATATCAGAAGCCAACCGCGCGTCTTTGGCGATAGCCGCACGTTTAAGCTGTAGCCAATCAAGTGATGTTAGCTTAGCTGCCTGGTGGTGATGTTCAGCAATATGCGCTTGAAGGGCTTGCTCTGCGCGTCGAATAATAGGTTCATTATTGTAAAGGGTGTCATCAAGGTCGAAGGTCATAGCCTCGACGTTATTGATAGACCTGAAAAACTGCATGGGGAAACCTTCTAGTAGCGTTATTTCTTGTGTGCGCGAGGGTGAGCCGCGTCATAAACCTTAGCGAGATGCTGAAAATCCAGATGGGTATAAACTTGTGTCGTTGACAAGTTAGCATGACCTAATAGCTCTTGAACCGCACGCAAATCTCCGCTGGATTCTAATACGTGGGTAGCAAAGGAATGGCGCAGTTTGTGAGGGCTTACTTTTTGTGACAACGACTGTTCGCTTGCCATTTTATCGAGGCGATTAGCGACTTGTCGATTGGATATGCGGGTTTTGCGCTTACTCACAAAGACCGCACTTTCGTAAGGTGATGCGTAGGCAGAGCGTACCTTTAACCACGCGTTAAGTGCTTTTTGTGCGTGTCGGCCTAACGGAAGTATTCGCTGTTTACTTCCTTTACCCATGACCTTCACCGTACCGTCCTTTAAACAGTCGGCCAAATTAAGACCAGTCAGTTCGCTCAAGCGCAGTCCACAGCCATAAAGTAGCTCAAACATAGCCACATCACGTAATTGCATACCCTCATCGTCGTCACTGCTTTTGGGGGAGGCATTAAGAAGCTGCTGCATTTCATCTACGCTTAGTTGCTTAGGCAATGGCTTCCCTTGTTTCGGAGCTTGAATACCTTCTACAGGGTTGCTGAATAGTTGCTGATGATCGATAAGATATTGGCAGAAGGTTCTAAGTGCCGATAGGCGCAATGCTATACTGCGTGGGCTGTGCCCTGACATCTTTGCATCAGCCATTACCCGCTTTATGTCGCTCGGCGTCAGCCCCGACCACTCGTAAAGCCCAAGTAGCTTTGCAACTTCTGTGAGCTGGCGCTGATAATTTTTAATAGTGTGAATTGATAAGCCGCGTTCTACCTGTAGATGTAGCAGAAACTTATCTAGCCATTGCTGGCAAGGCTCGCTTATTAATGCGTCCGTAGACACTACACCTAATATCCCATCATTTCAGGCAAGATGATATTAAGCACTTGCTGAAGCTGCTGAAGTAACAAGGTGTCCATATCTGGGGTAAAATGGCTGGCGTCACTGCTGCTTATACCTAAAATACCGAGTTCACGGTTGTCACCAAGCAGCATTAGCGCTACAGACTCCGCAGGGCTTTCTCCGAAAAGAAGCTGGCGTTCGTGCTGAGATAATCGACCAAAGAAAAAGTTGGTATTTTTAAAGCGTTTTTCAGTAAATAAACGTTGCTGTAGTTCGGGGATCGCGTGCGGACCTTTAAAGCTCTTAATGACCGCCGACGACAATTGTAAACGCTCTTGAAGCACATCTTCCAAAGTAAACTGAACTTCGGCAACACTTTCACAGCGCAGAAGCTGCACGTTTAAATCGGTGTAAACGCGATATATTTTTTCGTTTTGTTTAGCGATGCTCACCAGCTGATTGAGTTTAAAATTAAGCTGCCTAACTTTCTTTCGAAGCTGATCGCTTTGAATTTCTACCAGTGAAACACTGCCTTTCTGCTCGTGGGGAAGCTTAATTTTTTCAAGAAGGTCGGGGTGCTCGGCAAAGAACTCAGGGTTTTGCAACAAGAACGCGCGCACATCGGCACTCGACAATTCCGTTGTGTCGTTAAATGGCTCAATCAATTGCGTAGCGTTAGACTGCCCTGATAATTCGCTCATAGATTTATATGTCCGTCGTACACGTGCTCAGCAGGCCCTGTCATTTTTAACACGTTATCTGGGCCAGGCCAGCGTATACGTAAACTGCCTCCGGGTAAGTCTACCCGCACATCTTTTCCTAATTTACCCTGAATCTGGCCAATTGCAACCGCTGCACAAGCGCCGCTACCACAGGCCAAGGTCTCACCTGAACCTCGTTCAAATACGCGAAGTTTAATGTGTGACTCATTGATTATTTGCATAAAGCCAACGTTTACGCCTTCAGGGAAGCGTTCGTGCTTTTCAACAAGCGGACCAATCTCGGCCACATTAGCAGTATCAACGTCGTCGACTTCCATTACGCAATGTGGGTTACCCATCGATGCCGATCCAATGAATAGCGTGCTTTCACCGACTCGCAATATGTAGGTGTTTTCTTGCTTATTGGCTTTAAGTGGAATATTCGCAGGTTCGAATTCAGGTTTACCCATGTTCACAGTAACCTGACCGTCTTTCTCAAGATACAGCACCATTTTTCCAGCTTTGGTGCTTACGACAATTTTGTTGCGATTAATGAGACCTTTTTGCTTAACAAAACGTGCGAAGCAGCGCGCGCCATTGCCACACTGTTCTACTTCCGAACCATCTGCATTGAAGATACGATAGTGGAAGTCTTGCTCAGGATCGTAAGGCGGTTCCACCATCAACAGCTGGTCGAAGCCAATGCCGAAGTTTCGGTTAGCCAGTTGCTGAATTTTTTCTTTAGAGAAAAAGACGTTCTGAGTAACGTTATCAATAACCATGAAATCGTTACCCAAACCGTGCATTTTAGAAAATTGAACCTGCATTAAACGCGCATCTATCTTGTTAGTTTGTCTCTAGTTTACGGAAGTTTGTACTCACCTTGCCAGAGATCTTTTTGTTTTTCTCTTTCGCGAACCACAATTGCTTTGTCACCGTCTACCATAATCTCGGCTGGACGACAGCGACTGTTGTAGTTTGACGCCATAACAAAACCATAGGCACCGGCGCTGCGAACTGCAAGTAAGTCTGTTGGTTCAATGGCTAATTCACGATCTTTTCCTATAAAGTCACCAGTTTCACACACTGGGCCTACTACATCGTAAATACGTGGTGTTGCCGTAGTTTCTTCTTTTACAGGAATAATTTTTTGCCAAGCTGAGTAAAGTGCAGGGCGTAATAAATCGTTCATTGCAGCGTCGACAATGGCGAAGCTTTTTTCTTCACCTTCTTTAATGAATTCAACTTCAGTAACTAAAATACCGGCGTTTGCTGCAATAGCGCGGCCTGGCTCAAGAATAAGCTTTAGGTTTTCACGGCCTACCATTTTTTCAGCCATGGCTTGTGCATAGGCTTTAGGATGAGGTGGTTGCTCGTTGTTATAAGTAACGCCAAGACCACCG
Source organism: Alteromonas sp. 07-89-2 (assembly GCF_013113925.1). Classification (NCBI taxonomy): domain Bacteria; kingdom Pseudomonadati; phylum Pseudomonadota; class Gammaproteobacteria; order Alteromonadales; family Alteromonadaceae; genus Alteromonas; species Alteromonas sp. 07-89-2. Next base: position 143,826 of record NZ_VTYM01000001.1, on the reverse strand, counting down.
CCCACATCTAAATGCTCAATGATAATGTTGCGCTCGGCTAATTCATCAATAAGCAGAAGCAGGCGCTCAAGCGCATCTACAAATGGGCCAATTTCTGTGAGCTGTGAGCCGATATGGCAGTCCATACCAACTACATTTAAATGAGGTAGCGATGCGGCCAATTCATAGGTGGCCAGTGCACGTTCACGGGCAATACCGAATTTGTTCGCCTTCAAACCCGTAGAAATATAAGGGTGAGTTTTTGCATCTACATCCGGGTTTATGCGAAGTGAAATAGGGGCTTTTACGCCCATTTCGCCCGCAACCTGGTTAATGCGGTGAAGTTCAGGCTCCGATTCTACATTGAAACACATAATGCCTTGTTCTAAGGCGAAACGGATTTCGTCGTGTTTTTTACCTACGCCTGAAAATACAACCTTACTTGTATCGCCACCGGCTTCGATTACGCGAGCTAATTCGCCGGCTGAAACGATATCAAAGCCTGAACCTAATTTGGCTAGAGCGCTTAATACACCGATGTTCGAATTCGCTTTTACCGCGTAACACACAAGGTGAGGATGCTCACCAATGGCATCATTAAATGCGTGCCAGTGACGCTCTAACGTTGCACGTGAATAGATGTAAACCGGCGTTCCATGCTGGGCTGCAATATCAGAAACAGCCACTTGTTCAGCATGAAGCTGACCTTGGCTGTAGGCGAAATAATCCACTAGTTCAGCTCTCCAGAAGTAGTTGCGGGTGAAGTGTTATTGGTGTCAGAGTCGGCGCCGGTTTCTGCATTTTCAGAGGACGCTGGTTCAGCAGACGTGTTTTGTGCAGGCGCCTCAGGAATGTAGAGCGCCCCTTTGTAACCACAGCCACATAATGCTGTGAGCGTTAGCAAGAAAACAACTGACTTTTTAAGCACGAAAAATCCCGCGAAGAATACGACAAATGCCGCTATCATCGCATTGCGGCGTTAAATTGCAAGAGCCAATAATCGTTCTTGTGTTTTATCCCCATATCGAACGTTTTTCCAAAGCGCATCGCACAGGCTTTGCGTATCAGAAAAGTCTTTGTTTTTAAGCCAATCGATAAGAATGTTGGGGTTGTCTGGAAAGGCAATTGCTTCGTTGTCAGGAGCTTCTAGCCATTCTTCAACAATGTCGGTATCAAGTTGAAACAGGGTTTGGCATAAATCCAATTTATTTAACGTAAGCACATTCGATAGTTGCTCAAATTGGCCGTGTAAAGGTTTTATAAGCAGCTTCTTGCCCAGTTGAAGTGCCTCACTCGATAGCTCAAACCCCCCATTGGCAATTACGCCGCTGGCGTGCTGTAGGGCTTTTTGAAAGTGCTTCTTAGACGTTGGGTGCCAATGAATATGTCCCACTTCTTTCGCTTCATCGATGTTCGGGTGGAAGCATTCGAAAACCTGATCGCTTAGCGGTTCCAACATTTGTTGAACATCTTCAATATCTTCAAAAGGTAAGTAAACCAGAACGTGACCATTTCCCGAAGACACAATCGGCTTTTCTGCAACGAATGGCGGAATAATTGGTTGGTTGAAGTGATACCAGTGTACACCTAGTTGAATCTCTGTTGGTGCAAACACTTTCATTAGTAAGGAATCGAAAATCGTGTTGCCACTTTTAGGGACATCGTAGGCAAATGCAGCCTGATGGCTAATCGAAATAGAAGGTAGACCTTGCTGTTTAGCTGCCCACGCCGTAACGGGCTCAAAGTCATTGACCAGCAAATCGTAGTTGCTGGTATCAAAGGCTTTCACGTCTTTTATAAACTGGCTTACATTTGCATCTTTAATGGTCGCCCATTTATCAACCCGGCCTCCTTTGGTGATAAAGCTCAGGCCAGTAAAGGTTCGGTATTCTCCGAATATTTCCATGTCGAAATACTTCTCAGGGCGACGACCAGTAAACACAAAGTCAACGTTAATGTCATCGCGCTGTGCCAGAGCTGCAGCCATTATTCGCGCACGGGCGATGTGTCCGTTACCGGTGCCTTGCACACCATACAATAATCTCATGCTACCCCAGAATAGAAATGCTCAACGTTGCTATTGTAACGCCTAGAAGCGTCCCTGCGATCACGTCTGACGGGTAATGAACACCCAGTAACACACGTGAAAGACCAATTAACGCGGCCCAGCTGTAAGCCAATACCGCAAACGACGGATAATAATGAGCCACTATGCTCGCCATCAATGTGGCTGCTGCCGTGTGGCCTGAAGGAAGAGAAAATTTATCAGAAGGCGTGACATGTGCTGTTAAATTCATTAGAAAATCGCAAGGGCGAGGGCGCTTGAACATTTTCTTAAGCAGCACATATATGGGTAATTCCAGCGCATAAGCCATCAGCGCTGTGTAGAGGAAAAGCTCACCATGTTCAGGCTCAAATGCCCAAAGCAGCGCACCGATAACAAGGTACAGGTAACCATCGCCGGTTTTCGACAGCCAAATAATACTTCTGCAGTCTCTTTTTTGCGTCAGTTTGTACAGGCGATAAAACAAGTCAGTATCGTATTTGGTCAAGGATTTAATCAACATCGCCTTGTCCCCTATCGGTTAATTACTGCACAGGCTAAAGTTCATCTGTGACCAGTGGGTGACGAAAAAAAGAAACTTTTTTGACAGCGAGCTTCGCTTTTACTTTTGTCCTGGCGAACAGATATTGGGAATGGCTGTAAAAGACAAAAGCTAAGCAAAATATGTGCTCATTTGGGGGAGAGGGGAGCAAGTTTTGATGAGTTTTAAAAAAAGTAGAAAATTCGACGAAAGGCGTGAAATCAAACGTTTGCATTGCCACATTTAATGCTATGCTAGTTTTAGAAGCGTAAGCAGCGCTTTGTTTTCACTTAATTTTAGTCTTCTCAATTTTAGTAAGGCAGAACGATGGAATACAACACATCTGAATTATGCGATTTGTTTGCTGATAGCGTAGACGTGGTAGATCCAATTTTCGCGAGCTTTGGTGGCCGGTATTCTTTCGGTGGTGAAATTACCACAATTAAATGCTTTGAAGACAGAGGCCTTATCGACCGAGTACTTGCTCAGCCCGGCGCTGGAAAAGTACTGCTTATTGACGGCGGTGGTTCTAGCCGTCGTGCACTGTTCGATGCATCCTCTGCTCAAGTTGCAATCGACAACGATTGGGAAGGGGTTGTGATATACGGCAGCGTGCGAGAAGTTGATAGCCTTGCCGAATTAGATATCGGTGTTTTGGCAGTAGCCGCCATTCCAGTAAACGCTGAGTGTGAAAGTATTGGTGAGGTAGACGTGCCCGTTAATTTTGGTGGCGTTACGTTTTTACCAGAAGATCATTTGTATGCTGATAGCACGGGCGTTATTCTCTCTCCTGAGCCGCTAGATTTAGACTAAACCTTTTTGGTTAGCCAAACGCTACTGGTAGCGAAATAAATGATTAACTAAAAAGAAAACGGAGGCCAAAAACCTCCGTTTTTTATCTTTTACTGCGCCAGCTAGGTTGAAGCGAGACTATTTATTCGCTTCTTCGAACACGCTATTCAAATACATGGCAATGCGAATTCCCGCCATCTGCAAACGCTTTTTAGCAGTAGGCAGGTGGTTGTATAAGTAGTCATAGCTCATATTGTTTGCGTCATCAGGATAAATGGTATCGCGAATAGCGGTGCTTTCTTCAATCCACACCATAGGGTCGGTGGTGGCCCAACTGCGAATATCCTTAGCCGTAATAGCTTTTGTTAACCAAGACGTCCACTCTGAGTACGACAGGTCACGCTGATCTAGCATTTGCGAGTCCCACACGCGATGTAAGTTAGAGTCTTGCCAGAAGAAGCGCACTTTTACATCGTTACCGCCACGATCAGTTCCGTTTCCGGCATGAAGCGGCTGATGAAGGTCGCCAATAATATGCACAATGAACTGAAGGGCCAGACGCTTTTCTTCAACGGTGGCGGTGTCGCTTTTTAACGTTTCAGTAAACTGCTTTAACGCGGTAACCGCATCACCTTGCTTTGGTGCGCCAGCTTCTTCGTAGGTCTTTCCTTCAGGTACAGATACATAGTGCCAAGGGCTAGCGGTTTTCTGCCAAAATTCGCTGGGGTCAGAACGCATTTCGTCAGCGTGAGTTGAGGCTTCAGCCAACGAACCGTGTGGTAATAACTCCATTAGTGCAGCTTGTGAAAGAGGGCTAAGATATTGCTCGGCAATAGCGCCAGTCACTCGGTGACCGGTTTGCCCCCATCCGAAAGCGGGTGATGAAATACACAATGTAAATAGCGTGCTCAGCGCAACTGCGCAAATCCTGTTTGCAAACGCGAACATGGTTAATCCTCAGAATGTTTGGAAGACTGGTAGCCCCATCTTGCGACAAGAGACTGCTCAATACCTAGGTGGTCTAGTATGCGCGCCACCACAAAATCTACCAAGTCATCGATAGTTTTAGGATTGTGATAAAAGCCAGGCGCTGCAGGCATAATAGTAGCACCCATTTGCGAAAGCTTGAGCATATTTTCTAGATGAATAGAAGAAAGTGGCATTTCACGAGGCACCAAAATAAGTTGTCCACGCTCTTTTAGAACGACATCAGCTGCGCGCTCAATCAGGTTGTCGCTAGCGCCAATGCTAATGGCCGACAGGGTGCCTGTTGAACACGGGCAAACCACCATTTTTGCGGGGGCCGCTGAGCCTGAAGCTACTGGTGAAAACCACTCTTCTTTGCCAAAAACCTTGATTTGGTCTGGCTTTGCATTGCAATGCTCGGTAAAAAACGCGGCAGCGTCTTCGGGTCGCCCGGGTATCTTGACGTTCTCTTCGGTGGCAAACACCACTTTGGCAGCGGAAGAGATTAATACATACACCTGGTAATCGGCGTTAACTAGCGATTTCAATAGTGTAAGCGCATAAGGCGCGCCAGATGCGCCTGTGATAGCAAGCGTGACTTGCTTGTCATGTTTCATTGTATAGCCTCTGTAGATGACAAGCATAACGCGCTTGTCTATCGGGTAACACTTCGTTTTATTCTGTCTATTTACAATTTGGACTTCATTTTTAGGGCGTCGAGTAACCGGCCATGAATGCCTTCAAAACCGCCGTTACTCATTACAAGAATATGATCGCCCGGTTGTGCTACGTTGCAAACGCCTTGAACGATCTTCTCAACATCTCTGAAGCAGTGCGTAGGCGCGTTGCTGTGCGCTACCGAATCGACTAACGACCAGTCCATGCCTTCAGGTTCAAAAAGGTAAACCTCATCGGCTTTCTGCCATGAGTTTGCCAGCGTATCTTTGTGCACACCCATTTTCATCGTGTTAGAGCGCGGCTCTAGCACAGCCAGAATACGGGCATTACCCACTTTCTTGCGCAGTCCATCAAGTGTAGTCGCAATTGCAGTAGGGTGGTGTGCAAAGTCGTCATAAAGGGTGATGTTGTTTACTTCACCCTTTACTTCCATGCGACGCTTAACATTCTTAAAAAATGATAAGGCGTCTATGGCATCAGGTAAGGTAACACCTGCATGGTGGGCGGCAGCGATGGCCATTAAAGCATTGTCCACATTGTGTTGACCAACCAAAGCCCAGGTTACCGTTCCAGCTATAACGCCGTTATGTAATACATTGAATTCACTGCCGTCTTTCTTTAACAGTTCTGCATGCCACTCTTTGCCCAACGATTGGCGAGAAGACCAGCAACCTTTCTTAAGCATATCCTCAATTGCGGGCGTATTGTTAGGTGTAAGAATAAGCCCGTTTTCTGGCACCATGCGAACCAAATGGTGGAACTGGGTTTGAATAGCCCCAAGGTCAGCAAAAATATCTGCATGGTCAAACTCAAGGTTGTTAATTACTAAGGTTTTTGGACGATAGTGTACGAACTTAGAACGCTTATCGAAAAATGCGCTGTCGTATTCGTCAGCTTCAATGACAAAAAAGGGGCTTTCACCCACGCGAGCCGATACGCCAAAATTCTCTGGTACGCCGCCAATCAAATAACCGGGATTAAGACCAGCGTGTTCTAAAATCCACGCGACCATACTGCTAGTAGTCGTTTTACCGTGGGTACCTGATAACCCAATGACCCAACGATCTTTTAGTAAGTTATCAAGCAGCCATTGTGGGCCGCTAGTGTAAGGCAGGTTTCGGTTTAACACGTATTCAACGGCGGGGTTACCGCGCGACATCGCGTTACCAATCACTACCATATCTGGCGCTGGATCAAACTGGCGTTCGCAATAACCTTCGGTCAACTCAATGCCTAATGCTTCAAGCTGGGTGCTCATGGGCGGATAAACGTTTTTATCAGACCCTGTTACTTTGTGGCCGAGTGATTTAGCAATAGCGGCGATGCCGCCCATAAAACTTCCACAAATGCCTAAAATATGTACATGCATAGCGCATTCTCAATGAATTATCATGTTATTGGGGTACTGTATCAGAACCCCGTGGCCTATAGATAATTCAATTTTAATCATTCAGTAAATGCCTTAAGCCGTTGTAATACGCTAAACACCTACGAATCTATGATGTGCAAACTGGTATGGTGTGTGTATGACATTTTACGGGCGTGTTCCACTTACCCAAGAACACGGTTACAATCTAATCACAGGTTTAAAACCTGTGTGTGCTTCAGACAAACGCCGGTAAGGAAAGCTGAGCGACTGGTAGCACAACACCCTACACACGAAAAAAAGGCTTACATTCAATGAAACGTTTAAATTCCCAATTGCAACAAGACGGTGCACCGCTTGAGTTAATTTTACTCATTCGTACACTGCTAGCGGGCTGTAAAGAAATTTCTTTCCGCGTGAGTCAAGGCGCACTTGCTGGCGTGCTCGGTTCAACCCTTTCAGAAAACGTACAGGGCGAAACACAGAAAAAGCTCGACGTTATCTCTAACCACATTTTAAAAGACACGCTAAGGGAATCTGGCTACGTAAAAGCCATTTCGTCTGAAGAAGAAGATGACGTTGTGCCGTGTAATCCAGACGGTAATTACTTAGTAAGCTTCGATCCGCTAGATGGGTCGTCAAACACTGAAATTAACAGCCTAATTGGTACTATTTTCTCTATTACCCATGCGCCTCAGTGGATGAAACCAGATGATCCGTCTGCTTTCTTACAGCCTGGAACACAGATGGTAGCTGCAGGCTATGTGCTGTACGGTCCGTCTACTATGCTGGCGTTGACGACGGGTCGCGGCACGCACATTTATACGCTTGATAAAACCCACGGTGGTTTCCTGCTTACTCACCCTAATATTCAAGTACCTGAGCAAACGTCAGAGTTTTCGATTAATGCGTCGAACCAGCGTCATTGGGAACCTGCAATGCAGGCATACATTGCCGACCTTCTAGCAGGTAAAGATGGCCCTAGAGGCAAAAACTTTAATATGCGCTGGGTAGCGGCAATGGTGGGTGATATCCATCGTTTGCTTTGTCGCGGTGGCATCTTTATGTATCCATTCGATAACAGAGACCCGTCTAAGCCAGGTAAATTACGCTTACTTTACGAAGCCAACCCGATGGCGTTCTTAATGGAGCAAGCAGGTGGAAAAGCAGAAACTGGCACTGGTCGAATTCTGGAAGTTATGCCTGAAGAAATTCATCAACGTGTACCGTGCATTATCGGCTCTAAAGAAGAAGTTGAGATGTGCTTGAGCTACAACGACAACGCGAAATAGCGAAAAAGCAGCAAAATTTAACGAAAAATAAAGAGATTAGTACGACATGGGTCGTAAAGCGTTTTTATTTTGCTGCTGTCACCGTATACTTAACCCAAAATTTCTTATACATCATTGAAAGGACCAAAGAATGAGCTTAAGTGCTATTTCTGCTGGTAAAAACGTACCAGACGAAGTAAATGTGATCATCGAAATTCCAGCACACGCTGACCCGGTGAAGTACGAAGTAGACAAAGACACAGGTGCACTATTTGTTGACCGTTTCATGGCAACTTGCATGCACTACCCAACTAACTACGGTTACGTGAACAACACGTTGTCTGAAGATGGCGATCCAGTTGACGTTCTAGTAATGACTCCGTTCCCACTACTTGCAGGTTCTGTCATTAAGTGTCGTCCAGTTGGCGTACTAAACATGACTGACGAGTCTGGTAAAGACGCAAAAGTACTAGCGGTACCAGTAGACAAGCTTTCTACTATCTATCGTGACGTTAAAGAAATTGCAGACGTACCTCCGCTTCTTCTTAAGCAAATTGAGCACTTCTTCGAGCACTATAAAGATCTTGAAGAAGGCAAATGGGTGAAGATTGACGGTTGGGCAGACGCTGCCGCTGCAAAAGAAGAAATTACCGCAAGCATCGCGCGTTTCGAAGCAGAATAATTCACGCTGCTTTAAATTGATGATACAAAGGGCTGGTGTAATACCAGCCCTTTTTGTATGTGGCTAAAAAGTGAAGATTGAAAACGACAAGCAAAAGCCGATACAAAAAAGCGAACAAAATACTCAACGATAGAGAGCAGTATGATCCACCATAAATTATCCATGACTTCATTGTTTGCTGTAATAATGATGGTTGTAACTTTCAACGCACAGGCAGATGAAGCACCTGCCAAAGCTCCTGTAGAAGTATATTGGGAAGACCTAGTGCCTGAGGGCTTTAATGAGCTCGCGCCACCTTCAGTTCAACACAATGGCGAGATGAGTCAGCTTCAGCCAGATGCACCCGTTGTCGATACCTTTGATGGTAAACGGGTGAAAATCCCGGGTTTTGTTGTGCCGCTAGAAGGTACGGCAGAGCTAACCACTGAGTTCTTACTTGTTCCATATTTCGGAGCCTGTATTCACGTACCACCGCCGCCGTCTAATCAAATTGTTTACGTAAAATTTGAAGAAGGTGTGCGCATAGATAATATTTACGATGCAATTTGGGTAACCGGCGAACTGTCGACTGACGGTTGGAAAGGCGACATTGCGTCTGTAGGTTACCGTTTGAAAGGCGAAGCCGTAGAAGGGTTTTAAGCATTAAACGTTTAAAAAGGACATCAGGTGTTTACAGGATTATCAGCGTTTCCCATTACTCCATTCAAACAAGAAGCTATTGATTATAAAGCGTTTAAAGGGCTTGTTGATAATTTGGCTTCGGCGAATGTAGATTCAATTTGCGCGATAGGCTCTACTGGGCTGTATCCTTATCTAACGCGAGAGGAAAAGTACGAGGTAGCAAAGCTCGCCGTCGACCACGCAAAAGGCATCCCTGTTATGGCAGGTGTTGGGGCGCTGCGCACCTATGACGTGCTAAAAAACGTTGAAGCTGTGCAGCAAGCAGGTGTTAATGCTGTGCTGTTAGCACCCGTTTCCTATCAAGTGCTTAACGAAGAAGAAGTGTATGGCCTCTATGAGGCAGTGAGTCACGAGGTATCTGTGCCTATCTGCGTTTACGAAAATCCTCGCGTGACTAATTTTACCTTCAGCGATGATTTATACCGCCGTATTGGAAAATTACCGAATATCGGGGCGATTAAAATACCCGGAACTCCATTTGCCAAAAGCTCTAGCAAGGGTATCTCACCCTCTGGAGCAAGCAATAGCGAAGGCGCCCGTCGATTAGCATCATTGCGAGAGATAGTGCCTGCACACATTGCTATAGGCGTGAGTGGTGATAGTTTTGGCGCGGCAGGAATGAGTGAAGGTTGTGACCTTTGGCTCTCTGTTATAGGGGGGATATTCCCGCGAACCGTAATGCGCATAATCGACGCCGCTCAGTCTGGTAATGCTGTTGATGCACAGGCTCAGTCACAAGCGTTAAGCGGAATATGGAGCATGTTTGCGCGCAATGGCGGCGGCTTGCGTGTGGTTGCAGCCGCGGCAGAAATTTTGGGCTATTGTGAAACGCCTAGCTTACCTGCACCCTTCTTACCTATCGACAAAGAAGAGTACAGCGAGCTAGAGCACATCATCACGAAGTTATCGTCAAGCTAGCCCTGCGTATAAATCTGTTCAGCGCGGTTAAACAGAAGCCAAGACGTTAAAATGTACTTGTCGTTACTTTTTGGAATTTGGCCGCGATGCGTGTGAGTAAAATAGGCAGGCGCAATCACCATTCTGCCTGCTTTAGGCTTCACCGCACGGTTTTGATAATAAAACTCCGTCTCGCCGCCTTCTTCCACATCGTTTAAGTAGTACATAAACAGCAATACGCGGTGCAGTGCGTCGTTATGTTGAAGCTGTGGATAGACCTCTGAATGCCAGTACGGGTAGCCACCATTGCCCGCGGTGTAGCGCTGTGCATTTACATCGCCGACCCGAAACAGGTAATTCACCAAATTCGCCAAATTGGGTTTGCCCACTTCATCAAAATTTTCACCTGTTACTTTTACCGGTTCACCAGTTTTGGGATGGCGTACGGTCAAGCCAATAGGCCCAACAAGCGCAAAGTAGTACTTTTCAATGTAGGAGACCAGCTGCTGCCCGGTGTGCTGCATCACTTGTTGAAATAAGTCTTTAAATTCCGGGTTGCGGCTTATCGATACATCCATGCTGCGCTTTTTATCTAAGTCGACGCCACCACCGGTGCGGCCTTGAGACAAATTAGGGCTGCTTTCAAAGCGTTCCATGAGTTGTTTGCACAGCTCTGGTGGTAACACATCATCAATAACTTCAATTAAATCGCTCATGGATACCTCGTACTGCGCTTTATTACTGAGTTGGTACTTCTTTAAAGTGAGACTGTAGTTCTGATTTCACTTTATCTGGGATAGGCGCAGAGCGCTGTGTTTTATAGTCAAAATGTACCATGGTGGTGATGCCTGTTGAGCACAGCTTATCGTCTTGCCATAACTCTTGAAACACGTCGAACGCACTGTTGCCTAGCCGGCTAACGTAGGTTTTAACCGTCACAGGTTTGCCATAAAAAATTTGAGCTAAAAAATCGACTTTGTAGCTGGCTAAAATTAGCGGCCAATTTTGTAAGTCTAGTTCAGGGGTAAACATTCTGAAAATAGGCTCTCTGGCTGCTTCAAACCAAGCGACTAATGCTGTGTTACTTACATGCTGTAAGGCATCTGTTTCACAAAAACGTACGTCGAATGACGTAACTAATGGTACTGAATGGCTCATATTTTTTAGTAGGGTTCGTTGTTTATTTAGCTTTCACTCTAGCATTATGCCGCAGCTATTTCAGTCATTTATCAAACAGTAATTGATCCGGTTGGAAAACATTTTTAACACCAAACCAAAACATACACATTCAAAAATAAGTTGATTTGTGCAAAATTTTGCGCAAATATTTGCATAAATGAGTTTGAAGAAAAATCACAAGGTGCCTATTTATGATCAGAAGTCCTCAGTTTGGCGCAATACTTTTGCGTGCTAGCGAGCTTATTGCAACTCAAGGCCAAGAGGTATTTGAAGCGCTTAAAATTAGTCTGCCTGCAAATCGTATTTCTCTAGTACTGGCGATTCATACTCAAGGGCCTCTTTCGTCAACTGAGCTAGCAAGTCACATTGGCCTTTCACGTCAACTTATTGAAAGTCGGTTGAAGCAAAGTGTTGCAGATGGCTTTTTTGTTTCTGTGCCAGATGAACGAGACTCGCGAAAGCGTGTGTACGATATTGCGCCTAAAGCAAAGGCCGAGGCAGAGCAGATAGTGACGATAATGCAAGAATTTGAAGACGTATATGATGCCCTTTGGGAAGAGATAGAGGTAAATCTTGAAGCCTCTCTCAAAAGCATGGAGCAGGCGCTAAAAAAACAATCGCTTCTTACGCGCTTAAATGAACAATTTCCTTATCACTCCTATTCACAATAGGGAACATTATGATTTATCGAATTATTTTATTGTTGTCACTACTTCTTCCACTAAGCAGCTGCGCACAAAGCCAGGGTTTCAATACGAAAGAAAGCTGGCAAGCCTTTGTTCAAACTGTTGAAGATAACTACGCCTACTTAGATACGGCACCTACCGACTGGGAAGCTTTAAAAGCGTATTACCAACCCCTTGCAATAAACGCGACAACGCAAGAGGAGTTTGTCGACGTATTGCAGGTGGTGAAGCAGTTTTTTATCGACCCGCATTTTAACGTATCACCGCTAAACGAAGCGGACTACAGCGTCACGCCAACGGGGTCTGATATTTGGGTGGAAAAGCAAGGCGATGACTTTGTTATAACACGTATTAAAGCGGGCAGTGCTGCTGCCAAAAGCCAGTTAGCCTTAGGTGATATGATTGTAGGTATTGACGGCGAGTCTACAGAAGCCGCAATACATCGCGTTTTTGGTAACACATCGCTACCGCTTACTGACGCACATAAAACGTGGGCGGTTAATGTGGCTTTAGGTGGGCGTCGCAATCAAGAAAGATATATTGAAGTGGCGTCTGATTTTGATGATGCCAAACGCGTGCTATTAGCAGCTAGCTACGACGCTATTAATCTACTTCGAACAAAAGCCCCTCTGATAGTTAAGCAGAAAGAGGGAATAGGGTACATCCGCTTTAATAACAATCTAGGTAATTCTGGCACCGTTAGTGCGTTCAAAGAAGCTCTTGAGTCACTTGAATCAACACAAGGGTTAGTGATTGACCTGCGTAATACGCCGAGCGGGGGAAACACTGGCGTGGCTGAGCCTATTTTGGGGCACTTTGTAAATGCCAAAACCGCATATCAAGGTTACAAAATTCAAAATGCGGGTAAACCCTACCAAGAAGCAGAGCTACACTTGGCCCATGTTACCCCTTCATTACCTTATTACAGTAAGCCAGTAGTGGTACTCGTTGGTCATTGGACCGGCAGTATGGGAGAAGGAATGGCTATTGGCTTTGATGCCATTGGTGCAAAGGCGGTAATCGGCACACCCATGGCTGATTTACTTGGCGGGATAAATCAATTTCAACTACCTGATTCAACCATAACTTTAGAGCTGGGTTTTGAACGTCTTTACCACGTGAACGGCTCATATCGAGAGGACTTTGTGCCCCAAGCGGTATCTTGGGACGGGCATACAGCCAGTGACTCAGAATTAAATGCTGCAATAGCTCTGTTAAAAGCAATATAGCTCAATTACATACAAAGCTAGAAAGCACTTTCGTATTTACTTACAATCCGCTTCTAACTTTTTGAGCGAACATACTATGACTGCGATTGGGATTGACTACGGTACTTCAAATTCTGAGGTTGTGTATTTTGATGGAACGGCCCATCAGCACATCAAACTCGACCCGTTAGATAAGAAGGGCAATAAAATCCGTTCTTCGGTGTTCATCTATTTTGAAGATGAACTGCCGCCGCCTCCTGATGCCATGGTTGAAGCGAAAGTGGCGCAGTTACAGCGCGTTATCAGTGAGCAAATAGATAAGGCGAAGGACGGCTATTATTCGGCAAAAGATCCAAAAGAACAGGCGATGTATAGCGACCGTATCGACTCGCTGCGCGGTGATTTGCACAACAAGCCTGCATTACAGCGTAAAGCTATTGCGCAATTGATGCATGCCATGTCGCTAGACGAAATTCCTTTGCTGCGCTTAGTAGAGCACGGCAAGTTTGCGTTTGGTGAAGAAGGGTTTAGGCGCTTTCTTAAAATGCCGGACAAAGGCCGTCTAATTTATTCACCTAAGAACTTTCTAGGCGCCTCGCTAGACGGTGACCAAAAACAAGCGTTCATTGGTATTATTGCTAAGCAGCTGGCCTATTTTAAACAGTGTGCAGAGCAACAGCTAGGCAAGGCTGTTAATAATGCAGTTATTGGCCGTCCTGTTAAGTTTCACGGCACCCGCGGTGAAGAGGGGAACGCGCAAGCCATTCAAATTATGACTGAAGCGGCGACGAAAGCCGGGTTTACAGGGGTTAATTTCCTAGATGAACCTATCGCAGCGGCGTATAAAATTGAGCAAACCCTACCAAGGGATACCACTACGCTGATTGTCGATATTGGTGGGGGAACCACGGATATTTGCTGTATTAAGCTTTCCCCAGAGCGTTCAAATCAGCTTGATCGCAAAGAGGATGTTCTGTCGGTAACAGGCAGACGTTTAGGCGGTATGGATTGCGATAAAAGCTTGGTGCTTAAGGCTATTGCCCCAGAAATGGGAATGGGCCTTAAGATGATTAACGGGCTTCCTGTTCCTCCTACGTACTTCTCTGATATGTGCGCGGTTGATAACATTCCTGCACTCACCCGCTTTTTTACTGACGATTACGGGTTAGATATTTCTCAAACCATGTCTGTGATTAAAGAGCCAGCCCAACTAGAACGCTTGCTTATTGTTCAGGAGAACAAGTTGTCTGCCCGTGTGGTGAACTCGGCTCGATTAGCCAAGGAACTACTGTCGAGTAAGCAGAACATTACCTTGCCGCTGCACTATATCGAAGATGATTTTGACGTGGAGATTTCGCAAGACTCGCTCAAAAAGGCATTAAAACCTTGGCTTGATAAAGTGAAAGCGCTAGTGGTGGAATGCTTGGGAAACAGCAGTGAAAAGCCAGAAGTGGTGATGATCACAGGTGGTATGAGTTTATCGCCAATCGTGGTTGATGCGCTGTATGAAAACCTGCTTACCGGTTTACCTCGATTAGAGAATGACGCCTTCAACTCGGTGTGCGAAGGATTAGCTATTCAGGCGGCGAAACACGCTTAACCTTTTCTATTCTTTTTCCGGTATGAAAAACACTAAGCCTTAGCGTAGTAGCCTTTACTACGCTAAGGCTTTTTTGATCAGTGCTTAAGGATATTGTGTTCTTTTAGATAAATCGCAATGGCCTCAGGCGACTCGAAGGCTTTTAACAGCATTTCTTGTGCGCGTGCTTTCACATCATTGTCTTCTGATGATGACAGTAGGTGATACCATGTTTTCACTAAGGCTAATGGCGGCGTTTGGTTCATTAGTTGTCGCTCCAGCAATTCTTACTGCAAAAATACACAAAAATCATCGTAACGTATGATTTGCCAAAACAAGCTCTGACCAGCATGGAAAAACGTGTAAATAAACGTCAACGCGCACTTCTTACAAGCTGCTGTGTAAATTACACAACAGCAAAATAGAAAACGAGTGCGCTTTACGCTAACGGATTTACCTCGTTACCGGCTCAAGCTTGTGTGAGCATGGGTTTCAGGAATCGACCTGTATGTGAAACTTCTTGTTGTGCCACATGCTCAGGTGTTCCCTCTGCAATAATCTGGCCACCTCCGGATCCACCTTCGGGTCCAAGGTCAACAATCCAGTCTGCGGTTTTAATCACATCTAGGTTATGCTCAATAACCACAACGGTATTACCGTGATCGCGCAGCCTGTGAAGGACGGCTAATAACTGTTTAATATCGTGGAAATGCAACCCGGTGGTTGGCTCATCCAAGATATAGAGTGTTTGCCCAGTGTCTCTTTTTGACAACTCTTTCGCCAATTTCACGCGCTGTGCTTCACCACCTGATAACGTAGTGGCTGCTTGGCCTAGTCGAATGTATGACAAGCCTACGTCCATGAGGGTCTGCAATTTACGTGAAATAGCCGGGATAGCATCAAAGAACTCACGGGCATCTTCCACCGTCATTTCCAACACTTCGTGAATGTTCTTATCTTTGTACTTTATCTCAAGGGTTTCACGGTTATAGCGTTTGCCCTGACACACGTCACAAGGCACATACACGTCTGGCAAAAAGTGCATTTCCACTTTAATTACGCCGTCACCCTGACACGCCTCACAGCGACCGCCTTTTACGTTAAAGCTAAAGCGGCCAGGCTTGTAACCCCGTGAGCGAGACTCTTGAGTGCCGGCGAACATTTCGCGAATTGGTGTGAAAATACCAGCGTAAGTCGCCGGATTAGAGCGCGGTGTTCTGCCGATAGGGCTTTGATCAATATCGACTACTTTGTCGAGCTGGTCTAATCCTGTCATCGACTTATGTGGTGCCGGTTCAGACGTGGTCGCCTTGTTCAGCTCGCGCTGCGCAATTTTGTAGAAAGTGTCATTAATCAGCGTTGATTTGCCCGAGCCCGATACACCCGTCACACAGGTCATTACACCGGTAGGTATACGCAAATCAACAGACTTCAAGTTGTTGCCGGTAGCGCCTAAAAGCTCTAGCCACTTGTCGTCTTTTACCGGCGTGCGTGTTGCGGGGATATCTATCTTCTCTCTACCGGATAAGTATTTTCCAGTAAGTGAGTGTTCACTGTTTTTGATATCTTCAAGCGAACCTTCGGCGATAATCTCACCACCATGCACACCCGCCCCTGGGCCGATATCTACAATGTAATCGGCTTCGCGAATGGCATCTTCGTCGTGCTCTACAACTAAAACTGTGTTACCCAGGTCGCGCAAATGCGTAAGCGTACCAAGTAAGCGTTCGTTATCCCGTTGATGAAGACCGATAGAGGGCTCATCCAGCACGTACATAACGCCCACTAAGCCTGCGCCAATTTGACTTGCCAGTCGAATGCGCTGAGCTTCACCGCCCGATAGGGTATCGGCGCTGCGCGACATAGAAAGATAGTTAAGACCTACGTTTACCAAGAAGCGCAAGCGGTCCATGATTTCTTTCAAAATCTTTTCAGCTATCTGAGCACGTTGGCCTTCAAGGTTGAGTGTCTCGAAAAAGCCGTACGCGTCAGCAATCGACATGTCAGCAATGGCTGGCAGGTTGGTGTCTTGTATAAATACATTACGTGCTTCAACACGCAGACGGGTGCCGTTACAGCTACTGCAGTGCTGCTGGCTTAAATATTTTGCTAGCTCTTCTCGCACCGAGTTTGACTCGGTCTCGCGATATCGACGCTCCATATTAGGGATAATGCCCTCAAATGGATGCTTACGCTCCATCACGTCGCCACGCTCGTTTATGTACTTAAACGAGAGCGACTTGCCTTTAGACCCGTAAAGCACAATGTCTTGGTGCTTTTTATCGAGCTCTTCAAATGGCGCGGTAAGGCTAAATTGATAATGGTCTGCTACTGCCTGTAGCATTTGAAAATAGTAATAGCTGCGCTTGTCCCATCCGCGAATAGCGCCGCCAGACAGACTCAATTCGGTATTGCCGACTACGCGTGCGGGGTCAAAGAATTGTCTTGTGCCTAAGCCGTCACAGGTAGGGCATGCGCCCGCTGGGTTGTTAAATGAAAACAGGCGCGGCTCTAATTCACTGATGCTGTAACCACAGTGTGGGCAGGCGAAATTAGCAGAAAACACAATTTCTTCTGCGTCTTTATCGTCCATATCAGCCACAACCGCGTTGCCGCCAGCAAGGCTAAGCGCCGTCTCGAATGATTCAGCCAAACGCAGTGCCATATCGTCGCGCACTTTAAAGCGGTCAACCACAACTTCAATGGTGTGCTTCTTGTGCAAATCGAGAGGCGGCGGATCAGATAGGTCACACACTTCGCCGTCGATACGCGCGCGAATAAAGCCTTGAGCAGATAGGTTTTGCAGTGTCTTAACGTGCTCGCCTTTACGCTCTTTAACAATAGGTGCTAGCAGCATTAGCTTGCTGCCCTCGGGCATCGCTAATACTTTATCGACCATTTGGCTGACCGTTTGTGCATCTAGCGGCACATCGTGGTCAGGACAGCGTGGTGTACCCACTCGCGCGAACATTAAACGCAGATAGTCGTATATTTCAGTGATGGTACCCACCGTTGAACGGGGGTTATGCGATGTTGATTTCTGCTCAATGGATATTGCTGGTGATAAACCCTCAATATGATCAACATCTGGTTTTTCCATCATAGATAGAAACTGACGAGCATAGGCAGACAAAGATTCAACGTAACGACGCTGACCTTCTGCATAAAGCGTGTCGAATGCAAGAGACGATTTACCCGAGCCAGAAAGGCCGGTTATCACCACCAGTTTGTCTCGTGGCAGTGTTAAATCGATGTTTTTCAAGTTGTGGGTGCGAGCACCGCGAATTTCGATTTTATCCATTGAAGCCTAAATGAGAGAAAAAGAATCAGTATGCCATAGGTGTCAAGTAAAGTGATATGACATTCAAGTTATACTGTAAGCGGAGTAAGCAGATCACCTCGCGAACATAAGCTTACGATTAGTTCTCGCTTAACGTCATTGCAAAGTGGTGATTTTATCCCCACTTTTAAACCCCTAGTAAGAAAAAGGGTAGCGCGAGAGGGCTAAATCTACCTCGCGAGCAGAAGAAAATACCAATTGTATTATGCTACACTTCGCGACCTTATTCTTAATGCAGCAGAAACAGGTGTTCTCTGCGCGCTTTTATGTTTTTTTGATTTTATTTATTGAGGGAAACAGACGCTTTGAACGCTTTGGAATTACGCGCTGCGCTTGCACTCGCCTCCGTTTACGTATTACGCATGATGGGGCTGTTCATGGTTATGCCCGTGTTGGCTGTAGCCGCAATGGACTACCCAGATTACTCGCCGCTGTTGGTAGGGCTTGCCGTGGGTGGATATGGCCTAACCCAAGCTGCGCTGCAAATTCCTATGGGTATGATGTCTGACAAATGGGGGCGTAAACCCGTTATTTTGCTAGGGCTTGCTGTATTTGCATTAGGAAGCTTTGTAGCAGCAAACGCCGACAGTATGGCCATGATGATTGTTGGGCGTATTCTTCAAGGCGCTGGGGCTATTGCAGGTGCGATAATGGCGCTAGCTACCGATGTAAGCCGGGAAAGTCAGCGTGCCAAAGTGTTAGCTATCATAGGCATAGCCATTGGCTTTTCGTTCTATTTAGCGGTTATTTTAGGGCCACTTATTGCTAACAGCTACGGGCTTGCCGGTGTGTTTGGTATTACTGGTATTCTGGCCATTCTTTGCATGCCGCTGGTTAAATGGGTAGTGCCAAACGGTGTGCAGCTTAGCAGCGGCGATACACTGCCACAAAAAGACCAGCTAAAGCGCTTAATCTTCTCTTCTCAGTTATGGCGTTTAAATATCAGCGTGATGATTCTACATATGATGATAACGCTGTTGTTTGTTCAACTGCCCGTAACGCTACTGAACTTTGATATGACGCTAGACAGTCACTGGACGGTTTACTTACCCATTTTAGGCGCGTCAATAGTAGGTCTAATTGTAATGATGGGAGCAGCAAGAGGGCGTACGCCTAAATCGCTCCTTGTAACCGGCGTTGTATTAATGGGTGGCGCGTTTTTGGCGCTGAGTTTAGAGGACCATAGCTGGTGGTGGGTTTGTGCTGCCGTGGTGCTTTTCTTTACTGGCTTTAATTATTTGGAAGCGAATTTCCCTGCATTGGTGTCGAGCATTGCGCCTGCGGGACAAAAAGGAACGGCCATGGGCCTCTACGCCAGTTTTCAATTTTTCGGTGCGTTTTTGGGCGGTGTAATTTCAGGTTTTGTCACCGATATTTGGTCGCAAGAGTTCGCTTATGGCATTGGTGCTGCTAGCACTCTTCTTTGGCTTTTTATTATTCTTGGTGTTAAAGAAGTGAGCCGGGTTAAGCGTGTGATGATGAATGGAGATTTTGATAGTTCAAATGTTTCCACTATCGAAGCTGAATTGATGTTAGTACCTGGTGTACTAGAAGTGACACTAAACAGTCAAAATAACGCGGTATACCTGAAAGTAGATCGTGATTTCGATGCAATTAAAGCGCGAGACGTGTTGTCAGCATAATTGCTCATCGCATTGTAACCATGAAGGGCTAGCACTACACCATTTTAAAAAGGAAGCGAACACTATGATTGACCTAAGCTGCTATAAAGCCATTATTTTTGATATGGATGGCACCTTGGTCGATTCAATGGGCGCGCATATTGATGCGTGGCAGCTTACGTGCGATGCGTTTGGTTATCCCTTCGACCGAGACTACCAATACAGTTTAGGTGGTGTTCCTACCTTTGAAACTGTACATCTTATGAATGCAAAGTATGGCAAAAGCCATGATCCAGCAGAGGTTGCTTTATATAAAAAACAGGCGTTTGAAGGGCTAGACCATGTGCCAAGGCTTATCCAAGATACCCTGGACGTGTTTAACCATTATAAGGGAAGCATGCCCATTGCAGTGGGGACAGGTTCAGATAGGCAGCACGCGCAAATGGTGTTAAATGAACACGGCCTGCTAGCCCAATTATCTGCGCTGGTTACAGCCGATGACGTCACTCAAGGTAAACCTCACCCTGAAACCTTTGTGCGTGCGGCAGAATTAATGGGTGTAGCACCACAGCATTGTGTGGTGTTTGAAGATACCGACATGGGACGAAAAGCGGCGGTTGACGGTGGCATGGCGTGCTTTATGGTCGACAATACGCGGCTTATCTACTGAATCTTACCCTGATTGAAAATTCGAGCTTAGGGCTTACGCTCACTCAATCGCGTTCACTATATAGTTTCTTAGGCTTATACCGCCTCTAGTTCGCTTAGCGCATTTCCGCAGTTGTGTAACAGTGAAGACTTTATACGTTTGGTGGCATCATCAATGGCGGTTTTCATTGCATCGATAGCAATCTGATTGCTCTCTTTTTCACTGACACTGGCGTTCACATTCATACTTTGCCCTCTGAAGGTGGTGGCGGGTGAATACTCATCGGCATAGTCAGGTTTGTACTTAACATTAAGCACCACGGTGGCAACCATATTACTTCCTAAGGTTTTTATAAACGCGCGGTTTAGTACTACTTTCACGCTGTTGGCTGCTTCAATATCTGGGCTGACATTCATCGCTTCTAAACTTTGCTGTAACAGTGAATAGAGCGTGTCTTCTGTTACATTACTGCTTCCAACGAGCAAGTCTTTACTCGACCGTATGTCGATTAGTTCTGCCAAGTTAATTGGACAAGCTTTCGCTTTAGACATGGTTAGCTGATAGTCTTTTCTCTGCGACGCAGGAATTAATGATGAGTCAAGCTCGGGTGGCGTAGACTCGCAGGCAATAAGCAAGGGTAGGGCACAGCAGGCAACAATAAGCCGAGCTGGTGATGTAGCGTAAGACATGGAAAATGTTCTACTTTTCATTAAATTATTTTTGTTTTATGCAGATAAATTATGCAAGTAATATTGTCTTTAGTATAAGAAAGTTTGTATCGCTAAGAAACAGAACAACTGTTGCAAACTGTTACAGCTTGTTTAGCATAGGTGTGGGACTGTTGATTTTGCTGAGCGAGTTTTTGATCAGCGACACAACCATTACACCTATGTAACCTGAATAAAAATTTCGCCATAACCATTCAACACGGACAGTTCTTTAATGATGAGCTTAAAAAACGCGGTAATCAGTGTAGTTGCAAGTGTGTCACTTATTGGGTGCGCAATTAACGTGTCCCCTTCGGCCTTCTTTTATCAAGATACTCAGCAAAAGCCCCTTGATACTACGAAGCTACACGCGGCAATTCAAAAAGACAAAACCTCAGCGGGCATAACCCGTGTTGAAGTTAAAAATGAAGCTGGGTTAACTTTGAGAGGCGTTGCTGTTTCTTACCCTGACCCTATTGTTAACATTGTTTTCTTTGCAGACAATCGTATGCCTGTAAGCGAAAACAACAGCGTTATTCATAGACTGGGTAAGTTGCCCGCTAATATATTGTGGCTCGATTATCAGGGAGTAGGAGCCAGTGATAAAGCGAAGGACTTAAGTATTAACGCTATTAAACAAGATGCGTTAACCCAGTTTGACTATGTAGCAAGTGCGTTTGACGCCTCAATTCCCACTATCGTTCACGGCCGAGGTATAGGCAGCTATTTCGCAAGCTATGTTGCTGCAAATAGAAAGATAGACGCTTTAGTATTAGACGGCGCTTTCAATAACATCTCTGATTTAATTGCCAACATGGTGCCAGGCTTCTCTAATTCATTCACAAACATGAAGCTTCACGATGAAGTTCATAGTATGCAAATAGCCCCAATCTTGCGTCACTATGAAGGACCGCTATGGCTAGTGGTGGGTGAGGAAGACAAAATAACGCCTTACCCGATAAGTCAGCAGCTATTAGAAGATGCATCAAGTAGCGAAAAGTATATTTCGGTCATTCCTGGTGCGACGCACAACGCAACGCTAAAAAGTGACTATGCCATACAAGAGTACAAACAGTTTTTAGCAAGATTCACTAAGTAATAGAAACCTTACTCGTTGTGGATAAGTAGTGGAAAACCTTGTTGGTAAGTCTGTTAATAGCCATATAGAACAACAGATCACGATCTTTTCATTACTTTCTGGTCGGATCACGAAACGTCAGTTAAATCAAGCGCTGTAGAGCAACTGTGCTCGATCTTAATCTTTTTTGATCGTAAAGCTGTGCAGGATCAGGCAATTTTGCTCTTTGGGGATAAAAGTTCGAGGCAAAACGATCAAGCGGGTATTTTTGTCAATAGTTTCGTGTCATGAAATTTTTAGAACACAGTTGCTCAACTATACATCGAATTACGATTAATCATCCATCAAACTGGCTTGTAAGTGATTAAATAAAATACCCGCCATAGGCGGGTATTTTTTTGGTCTATTAATTTCTGAAGGGAAAACGAACAGCTAAACCCTAACCATTGAATCTCGTTTTACTACTGTAGGAGTATATTTAAAGGTAAGCCCATCTTCTGGTTTGCTTCCCGATGCATACTTCAATGCAAGTTCCGCCGCTTTTGCTGCCATCATTTCTACCGGATAACGCAGAGTCGTTAATTTAGGACGACAGTACTTTGCTAACAGCACATCATCGTACCCCATCACAGAAACTTGTTCTGGAACTGAAATACCATGATCCTGCAGCATGGTCATAGCACCAGATGCCATAGCATCGTTATAAGCCAAAACAGCAGTGAATTTTGCACCAGTAGCAAGCAAGTTTTGCATTGCCAGTTCACCACCTTCCTGATCGGGCGTAGCATACTCAATCATGCTTTCAGGCAAGCTTAAATTCGCATTGTTAACTGCGTTTCTAATCCCTTCGAGGCGATGATTAGGATCGTCTATGCGATACTGACTGCTTATCACCGCGACATGTTCATGGCCTTGGTTGATGGCATATTCCGCCATAAGGCGACCACCGGTTACGTTATCAAGCCATACACAACGATTTGCTATCTCTGGTATATAGCGGTTAATTAATACAAAGCCTGGAACTTGGTTTGCAAAACCGATCAGGGTCTCGTCATCAAGTGCTTTGCTGTGCACTACCATGGCTTCTACTCGATGCTCTAGCAGTGTTTCAATAGCGCGAAGTTCAGTCTCTTTTTCAATAGAGCCGGCACTTAATAAAATTTGAACGTTATTTTTGCGGGTAATGGACTCCACACCGTGGGCTAACATAGCGAAAAATGGGTCGTGGAGCTCAGCAATGACAACGCCTAAAGATGCGCTACGTTTGGTTACAAGTGCCCGCGCATTAGCGTTGGGACGATAACCCATTTCTTCCATGATTTTTTTGACACGCTTGCGAGTATCATTGCCCACTTTAGGACCATTATTAATAACTCTTGATACGGTCGCTAATGAAACGCCAGCGGCTTGGGCGATATCTTTTATTGTTGCCATTTTCTTTCAAACTTCGTTTTATTGCGTGGAGTGTCGATTGACCTGATTGCCATAGCGTACATTATATTTACAAAAAAAGATAAAATTCTAATGCTTAGCTTAAGGTGTCTTTCACGGGGCTGAGATGCATTAGAGAGATGAAGAGCGTTAGATTACCTAAGTGGTTTTACCTTCTATGATTGTTAATCAAACCGCTGTAAAAAAGAATGGAAAACGTATAACCTCCTAGGCATTCTGAAAGATTGCATTATTCATTAATGTATAAAAAATGTGTGGTAGGTTGGAACGCGTCAGTTTACTAAGCACGTCTTAAGGTAAAAATTTTGTTATGAAAATAAATGTATCTGCATTTGGTGAAGTTGAAGGCGAAGTTATAAACGCCTTTACGTTAACTAACGACAACGGCATGTCAGTTACCTTGCTTAACTACGGTGGAATTATTAAAGAAATTCACTTCCCGAATGCAGAAGGTGAATCGGTAAGTTGTGTCCAAACTTTCGAGACTCTACAAGACTATATAGATGACCCGAGCTATCGCGGTGCGATCGTAGGACGTTACGCAAACCGAATTGGACATGGCTCGTTTGCGTTAAATGGAACAGAGTACACCTTAGATAAAAATGGCGGTGAACATAATCTACACGGCGGTCTAGCCGGGTTTCATAAGAAGGTTTGGGCGGCAAGCATCCAAGAGACGGCGGACAGTGTGGCTGTAACATTTACCTTAACTAGTCCCGATGGGGAAGGCGGCTTTCCCGGTACTGTTAATGTAGAGGCATGCTATTCCCTTGATCAAAACAACGAGTTATCTCTTGTGGTCACCGCAAATACAGATAAAGAAACCCCGCTTAGTTTCACGCAGCATGCTTACTTCACGTTGAGCAACGACCCTCAAGTGGGCAATACATTGCTACATATAGATGCTGACAAAGTCACGGACGCAGATAGCACCTTGCTGCCAACTGGAAAACTGGTCGAAGTTGCCAATACTCCCTTTGATTTCACGAAACCTACAGCAATAAAAGAAAGGGCAGAGCAATCTGATTCCCATCCATTATTTGATAGGGTGGGAGGCTACGACCACAACTATGTACTCCGTGATACGCCTGAGCATACCCCACAAGCAACCGTACAGGCACTTGATACTGGTATTGCTATGTCGTTATTTACTAACTTGCCGGGTTTGCAGTTTTATACTGGCGGGTTGAAAACCGACGATCAGCTTGGTGCCTTGTGCTTAGAACCACAGCATTTCCCGGATGCACCCAATAAGCCCGAGTTTCCAAACTGTTTCGTAAAACCCGGGGATACCTTCAAAGCAAGTATGCGATACAAGTTCAGCGCATAGAAATCGTTATGTAGTGACAAAAGAAAATTATTTGTTATCAATTTAACAATTAATTTTCTTTGTTACGCAATTGATAAACGTAGAAGCTTGCTATATCATTATCAGGGTAAACGTTTAACCCTATTTGATGTTGCGCATTAGAGCGTAGCAGGCTAATTCAGAGAGAGTGATTATGGGAACCCCTTTCGACCCTACCAACGATCCACATCGCCGTTACAACCCTTTGTTGGGTGAGTGGGTGTTAGTGTCGCCTCACAGAGCGAAGCGCCCTTGGCAGGGAGCCTCAGAAGAGCCAAACAACGAACAAAAGCCATCTTACGACTCTACGTGTTATTTATGTCCAACAAACACCCGCGTGAATGGTGAAGTTAACCCTGACTACAAAGGTACGTTTGTTTTTCAAAACGATTTTGCCGCCCTTAAGCAAGATACAGAGCAAGCCAGTGAGAAAAAGGGGCTGTTTCAGTTCGAAACTGAGCAAGGCTGCAGTCGTGTTATTTGTTTTTCCCCTGATCACAGCAAAACATTACCTGAGCTTTCCGATGAAGAACGCGTAGACGTAGTCAACACGTGGAAAGCACAAACCGCTGAACTTGGTGAAACCTATCGCTGGGTACAAGTTTTTGAAAACAAAGGCTCGATGATGGGGTGTTCAAATCCTCACCCTCATGGTCAAGTATGGGCGCAGCAGCATGTGCCTACCGACCCAGCGAAAAAAGTCGTGCAGCTACAGCAATACTTTGGTGAAAACGGCACGTCTATGTTGTTGGACTATGCCGAGCAAGAGGTCGCGAAGCAAGAGCGAGTCGTGTGTCAAAATGATGATTGGGTTGTAGTTGTACCATACTGGGCCGCTTGGCCTTTTGAGACGCTACTGTTACCGAGATTTGACGTGCAATCTATGCACATGCTCTCGGATTCTCAGTCGCTATCTCTTGCTAAGATCATTGGCGAAATTACAGCGAAGTACGACAACTTATTTGAAACGTCTTTCCCATACTCTATGGGATGGCACAGTGCCCCATTTGATAGTGAAGCGCACCCTGAATGGACGCTACATGCGCATTTCTTCCCACCACTTCTGCGCTCAGCAAGTGTACGCAAGTTTATGGTCGGGTACGAAATGATGGCAGAGGCACAGCGAGATTTGACCCCTGAACAAGCGGCAGACAGATTAAAAGCACTATCCACAGTGCACTATAAGAAACGTGAGAATGCGAATGGATAATCAAGTACTTTCTTCTAATTTTGAAACGCACTACGGCGAGGCGCCAGCGTTAATCGCACATGCGCCGGGTCGAGTGAACATTATTGGTGAGCACACCGATTATAACGAAGGGTTCGTATTTCCGGCTGCAATCAACTTTGGAACGTGGGTTGCGGCAACAAAGCGCGCAGATAATGACATCGTGGTTACCGCGATGGATTACGAAAATCAGCAAAACCAGTTTTCGTTGTCAGACATTAACTATGACGAAGAACAAGGGTGGGCAAACTATGTTCGCGGCGTAGTGAAAGTACTTAAAGAGGCCATGCCAGATTTTGGCGGCGCTAACTTATTGGTTACGGGCAATGTGCCACAAGGCGCTGGGTTAAGCTCTTCGGCATCTTTTGAAGTGGCTATATTAAGAGCGTTAAGCGCGCTGTATGAGTTGCCCCTCGATGGCGTACAGGCTGCACTGTTAGGGCAGAAAGCCGAGAATACGTTCGTAGGCTGCTCATGCGGAATTATGGATCAGTTAATCTCTGCTATGGGTAATGAAGGCATGGCAATGCTGCTTGATTGCCAGTCGCTAGCCATTGAGCATTCACCACTACCAGACTCGCATCAAATCGTTATCATCAATTCGAATGTTAAACGTGGTTTGGTTGACAGTGAATACAACTTGCGTCGTCAGCAGTGTGAACAAGGCGCGTCGTTATTGGGTGTGTCATCGTTACGCGAAGCAACTATGGCAATGCTAGAAGGCGCTAAAGCACATATGCCAGAGGTGGTTTATCGCCGCGCGAAGCATATTGTTACCGAAAACGCTAGAACACTGGCAGCAAGCCAAGCATTAAAAGCTGGCGACATCGAAACGGTTAGTGAAGCCATGGCGCAATCTCACATCTCCATGCGTGACGACTTTGAAATTACCGTTCGCCCAATCGATTACTTGGTTGAGATCATTGGTGAAGTGCTGGGTAAATCGGGTGGTGTTCGCATGACTGGCGGTGGATTCGGCGGCTGCGTAGTGGCTCTTGTACCTACCGACAAAGTTGAAGCGGTGAAGCAAGTCGTGGCCGACAAGTACGCTGATGAAACAGGGTACAGTGCTGATATTTATGTGTGTACGGCTACACAAGGCGCGTTTGCCTAATTATCGATTTAAATACAGCCTTTATGCACAAACCTCTCCCCTTTCTAAACAATCCTATTCTTTAGAATTGTTTGTGTCCCTTAAGCCGCATCCATTGGTTGCGGCTTTTTTTTTACAAAAAGTGCACATTTCTAGTTAAAAAAAGTAAACAAAGTGTGATACTAATACTACCCGCAATAACGCGATAAGTTTAACGGTGAGTTTTTCACCCATTTATGACTTATTGTGCTTAGCGAAACGCGTTTTAATAACGTGACACTGGTGTGGCAACAACCAATATAATAATAAAAACAATTTTTCACCTGTGTACCCTGCATAACAATCGCCGCACCCAAAATAAGAACTTTGGGAAAAACTATGAAATTAGCATCAATAGATATCACGTTGTTCGTGGTATACGTCGTCGCGCTTGTCACAATTGCGTGGTGGGTTTCTCGCGAAAAGCAGGGTCATCAAAAAGACACAAATGATTACTTTCTAGCGGGCTCAAGCTTGCCATGGTGGGCAATTGGCGCATCACTCATCGCTGCCAATATCTCTGCCGAACAAATCATCGGCATGTCGGGGTCAGGTTACCAGTTAGGGCTTGCCATTGCGTCTTATGAGTGGATGGCCGCCATTACGCTGCTTATCGTCGGCAAGTTCTTCTTACCTATCTTTCTTAAGCATAAAATTTACACCATGCCTCAATTTCTTGAGCAGCGATATGATCATCGCGTGCGCAAGGTAATGGCAATATTCTGGCTAGGTGTTTATGTTTTTGTGAACCTAACTGCTGTGCTGTGGTTAGGTGCATTGGCCATCAATACCATCGCGGGTGTTGATATGGTTTACGGCATGATGTTCTTAGGCCTTTTCTCGTTAACCTATTCACTTTACGGCGGTTTGAAAGCGGTAGCACTCACCGACATTATTCAAGTCGTGCTGTTGGTTATTGGTGGCTTGTTCCTGTCGTATACGGCGTTAAACCTAATCAGCGACGGCAATGGGGCCATCCAAGGTTTTGTTGACCTTACTAACAAGCTCCCTGAGAAATTCGACATGATTTTGTCAGAAGACAACCCACACTATATGGACTTGCCAGGCATTTCTGTATTGATTGGCGGTATGTGGATCATGAACCTGTCGTATTGGGGCTTTAACCAGTACATCATTCAGCGCACGTTGGCGGCAAAGAGCGTTCAAGAAGCGCAAAAAGGTATTGCGTTTGCGGCTTTCCTAAAACTGCTAATGCCGCTAATTGTGGTATTGCCAGGGATTGCAGCAGTGCTAATTGTGCCAGACCTAGCTAAACCGGACCAAGCATACCCAAGTCTAATGACGCTAATGCCTGTTGGCCTTAAAGGTATTATCTTCGCAGCCTTGGTGGCGGCGATTGTGTCCTCGCTAGCGTCGATGACAAATAGCGTTTCTACTATTTTTACCATGGACCTTTATAAAGATAAGCGTCCAAACGAGTCGCAGCAGCATTATGTGAAAGTGGGTCGTATCGTAAGCTTGGTGGCGCTTATCATCGCTATGGTGGTGGCCAAGCCGCTGTTGGGTAATTTCGATCAAGCATTCCAGTATATCCAGGAATTCACAGGCTTCTTTACACCAGGTATCTGCGCGTTGTTCGTTTTAGGTATGTTCTGGAAGAAAACCACAGCAAACGGTGGTCTGTTGGCCGCATTAGGCTCATTTGTTTTAAGCATTGTGTTTAGACAGTTCTGGCCTGAACTGCCGTTTATTGACCGTGTTGGACTTGTGTTCCTGCTTTGTGTTGCTTTAGCTGTGGTTGTTTCTCTGCTAGAGAAAAAAGGTGTTAGTGAAAACGCTGTCGACCTAAACGAAGTGCAGTTCAAAACCACAAGCGGATTTAATGTAGCATCTATCGCTGTAGTTATCCTTACAGCGGCGTTTTACATAACGTGGTGGTAGCAGACAAGGAAGGGCGTTTTTAATCGCAACGCCCTTGCCAAAATTAACTAAAAACAACGCGAAAGTTCAGAAGACGCTGACAATAAATTTTGTTAAGTTCTAGAACGTGTTGCAGTTAGTAACGTAAACCTGTGGCGAAAAACTTCAATTTTCCCTCATAAAATACGGTATACTAACCGGCTAATATTCGATGAACTTTCGCGCTTGCTGATGTCTTATTAAGAAGAGTTATACAGCAAGCCACTAAAAACGTTACAGGAGACATCAATGGCAACGAAAGGCGTTAATAAGGTTATTCTTGTTGGAAACCTTGGCAATGATCCTGAAGTTAGATACATGCCTAACGGAAACGCCGTTGCGAACTTAAGCCTAGCAACTAGCGAAAGCTGGAAAGACCAACAGGGTCAGGTTCAAGAGCGCACTGAGTGGCACCGCCTTACAATGTACCGTCGCTTAGCAGAAATTGCCGGAGAGTACCTGAAAAAGGGCTCGCAAATTTATGTTGAAGGTAAATTGCAAACGCGTAAGTGGCAAGATCAGCAAGGCCAAGATAAATACACCACTGAAATTATCGTAGACCAAATGCAAATGCTTGGTGGTCGCGGTGGTGAAGGTGGCGGCGGTAACGGTGGTTACCAACGTCCTCAAAACAACCAAGGTGGTTACAATCAAGCTCCAGCGCAGGGCGGCTATAACCAAGCGCCACAGCAAGGTGGTGGTCAGCAGGGCGGCTACAACTCAAACCAAGGTGGTGGCTACAATCAAGCGCCTCAGGGTGGCAATCAAGGTCAGCCAAAGAACCCACCAATGGCTGAGCCAGATTTTGACTTCGACGATGACATTCCGTTCTAAGCAAAAACAGTTCACGTGTTGAAAATATTCTAAGAGCCGCTTTAATAGCGGCTCTTTTTTTGAGCTAAGTTCGCCCAATTATGAGATTGGTGCCCGCCATTCTTCCCCCGATTACCTTAAAATAATTTCATCATATTCTCATTGTTGTTTTCCCATAAACGCGATGAGTGAGCTTTAAGAATTACGTGTAAAAGGTTGGGTTTTTGCAGTGTCAGTAGTAGTAACCTTGGTGGCTTTTGTTTTGTTGTGTCTTAAAAGCAGCGTGTTGTTTGCGCAAACAGACGGCGAATGTGAAGGGGAAAGCTGCGCCTCCAAAAAGCCTACAGTAGTATGGTTGCGACCACCCGAGCTTGGAATTGAAGGCAGTGGTGTCAGTATCACTTCAGGGCCGATCTATGACGTCATGGCGTACCTCTCTACACACCTGCATAACTACGACCACCAATTTGAAGCTTATCCGGTTAAACGCGCATGGTCGATGGTACAGCATCAACAATCCGCACAAAAAGTGTATTGTTTTTATGGCGCCGCTTACCAAGAAGAACGCGCTGAGTGGGGATATTACTCCCAGCCAACCTCTATAAACTTACCGCTACTCATTGTTGCAAGAAAAGCGCTTCAGCCTTCATTGAAAAATGAATTAGATACCGCGCAGTCTCAGCCAACGCAGGGGTATTTTGAGTCCATTTCTTTACGCGCTTTGCTTCAGCATAATTTGAGAACGGTACTCTACAACGATGTGAATAACGTATACGCCGATACTGTTGAGCAATGGGCTACAAAAAACAATGTGGTTCGTTTAAATGGGTTAGGCAAAGACTTAGGCATGCACACCATTGCCCTACTGGAAAGTGGGAGAATAGATTTTGGCTATGTAGGGCACCGCGAGCTTTCAGCATTACCAGAAGAAGAACTCGATGCGCTTAATGTTTATCAAATCAGTGAACTGTCCCAGCAGCTAAGAGGAACAAAGCGCTTACTGTGTTCTAAGAGTGAGCTAGGACAAGCGGTAACGAGTGATCTAGACAGCGCGCTAACTCACATTACATCCACGCCTATGAAAAGCCAAACCTTAAGAGACATTAACTTTGTGGCAGATGGATACCCTTTATTTCTTAAACCGCTTTTTGATGAAAGGTGGAAGCAATACCTTTCAAACTAAAGGCTTTCAAGGTTTTACGTTTTACCTTTTCTTTTATGACAATTCGTGCTTAAACCGCCCTGTTTTATTACCAGCCCTTATTCTTCCTAATCACCAATAATAATAGTGTTTGGCTTGTGCGATACCCGTGACGAGGTATTATAAATTTGCCTGTTAATAACGAGAAAATTACCCAAATCATGAAAACGTTATCCCTTCTTTTTGGCGGTGCTGTTCTGGTTTCAGCGACCGCTGCCATATCTCCTTCGGTATCAGCTGCTCAAACGCTTTATAAGCCGTTTCCAGCCGACGTAATGCCATCGTTAAGTGAGAAAGGTAACTATGATGTTGGCGTAAAGACAATCGAAGCGGCTTATCCTGTTAAAGTAAAAGACATTGCTGGTAATGAAGTCGAGCGATCACTTACTTTGGAGGTTTGGTATCCTGCAGCAAGCTCGGCTCAAAAGGCCACGTACATTAATGAAACAAGAAGTGGTCAGGTGTTTGAGTTACAAGCTGATGCTAGTCGTGATGCGCCTATTGCCGCTGCTGACACTGATTTTCCGGTAATTGTTATCTCTCATGGTTATACCGGTTACCGCACCCTTATGTTTTATTTAGGCGAACACCTCGCGTCTCACGGTTATGTAGTAGCGGCAATCGACCACACAGATTCCACAAACAAAGATGTTAACTTTGCAGAAAATCCTTATTCAGGTTTTCCAAGTACATTATTAAATCGTTCACGAGATCAAGTTCTTACTTTGAACAGCATCAGCGAAAATACCTTTTTTAAAGAGAGTGTGGATGCGAGCAAAGCGGGAGTGATTGGCTATTCAATGGGGGGCTACGGCGCAGTTAGCACGGTAGGAGGATGCTATGCTTTTAACGACCAAACCGCTGCAACCTTCACTGGAACACAAGATCCTAAAGCGGCGGCGTTAATAAAAGAAGCGCTTAACACCTGCGCAGGTGGCAAAGCCAGTGGCGAAGAAACATTACCAGCCTGGAAAGCGGCGCTAGCACTTGCTCCATGGGGTGGGCAACATCAGTTATTTAATGTTGAATCACTAAATAATATTAAGGTGCCGGTTCTTTATGTAGCGGGTGATAACGACGATATTTCCGGCTACGACGGTATAAAGTGGTTATTCGATAATACCGGCAATAAAGAATCTAAGTTATTGACCATCAAGAACGCCCGCCACAATGTTGCACCTCACCCTGCACCTAAAGAAGCCTATGGTAGTGAGTTTGATTTAGGAAGTTACATTGAGCCGGCATGGGAAGTGCAAAAGCTTAATGCCATTAACGAGCATTTTGCGCTGGCGCTTATGAACTGCCATGTGAAAGCCTTACCTGAGTATTGCGGCTACCTAAATGTAAATGGCAGCAGTGCACAAGTCCCTGTAAACGGCAAAAAGCCAGAGCCTTGGAAAGGGTTTGACGATCGCTGGGCGTTAGGCTTGGAGATGCAAAGTAAGTAATGCGTTACAAAAGGGTGCTTAAGCACCCTTTTTAATTCTTGTTACATATTTACGCTGTATCTAATTCAATTGTGGCGTAATGTATATGCTTAAACATTTATGTTTTCGTCAGTACCTTCATTTACTATAACAATCAATCGAACTCATCATTAACATCATAAGGAAGTGAAATGAAAATGCGTAAGTTAGTTACTTCAGTGCTTTGTGCCTGTTCTTTTGCTGCTGTTCAACCCTCTGCTTATGCTGAAGCGAATACCGTAAAACAAGGCATAGTTGCTGAAAACAGCAACGACGTAGAGCTATTAAAAGCATCCTTTAAGCAAGGAGATTTCGCCCATGTGGTAGATGTTCTTGATGATGTGAAAAACAAATCACCTGAACAGCACAATATGTTGATTTCTGCGTTGATGAATATCGATTTGGACGATGCCGAAGAGGCGGCTGAGCAATTTATTCAAAAATATAGCGATGACTACAGGGCATACCATACACACGCAAGTGTAATGGGTGCACAGGCTTCAAGTAGCATTTTTTCTGCTCTGGGTTACGCAAAGAAAGCGAAAAAAAGCTTAGAGAGGGCCGTCGAGATTGCTCCCGAAAATGTTGAGGTTTATCAAGCTTTAATGCAATTTCACTTAATGGCGCCATCTATGGCTGGAGGGGATATGGATGAAGCCATGAACCTAACCCAAAAAATTGCAGCTCTAGACAAAACCGAAGGTCAATTTGCTCTTGCCCGAGTCTATCTGGAAGAGGAACAAGAGACAGAAGCTAAGGCAATATTTGCGTCTCTGATAGACGACGAGCAAACCCAAATTCGCGCTCGTGTTGAACTTGGAAGCTTCTATTTGTCTGATGAGCAATACGACTCTTCGTTCGAGATATTGTCTCCACTCACAGATCTTGAATTAACAGAAGTAACAAAAGCCGAGAATGATGCTTGGGACACTTATCAGAAGCGAAAAAGTAGCCTTATGTATGGAAAGTATCGTTTGGGGCAAGTTGCAGTTGAAAGTGGTGAGTACACAGAATTAGGTATAAATGCTTTAAAAGACTATTTACAAGACTATGAATCTACGGCTATTGATACAGAGAGCCTACCTACACCTAGTTGGGCACAATTGCGGTTGGCTGAATTACTGCTCAATGCTGGTCAGGTTGATGAAGCGCAGCGCGTTGTAAACACAATGACAGAAGAGAAAGACGAGCGTTTTGCGAAGGTTCTTAAAAAAATCAAAAAGGCTTTGAAAAAGCGAGCTGCGGCGTAACACCGCTAAGCTCGCTTTAGCTTCTAGCTCTACACCGCTTTGACGGTGTAAATCAATGCAGTTTGTGGGAAGAGCACCGGCAGCTGCATACCGTATTTCATCAATACTTCGCCAGAGAATACCTGCCCTTCAGTTTGTTGCAAAATAGACGGGGTGTATTCTTTTAGCTTTTCAGGCCAAACACGCTCAATGGTGTATTGTTTGTTAGCATCAAGACCTGCAAAGTAGAAGCGGTTTGGCGTAGTGCGAACAGTTTCCATAACGCTGTTATATGCAAAAATGCCTTCTTTCTTGTCTTTAGACACATAACCAAATTTTACGTTCATGCCGTCATCGTCCATGCGGAAAAGGTCGCCGCCATGAGTGATATGACGATACTTCTTGTAAAGTGAAATAGCATCAGTAAGCACGCTTTGCTCGTGGTCGGTAAGTTCACGTGGGTCCATCTCTATACCCATATGGCCAAACAAGGCGACTGCCGAACGTATCTCAATAGGTAAGTGTCTACCCGTTATATGGCAGTCACGCGGGCCAACATGTGCCCCCATTACTTCAGATGGGAAGAAATATGAGCAGCCACGCTGAATATACAACCGATCTAGTGCGTCGTTAGAGTCTGATGTCCAGAAACGGTCTGTGTGTGGCAAAATACCTAAATCTACACGGCCGCCGCCTGAACAACAGCTTTCTATCTCAATGCCTGGCTTCGCTGCCTTAACGCGGTCTATTAAGCTGTAAAGCGCAGCCATTTGACCATGCATCGCAGGTTTACCGTGAAGGTTGCCGGGGTGGTTTACGTCGCGGTTCATGTCCCATTTGATGTAGCTGATTTTGGGGTACGCCTTTAGTACATCAGTAATCACTTTATAAAGGTACTCAACCACGTCAGGGTTGGTTAAATCCAATACGTACTGATTTCTGAAAGGAACGTGAGGGTTATTCTCGGTTTGCAGCGCCCACTCAGGATGTGCGCGGTAAAGGTCGCTGTCAGGGTTTACCATTTCTGGCTCAAACCAAATACCGAATTCCATGCCAAGGCCAGTAACATGGTCAATGAGTCCGTCTAGTCCTTCAGGATAGATAGCTTCATCAACAAACCAGTCGCCAAGCCCAGCCTTGTCGTTTCTGCGCCCTTTAAACCAACCATCATCTAACACAAAGCGCTCAATGCCCAGTGGTGCAACTTTATCGGCTAAGGCTTTTAGTTCATCTTCGTTATGATCGAAATAAATACCTTCCCAGGTGTTGTAGTGCACCGGGCGAGGCTTCGATTCAGCACTGTGGTTTAGCACGTTACTGCGAATGAAGTTATGAAACTGTTGTGATAGCGAAGAGAAACCTTCACAGCCATAGCCTGTGTAAAGCACGGGGGATGTATAGCTTTCGCCAGCGTTAAGTACCACTTCACCTGGAAATAACAACTCACCAAACTGCACATAGCTTCTGCCATCAGCCATTAGCTCGGCGCGAAGCTTGTGGTTTGCAGAAGCGCCAAGGTGATAACCATAGCACTCACCGTTAAGTTCCCCCGTGCCTTGAGGAAATGCAATCAGGCCAGGGAAGGTGTCGTGAGATGTTTTGCCTCGGCGATTTTCACGTACATAACTTCCAAAGAAGAGGTCGTGATCTTTGGTTTGAAACTCTGCTGACCAGCGGCCTTCAAATGTTTTAATTTTGCTTACGGAAGTAGGCAAGGGCAGGCTAGCGGCATTCAAATAGCCTAAATTGAGCGGTGTTTCGCCACTGTTTTCGAGACGAGAAACGTATTTTACTACGCTCGTTTTGTTATCGAGCTCAACAGTTGTGATAAGACGCATACCGCGGCGAGCGTCTTCGCTTACGAAAGCAACAGACTGTGCATCTTCATTTATTTCGGTCAGGCTAAAGCCTGCTGACCACTGGTCGGCATCGCCCGACACTTCAAGACCTGGCTGACCCGTCCAGCCGTCACCGTGAGTCGGTACCAACGTAATCGGCGGTTCAATTACGGGTGCGCATTTGGCTTCTTGACGGGTGTTTAAAACACTCAGCATTTCTGGTGTTGTACTGTCACTTAATGGCGCACCATAGTAAATGACTTTGGGCATACGACCCTGGCAGTCGAATATTAATGTGGCTTTCTCGTTCGACAAACGAACGAATGATGTGAGTGACGACATAAAAACCTCATTTTACATGCCTAGATGTTTATAGCGCATGTTGTTAAAAGAAAAGATGACTGAAAAGTACAGAAGGAACATCCGTACGGTTTTATGGTTTTACAACGGTTTATCGAGCTTAATACCTGCTTTCTTGCACGGTCGTCGAGTAATTAAATCTGTTTCAATCACGCTTACAGAGTCTTCTCTCTGCTTTCATCTACTTCACAGCGTGTGGCGGAACAAAAGTACGCAACAAACCGTACTTTTGCTCCGCCACAACCGTAGTAATCCTAGTTATCTGAACCAGCCAATATATGGCTGACCTTATTAGCCGTGTGCTTCTTCGCTCTCTATCAAACGACCACGCCATTCTGCCTTTTGCTTAAATACAACCCGATTTAAGACAAGGGCGAGGGCAATACAGCAAACCAATGTGACCAACATCAGATGAATGTAGTGCAGGCCGAAAGGAGCGTGTACAAAGCTAAAGAAAGCGTATAGACCCACACCAAAGATAACTGCCGCTATTCCCGCGTTGGCGTTTACGTTATTAAATAGTAATCCAACAATAAAGATGGAAAGAATAGGCATACTTAACAACCCGAAAAGTTGTTGAAGCAAGTTGATGATGCTTTCTGCTTGCGCGTACACAGGAACCATAACTAGCGATACAATAGTAAGCGCCGCGGTCACAAAGCCGCTTAAGCGTGCAACGTTTGGCTTCTTCTGAAAATACGCCTCGTGTATATCGCAGACATAAAGTGCAGTCGCAGAGTTGAGGTTACTGTTGTAAGTAGTGAGTACTGCGGCAGCGAGGGCCGCTGCAAATACACCTGATAGCCAGCTAGGTAAAACATCACCTACCAACGTACCGTAAGCGGCATCGTTGATATCGCCGTACAGCTTATACGAAATGATACCTGGAACTACGATAATGGTAGGAACAATGATAAAGCGGATGATCGCCGCTGCGTATACGCCTTTCTGTGCTTCTTTTAAATTAGGTGCAGCCATGGCGCGCTGAGTGATTACCTGATTTGTACTCCAGTAGAAAGTCTGGATAAACACCATACCGGTTAATAACGTGTGCCATGGTAGGGGTGAATCATTATCGCCAATCAGGGTTAACCGTTCGGCAGGTATGCCCGAGAAATCAAAATCGATTGCGAATAGTGCAAGAACGACA
Source organism: Alteromonas sp. 07-89-2 (assembly GCF_013113925.1). Lineage (NCBI taxonomy): Bacteria > Pseudomonadati > Pseudomonadota > Gammaproteobacteria > Alteromonadales > Alteromonadaceae > Alteromonas > Alteromonas sp. 07-89-2. The sequence continues at coordinate 106,744 of NZ_VTYM01000001.1, read as the reverse complement.
ACAACAACCGCCATAGTCAAAAGCAATACGCCAGAATAGGTATCTGAAACTGCAACCGCGCGAAGCCCACCAAAGATAGCGTAGAAGGCACCAATCAATGCAAAAGCGGTCGCAACATACATAAGTGGAATGTCTACATTGAACATGTTAATCATGAAAAGCGAGCCGGTGTAGATTACGGCAGGCATGAAAATAAGGCTGCTACCTAGGAAGAAAAGAAGGCCTATTAGTGCTCTTATATGCTTGTTGTTATAGCGCATTTCCAGCAATTCGGTGGTTGTGGTGCACTGATAATGATAATAAACGGGAAGAAAAACTCGCGCGAGAATGATTAGGCCCGCCACCGCGGCAAATTCCCACCACGCAAGCAGTGCCATTTGGTTACCGTTCATCCCTACAAGTTGATCGGTACTTAAATTAGTTAACGTTATTGAGCCCGCGACGTATATCCATGTTAGTCCGCCGCCAGCTAAGAAATATTCTTTGTTTTCGTTGGCTTTACTATGCCCATGACCGCGACACTTTAAATAGGTAAGAAGCCCGATAAGTGCGGTGATGAAAATAAAAACGACAAGTTGGGTTAAGCTGCCTGACACGAAAAACTCCTCAGCAGAATAAAGACAAAAGGGGGCAACAGCGCCCCCTTGATAGACTAGTTGTTATTAGAAGCTGGCACGAACACCAACAGCGTAACGAGCACCGTCAGCAACTTGTTGAACGAAATGTTCTGATAAGCGACCGCGACGCGTTAGCTCTTCGTCAGTAATGTTAATGCCTTCGAAGAATACCGTAAGAGACTCAGTTACATCGTAACTTACACTCATATCAACTTGGGTGTAAGTCTCAGTGAAACGAGGCTCAGTACCACCAAGAGTACTTACCGCTTCTTGCATAAAGGTTTCACGGTTGTTCAGTGCAACACGCGCTTGGAACGCATCTTTTTCGTAGAACAATGTAATGTTTTGTGAGTTACCTAAACCTGGTAGGCTAAATTCTGCATCTGAGTTAACGATAGTAGCATTAGCTTGGATACCGAAGCCGCTTTCAAGCGTGTGCAACCAAGCAAGCTCTAAACCTTCAACTTCAAGCGTATCGCCGTTACGAGGGCGCAGAACGCTAAATACATACTCGCCACTTTCTAAGAAAAGAGACTCATCAGCAACATCACCTGCAATGAAGTCTTCCACTTCTTTGTTAAAGGCTGCTGCTGAGAAGTAGCTAGTATCATCGTAGTACCATTCTAAAGATACATCCCAGCTGGTCGCTTTATATGGCTTAAGTTCAGTGTTACCCGCTTGTGCTTGCAAGTTACCCGGACGGCTCACAGTAACATTAAATACAGGCACTAAGTCATCCATCATTGGACGCGTTAGCGTTTCAGAAAACGCATAACGTAGGTATAAATCGTCTGTTAACTGTAACTTAACGTTTAAGTTAGGAAGCAGCGAAGAGTAGCTGTTTTTCTCGTTAACCGGCGCACCTACTTCTGTTTCATAAACTACATTAAGATCTGACGGATCGTTAGGGATTGGCTGAAGATCTCTTACAATCTGACTTGTCCCGTCTACTGAAGTGTCAGTTTCGCTGTAGCGGAAGCCAAAATTCACATCAAGTGGCATCTCTGAGATTTCAGTAGTGAAGTAGAATTGTGCGTACGCACTTAATACTTCTTCGCTCACTACGAATGAGTCATTGCTTGGCTGTGGGTTGCCAATATTTGTTGCATCAATCGCTGCGCGAACGTCATCAAACGATTCACCTGTAGCGTCTGCAATTTGCTGTACTGCTGCATCAGACGTTGCGTAGTCAAAGAACGCTTCAGGGTCGTAAGTTAGCCACTGATTAGGCACACCGCCAAAGTAGTTTTGTGCAGTAAATACACTTAGAAGCTCGTCAGGAAGATCGAATGTGTAGCCGCAATAAATGTCACAACCAGAAGCGAACAAGCGAGTATTAGATTTTTCACGATCTTGGAAATAGATACCGAAATCTGCTTTGTAGAACGCATTGTCTGAATCAGGTACCCAAGAGAAGTCTGCACGGTACTCACTGATGGTATCTTCCGTGTCAAAACCGTTGCGCTCATTGTAGTGCATACGACCTAGTGAAGGTGTTTGTAAAGCGGCATCACCACCGGCAACAGTCAATGATGGAGTAGCACCTGTGAAATCTACACTGTATTCATTGTTATAACCCACAACAGTGAAGAAGTTGTCACCGCCACTGCTGTCTTCGGCAGTTGAAGTTGAGATATCAATGTTTGCAGTTAAGTTGTCGTTTACTAACCACTCAAAGTTTGCACCGAAAGCCTGGATTTCAACATCTCGGCCGTAGCGGCGGCGAATAAAGTCAGTCGCACCACCAACACCGTCTACAACGGTGCTTGTTACACCTGATAGGCTACCGTTGTCAGTGAAAGACATGTTGTCGAGGTTGCTATCAGAGAACCAGTGGCCAACACTGTGTGCGTCTGAGTCAACTTCAAATTTAGAGTAAAGACCATCTAAAGTAAGCGTCATGTCATCGTTAGGAGCATATTGAACAACAAGGTTACCAGATGTTCTTTCACGATCGACTAAATCAACGATTTGGTCAAAGTTCTGCGGAATGTAAACACCGTTGAACTGAGCATTGTCAGCGTAATCAGGGTTATCTAGCTCAGAACGATTGGTTAGGCTTACTTCAGGACGCCAGTAGCGCGTTTCTAGCATGTTTGTTTGTAGCTTACGCTGTTGGAACGATGCAGCAGCTAACACACCTAGTTTACCATCCATAAAGGTATTGGTAATTAAGCCCGACATTTGTGGCGTTGTTTCTTCAGAAATGTCTTCGTACATGCCTTTTACACTTGCAACGGCCTTGAAGCCGTCAAATGCGAATGGGCGAGCAGTTGTGATTTCTACGGTTGAACCGATACCACCTTCTTGCATAGAAGCGAGAGGGCTCTTGTAAACTTTTGCACCGCTAATAAGTTCAGCTGGAAGCGTATCGAAACTAAAAGCACGACCTTGGTTTTCTGTAGCAATCTGGCGGCCGTTAACAAGTACGGTGTTAAAATCTGGGCCGAAACCACGCACAGTAATAAATTGACCTTCACCACCTGAACGATCAATGGCAACACCAGTAATTCTTTGTAGTGATTCAGCTACGTTTTGGTCTGGAAATTTACCTAGGTCTTCAGCCGTAATACCGTCGTAAACAACATCAGATGCTTTCTTATCTAGCATTGATGCTTTCAGAGAGCTGGTAAAACCTTTAACTTCGATAACTTCCACTTCTTTATCAGTAGCAGTAGTTGCTTCCTGTGCCAGTGAAATAGGGGCGTGTAGGGCAGAGGCGATAGCAACACCTAAAAGTGAGCGTTTCGCGATAGGGCCTAACTGTGATGTGTTAATTTTATGTGTCACTGTGTTTTCTCCGTGAGTAGGCTACGTTTTAACGTACTTTGCACTTAAATTACGTTTTTAGTATGTGCGGATCAAGCTTATTAACAATACTTTTACACATTTAACGTTATATTTTCGTGATTATTATTTGTAACTTTATGAAAAATATAGCGTTTCTGATTTAAGGTAAAAGGTGGAACGTTTACCTTGGATCCAATACTAGCACAAAATGACAATGTAATTACAATGTTATAAAAAATTTTTTTGTATAAAAAAAGTGCGGCCTATAGCCGCACTTTATTAACAATCAGAAAAATAAAGGAAAATTAGCTGCAGCGGATACGGTCGACGGCGGCTTTCCAACCATCATAGGCTTGATCACGTTCTTGCTTGGTCAATCTTGGAGTGAAAACGCTATCACTCTTCCAACAATGGGTTAAATCGTCGATTGAATTGAAGACACCAGCCTGTAATCCTGCTAAGAAGGCAGCACCAAGAGCGGTGGTTTCCGTAATCTCAGGGCGTTCTACTTCAGCGCCCAATATGTCTGAAAGAAAGCCCATTACCCAATCATTACGCGACATACCGCCATCTACACGAATAGTTGTGGGGCGAGCGCCATCGCTTTCCATTGCTTTTTGCAGGTCCTTAGTCTGGTAGCAAACAGACTGAAGTCCCGCAGCAACGATTTCGCTAATGCCTGTGTCGCGGGTTAAACCTAAAATTGCGCCACGGGCATCTGGATCCCAATAAGGTGCGCCTAAACCAGTAAATGCCGGGACAAGGAAGACGCCGTTATCTTGTCTTGCTCGCTGTGCAAGTGCCTCAGATTCGGCGGCATCGTCGATAAGCTTCAGACCATCTCTGAGCCATTGAACGGTTGCGCCGGCCATAAAAATACTGCCTTCAAGCGCATAAGTCGTTTTGCCGTTTAAACGATACCCAACGGTGGTGAGTAATCGGTTTTTCGATTGCAAAGGGGCGTCACCAGTGTTCAATATCATAAAACAGCCGGTACCGTAGGTGCTCTTGGCCATGCCTTTTTCAAAGCACGCTTGGCCTACTAATGCTGCTTGCTGGTCGCCTGCTACGCCTTGGATAGGAATAGCTCTGCCTATGATGTCTTCTTTCGTTACACCAAAGTCAGCCGCACAATCCATCACCTCGGGTAGCATTGAGCGTGGGATATTGAATTTATTAAGTAATTTCTCATCCCAGCATTGGTTATTGATGTCGAACAGCATTGTACGCGAGGCATTGGTGGCATCAGTTTTGTGTGACTCACCACCCGTTAAGCGCCATATAAGGAACGTGTCTACGGTTCCAAACAGCAGCTCTCCGTCCTCGGCTTGCTGTCTTGCACCTTCTACATTGTCTAATATCCAAGCTACTTTTGTGGCAGAGAAATAAGGGTCTAACAGAAGCCCTGTCGATTCAGTAATGTGTGAGACGAGCTCTTCGTCTTCACTTAAATCACGACAAAGCTGGGCTGTGCGTCTGTCTTGCCAAACGATAGCCGGGTAGACCGGCTCGCCAGTGTTTTTATTCCACACTAAGGTTGTTTCGCGCTGGTTAGTGATACCAACGGCTGCGATATCTGATGGTGTTAATGAACATTTATTGAAAACTTCTTTGAGGGTAGAGACAACGCTTTCCCAAATTTCCTCTGGATCATGCTCAACCCAGCCATCTTTCGGATATTTTTGAGAGAATTCCTGCTGTGCAATAGCGTCTATACTGCCCTTTGGAGAAAAAATGATGCTGCGAGAGCTTGTTGTACCTTGGTCAATGGCAAGGATATGTTGTCCCATAAGGTCACTCCTGAAGATAGTTTTCATAGAGTTTGCATCATTTACACAGGATTAACAATGCTATATTTTCGAAAACGAACATTGGTGTTTCGTTTTGTTATGGGAACATTGAAGTTAAGCACGTATAATTGATGTAATTTTCTAATTCTGAGGACTCGTGATGAATCAAACGCAAAGACACGAAAAAATTGTTGGGCTTATAAAGCTACATGGTTTTATGTCTATTGATGATTTGGTCAGTGCTTGCGAAGTTACGCCGCAAACAATCCGTCGAGACCTTAACCAGCTTGCTGAAAATGGTGTGGTAAGTCGCTATCATGGTGGTGCTGGCCTAAACAGAAGTTGGGAAAACACGCCATATCAGGAAAGGAAAACCCAAAACAGCGAAGTCAAAGAGAAAATTGCTGAAGCAGTGGCTGCGATGATCCCTGACGGCGCATCGTTGTTCATTAATATCGGTACGACGACGGAAATGATTGCAACTAAGTTGCTCAACCACAAAAATCTTCACGTGGTAACTAACAATATTCACGTTGCTACCATTCTTTCGGCTAAAGAGGATTTCTCCGTCATAATTGCTGCCGGTGAAGTTCGCTATCGCGATGGCGGAATCATTGGCGAGGCAACCTGCGATTTTATAAGCCAGTTCCGCATGGATTACGGCATAATCGGTATCAGTGGTATTAGTTCGGACGGTGCACTACTTGACTTTGATTTCAGAGAAGTGAAAGTGTCCCAAGCCATTTTGGAACATACTCAACACGTTATATTAGCTGCGGACTACAGTAAGTTTGAACGCCGCGCAATGGTGGAGCAGGGGCACATTTCACAGGTTGATTGCTTGGTTTGTGATAAAACGCCGCCGCCCAGCATAAGCAAGATAATCGAAGAAAATAACATCACCTTTGTCAAAGCGTGACCATCTATTTACCATAGTTTTCCACTACTCTTAAACCTGTTCTCGGTTTTGGTCGCATTCTACTTTGTGGCAGCCTTCTTTAAACATTACGCACTGTTGCCGCAAGCGCTCTTACACACCACGTATTTTTCAATGTAAATCAGTCAAATATTGTTGCGATTGGATTTGTTCATTCCTTTTAATTACGAATTTTAACTTTCTTTAATGTTCGTAAATGTTCGTTTTGTGTTGACATGTTTTCTTTTTGCTTGTCAAATAGACAACCATATGAGGATATCCATATAAATACCACTAGAGGCAATGTATGAGTCAAAGCAATCAAACTGAACAGACAGTCGACGTTTTAGTCGTTGGCGGCGGTGTTAACGGCGTAGGCGTCGCGCTTGACGCTGCGGGACGCGGGCTTTCGGTTGCTTTGTGCGAGAAAGGTGACCTCGCAGGCGCAACGTCTTCTTCTAGCAGCAAATTAATTCATGGTGGACTTAGGTATTTAGAACATTATGAATTTCGCTTAGTGAAAGAAGCGCTGGCAGAACGTGAAGTGTTGTTGAAGAAAGCGCCTCACATCATGTGGCCGTTACGTTTTCGTTTGCCTCACCAAAAGCATTTACGGCCTGCGTGGATGATACGAATTGGTTTATTCCTCTATGACTCGCTGGCTAAGCGCAATATGTTACCGCGCTCACGTAAGCTAACGACCACCAGTGAAAGCCCGCTGGTTAGCGATATTTCAACGTGTTTTGAATACTCAGATGGTTGGGTAGATGACGCACGCTTAGTGGTACTAAATGCACTAGCTGCCCGAGATCAGGGGGCGAAGATATATACGCGTACTGAATGCGTTAAAGCTGAAAAGTTAGATAATTTGTGGAATGTGAAGCTTAAAACGTCTCAAGGGAAAACGTTTACAGTTAAGGCCAAGTCAATTGTTAATGCGGCTGGACCGTGGGCAGTATCGTTTCTAGATCGCTTGGTAAATATTCACAACCCCAATGCGATGCGCATGGTAAAGGGAAGCCACTTTGTCGTTCCCAAGCTATATAACTCTGACGAAGCGTACATTTTACAAAATAAAGACGGGCGTATTGTATTCGTGATCCCTTACGAAGGTGATTTCTCACTTGTGGGCACGACAGACGAAGACTTTAAAGGTAACCCGTCAGACGCTGCAATTTCAAACGAAGAGACTGATTACTTAATTGACGTCGTAAACAACTACTTCAAGTCCAAGATAACACGCGAAGATATAGTCCATACTTACAGTGGCGTGCGACCACTTTTAGAAGAGAAAAACGCGTCAGCACAAGAACTTACTCGGGACTATAAAGTAGAGCTTAAGGGTGAGGCTGGAAAGCCCGTATTACTGAATATCTTCGGCGGCAAGATTACAACCTATCGAAAGCTTTCAGAGCACGCGGTAGATAAACTTGTCTCATGTTTCCCGAAAGCGAAAAAAGCGTGGACCAAAGAAGTACCGCTACCAGGTGGTGCATTTGAAAGTCAAGAATCGCTAGTTGCTCAACTAACTTCCGAGTTTTCTTGGCTGGACAACGCTATCGCTGAACGCTACGCAAGACAGTATGGCTTACTATGTTATAAGTTTCTTAAAGGTAAAGCGTCAGTAGATGCTATGGGGATTCATTTCGGGGCTGGTATGTATCAGGCAGAAGTTGATTACCTTATAGAGTGCGAGTGGGCTTGTTGTCTAGAAGACGTGATTTGGCGCAGAACAAAACATGGATTACGCTTGGACAAAGCCCAACAGGAAGCACTGTCTTCTTATATCTCAATGAAAGTTTCTGGCGCAGTTCAATCGGATGAGTCTGTGGATGCTGTATTGGCAAGCGCCTAACCCGTGAAAAGGTACGTATTAGAAGGAGCCATCTTTGCTTGAAAAGCGATAAGATGGCTCAATCGCCATTGATTAGCTAGCCCAACAGGATAAAGTAGACGACTTAAAATGAACATGGACGTGATAAACAATACTTCCGTCAAGGAAGTCGTACTTATTAGACACGGTAAGCCTCTCTCGGCGCATAATGACAAAGTAAACTCAGCTCAATATGCTCAGTGGGTGCGTAACTATGATAAATCGATACTCGATCCAACAAGTCACCCAAAGCAGAAGACCCATATCGACGACAGCTACATTGTGGTTAGCCCGTTACTAAGGGCTAAATTGTCTGCGGCTTATTACGGCGCGACTCAAATTGATGAAGAGTTGCCCTATCTTAAAGAAATGGATATTCCTTACTACAAACTTCCGTTCACCTTGCGCAGTTGGCACTGGGTCGTCTTAAGCCGTGCATTATGGTTCATAGGATTTAAAGGTCGATTTGAAAGTTTCAAAGCTGCCAAGCAAAGGGTTAATCTTGTTTCCGAGCGTATTGAAAAACTGTGTGAGAAACACGAGCGGATAGTGCTATTCGGGCATGGTATGACTAACTATTACACCCGAAAAACACTCATAAAAAATGGCTGGCAATTAAAGCAAAAAGACGGTGATTTTTGGGGAATTACGATATTGCACAAGCCGTTGCCATAATGCTGAGTCTTCGTTTTTTAACCAGAAATTCTTAAGGTTTATTTATACCTACTTCATTTTTTCTTCAAAATGTCGATAAAATAGAACAATGCCTAACAAGCGCTAACGACTTGAACAAAGGCATGGGGAATCGACAATGAATAAAACCAACAAAAAGAAACCTTCCACGTCTAATGTTTTTAAGGCGGCTATTTCAGCTATTTTTGCAATTACCCTTGGCGTTACTATCAACTTTCTTCATACCGACGAGAAAGACACCACAACAATCGCCTTTGCACTAAACCTAGATACGTTTAAGCGTCACGTCGTCTCGTCTCACTGGCAATGGCGAGTCCGCCAACCCACTACTATGATAATGCTGATTCACTACAATGAGTCGGGCAAAGAAACGAACCGTACTCCGGTGCGAATGAATCACAACGGATGGCCGACCGCTGAGCTTTCTAGTGAAGGGTGTGAAAAAATATGGACGTCGCTAGTGGCGACACCACTGCGCGTGGACGGCTTTAAGATCCATGCCGACTACTATGCTGAACTTGAAGAGAACGAAGACAACTATTGGTGTCGCTTCAGCTTAAGTAGCGGCGCGTATTTCGACTATTTTCCTGCAAACGGAACAGTAACAAATTTAAGCGATTAAACTGGCCACATAAACGAGGGTGCACAATATAGGCCTATGCTTATATAGGTATTTGTTCTATTTAGATAATTAGTCTACTTTTGAGTTAATGCCATGTTACTTATTGGCGCCATAAGGTATTGTTGATTATAAGATAATACTCGGCATTAACGAATTAAGTAGATATATGCTTTCACGCTTATTTTCTTCGAAAAGTAAAAAAACTAGCGTCACTGTAGGCGTATCGGTCTGTGCTTCTGAGCTACACATTGTGGCTATAGAGCGCAGTGGCGACGCTGTTTCACTTAATTCTGTTTCTTCAATTCCCTATGATCAGCATCAGCCTCTCAAGCAACAGCTATCGGCGGCGTTAAGCCCGTTTGCTAAGTCGACCTGTAATGTTTCTATAGTGCTTTCACAGCATATGTACCACATGGTACAGGTTGATAAGCCAGAAATGGCAGAAGAGGATATTACAACAGCGTTACCGTGGACTCTCGGAGAGCTGGTTCCCTATGACTCCAGCAACATGGTTTTAGACTATGTCGACTACCCGGTTAAAAGTCGGAGTGGCGGCCAAAAGATAAATGTATTCGCTGCCGAAAGGTCCTCACTTGCTGCCGTCGCAGCGAGCATGGCAAAAAAGAAAGACAAGCAGCTTACACATATCCACACCAAAGAAGTGTTAGCAACTGAAATGGTGCCAAATGATGACTATGCGCGACTACTCATCATCCAAGAGCCCAACAGTGAACCGTTTTTAATGATAGTGCGCTCTCAGGCTATTTGGTTGGCACGTCGCTTACGTGGATTTGTAAGCAAAGTTAATGAGCAGACAGACCTGTCACAGCTAAGTGATACTTTGGGGTTAGAAATTCAACGCTCAATGGATTTCTATGAGTCGCAACTTAAGCAGCCACCTTTAAAAGAAATTCTGTTTAAAACTCAATTTGACTGTGTGCCAGTGATCGAACGGCTGAAGCCGTTTCAGCCCGTTGCCATGAATGTCTTTACTTCACAGCTTAATTTAGCCGATGTAGTTGAACCTGCCTGCCACTTTGCGTTAGCAAGTGCACTTGTTGCAGCGAGAGAGGTGGCATGAAAAGAACGATAAACCTCTATCAGGACTCTCTTAAACCAAAGAAAGAGCGGTTACCATTCTCGAAGGTACTTTGGCTTAATGGCGCGGCAATAGGTGTCATGTTGGTGGTGGTAATCGCGCTCAATATTACGTTGGGGGCGAAGCAGAAAAAGTTAAATGAAAAAACAAACGCGATTAGCCAACTGAATAGCGAAATTAAAACCTTAAGCGCTGCACTCGAGAAGAAACGAGACACCCAGTCGCTTCAGCAACAGCTTGAAAAGGTGAACGCCAAAATTGAAAACCGAAGACGTCTGTTAGCGTATCTTGATAGCGGAGAGTTGTCATTTGACGCAACAAAGTACGGCGAGGTGATGGACGACTTGGCTAATTTCCACAATCAGAACCTATGGCTGACGAGTATTGATATCGATACACAAACCATTCGCCTGTCAGGCCAAACCTTGGCGCCTTCATCTATACCTGTGTGGCTTAAAAAGTTGCAGCAGTCTCCGTTTTTCCAAGGTAAGTCATTTTCTTCAGTGCAGTTTGATGAAGTAGACGGCAAAGAAAACGTGAAACAATTCTTGATATCCACAGATTTTGAAGGAGACGCTGATGAATCAGTACCAGCAGCTCTCTGAGAAATTCTCCGCTCTTGAAAGCAGAGAAAAACAGCTAATTACATGGGTGAGTTTTGCTCTCATTATCTATCTATTCTTCTGGTTCGGTGTTTCGCCTGCACTTGATGACTTGTCTGCAACCGATAAAGCAGTCATCAGAAAGGAGAGCGAGCACAAAGCATTGGTCATTCAAAGAGATGCTATTCAAGAAGCGCTAACCATCGATTATACAAAGCGCACGCAGCTAGAACTCGATAAGGCCAGAAAAGACCTACTATCAATTGATGAGGCACTACTTTCACTTAATGAAGGGTTTGTCGCAGCCGATCGAATGCCCGAGCTGCTTATGACGCTTCTAAACGAAGAAGACAACGTACGTTTAGTGAATTTTAAGGTCGAGCCTACCGAAACAGTACGCTTTGGTGACGGTGAGTCTCAAAGCACACCGTTTTACCGTCATAACATGCGCTTAATTATTGAGGGAAGTTACTTTGACCTGCGTAGCTACCTAGCGCGCCTTCAAGCCGCCCCTGAAAAAGTCGTAGTAACAGATTTTGCTTACAACGTTGAAGCTTACCCAAGTGCCACGTTAGCACTGGGGTTAGCAACGGTAAGCAATAATGAAACCTTTATCTCGCTGTAAGGAGAGAGTGTGAAACGGTTAAGAATTGTGGTCACAGCTTTAGCGATAGCAACATGCTTACCTGCAGTTGCGTCTGTCGACCCGACTAGGCCTGCAATCGCCAGTGCATCAGTGTCTAGCAATGATGAAGCGGTAGCAGGAGAGCTAGCACTTCAATCTATCTTTAAACGCAGTACAGGTTATAGCGCGATCATATCGGGTAAATCTTACCGCGTGGGCGACACACTGAACGAATACACCGTATCAAAAATTAACCCCAAGAACGTGGTTATCACTGACGGACGTCAGCAGAAAATACTAAGAATGTATGCATATGAAATTAAAAAATAGCCTCATTGTTAACACATTGGTTTTGTCTGCAGCGTTAGTTGTGGCAGGTTGCCAATCTTATGGTGTTGGCGAGGAAGTAAAACCTCATATTCGCGATGAACTAGCACGTTCTCAGAATACGACATCAAGTAAACCAACACCGCCCCCTCAGCTTAATCAAGAACTGCTGGCAGAGGTTGCCCGTTATCAAGCGTTACCTGCGCCAACATCACAGAAAATGTTCGCAGTTTCTGCTAACAATGTAGACGTGCGTCCGTTTTTCGACGCGTTAATTGAAGACACACCTTACAGTGTCGCCGTTCATCCAGCCGTGTCAGGGCAAATTAGTTTAACGCTCAAAGAAGTGGCGTTAGAAGATGTGTTAACCATTATTTCGAGAATGTATCCGTTAGACGTGTTTTTGGAAGGAAAGGTAATTCAGGTTATGCCTTCTCAACTAAAGACGGAATCTATCCCGGTTAACTTTCTTATGATCAAGCGCTTCGGTGTATCTAACGTAAGCGTTATTGCCGGTGGGGTAAGTGAGCAAGACCAAAACAATGGTGGCAACAACGGTGGAATTAACGGCAATAACAACATTAGCGGGAACGCCCTAGGTGGTCAGGGTGGTTTTGGAGGCCAAGGCGGACTTGGTGGCAATAACATCCAACAGCTCAATGGCTCAAACATTCAGACTACCAGTGAAAACGACTTTTGGAGCGATTTAAAAGAGGCACTAAAAGTACTGGTCTCTCCAACAGAAGGCCGCCAGGTTGTGGTTTCACCCCAAGCGGGCTTAGTGACCGTTCGAGCATTGCCCAGTGAAATCGCAGTGGTGAAAGACTTTTTAAACCAAAGCCAAGAGAGCTTACAGCGACAGGTGGTATTAGAGGCGCGCATTATTGAAGTCACGCTAAACGACGGCTATCAGCAAGGCGTGCGCTGGGATCGCATTGCAAGCGGCTTGACGGGCAGTGTGAACTTTGGCTTCAGTGGCGGAGCTATAGCGTCAAACTTCGCTGCAAATACCGCTGCAGGTATAGATCCAGCCATAAATGCAGTTAATGGCATAGGGAACTCAATCTCTACAGATATTGGCGGCGTTTCTACTTTGAGAATTTCCCGAGGTGACTTTGACGGCGTTATCAATATGCTGCAAACCCAAGGTGATGTTCAGATGTTGAGTAACCCCAGAGTGACCGTCACTAACAACCAGAAAGCAGTGATTAAAGTCGGTCAGGACGAATACTTTGTCACCGATGTGTCGACCAGTGAAGATCAAAGCGCGACTCAAACCGAAAACGAAAATGACATCGAACTTACCCCGTTTTTTTCAGGTATTGCCTTAGATGTTACCCCTCAAATTGATAGAAGCGGCTCGGTTATATTGCACGTTCACCCATCAGTAACGGAAACGGCAGAGCAAACTAAAGTCATTCAGGTGGGCGATCAACAAATCTTGCTGCCACTGGCACAAAGTAATATCCGAGAGTCAGATACGGTAATTCGTGCCCGCGATAGAGAAATTGTCGTTATTGGCGGTTTGATGGAAACCGTTACCAGTGAGCAAGAATCAAAAACGCCTTTGTTGGGCGACATTCCATTCATTGGTAATGCGTTTAAAAACAAAGCCAAAACGCAAAGTAAGCGCGAGCTGGTGATCTTGATACGCCCATCAGTTGTGCAGCCGGACACGTGGGAAAAACAACGTCTTCGCACTCAGTCATTACTTGATCAGTGGTATAGAAACTAATTATGTATCAGGGCTTTTTTCACTTCACAGATATGCCGTTTTCGCTTACCCCGAATACGGATTTCTTTTGTGCGCTTGCGCCACACAATGAAGCGTTGAAAGTCATTTTATCAGCATTGAGTATGTCTGAAGGCTTTATAAAAGTAACCGGTGAAGTCGGTACAGGTAAGACATTGTTATGCCGTAAATTAATTAATCATCTGTCTGATAAATTTGTAGCCTGCTATTTACCCAATCCATACCTTTCGCCTGATGAATTACGCCAAGCATTTGCGAGAGAGTTAGGCATTGTTACGGAAGGAAATAGTGATAATCAAGGCTTGCATAATGCAATAGAGACAAAGCTATTAGCCCTTAAAAAAGAGGGGCGACAAGCGGTATTAATCATTGACGAAGCGCAGTCGCTGAGTTGGGATGCTCTTGAGATGCTGCGTCTTTTTAGCAATTTGGAAACGGAAAAAAGTAAACTGCTTCAAATTGTCTTGTTTGGACAGCCTGAACTTGATGACAACCTGGCAAACCCTAAAGTAAGACAAATCCGCCAGCGAATAAGTTTTTCCTACACTTTACGCACAATGACGTCAGCCGAAGTCGATTACTACATTGGTCACCGGTTGACGACAGCAGGTGGTGACGAGCAGTTGATATCTAGAGGACTGCGCGCATTTATAGCGTTGGTTACCAAGGGTACGCCTCGCTTGGTTAACATAGTTTGTCATAAGATTCTTTTGCGCGCATATGGTCAGGGCAAGGCGTCGGCGACCTGGTCACATACCCTAAGCGCCGTTTTCGATACACATGACTGTAAACGCCGACTTCTCCCAAGGCAGAGTCTTGTTATTTTGTCGCTTGCTGTGGTGGCAGTTGCAAGTGTACTGCATGTATACGGCGCAGGTGGCATATGAGTATTTTGAATGACACCTTAAAGTCACTGGATGAACGCAATAAAAGTGAAGACTTTGGTTTGCCGCCAACCGTTGAAGTCAGTCAACGTCCAGTTTGGCCAAAAGCGCTCATGATCATCGCCGTTTTGGTGTTTGTAGTATGGTTAGTAATTACACTTTTATCTGGTACTTCCCATCGCGAAAAAAATGAAGATGGATTAAGCACAACGGCCGTTTCAAGTGCCCCGAGCGTTAACAACCCGCCTGCTGAAAGTACAATTTCAGAGCGCGTTGCCGATAGTACAGCAGATATAAATGCGCCGTCACAAGGAATGCAATCAACCCCGTTATCTGAAAGTGATATGGCGCTACAAAACCGTGCGTCAGATGTGGCTGAGCTTGTTTTCAATACCGTTGATGAGTCCCTTGAAGATGATGAAGCTCAATACAGAAAAAGGGTTACAACTACGGTATCAGCAACCAGCACAGCTGATGATGTGAAGGCGTCAAACGTCAATAACAGCGCAAACGCCAGTAGCCCTCAATCAGAACTGTCTGCGGTTAGCAAAACACAACCCTCAAGCTCGAAGGCCGCAGAGCCTAAACCCACAAATATCATAACCAGAGAGCCTGTAGTTGAGGTAGCACCTAAGTCACCTGAACAACAAAGTGCAGTGCATTTAGAAGCAGGACTTAAAGCGTATAACTTTGGCATTTTTGATGAGGCTCAAAAAAGCTTCACGCTAGCACTGGCAACCTTTCCGCAAAATGACGAGGCGCGCAAGCAGCTAGCTGCACTTTATTTTGGACAAAACAATAATTTACAGGCACTGCAGGTACTTTCAGAGGGCATTGTGATCTCGCCTAGCGAATTAATTTGGCGAGAGCTAATGGCCAAAATTCTGGTGCAAGAAAGCCGCTTCGAAGAAGTATTGAATTTGATGCCTGATAGCTTGGATGCTAAAGCGTTAGCCGAAGGCCGTGCCGACTATCTAATTTTAAAGGGCACCTCTGCTCAAACCATCAATAAGTCAGAGCAAGCGATATCAGCATTCAGCGCTATGACATCGCTACAGCCTAATAATGCGAAATGGTGGTTGGCGTTAGGGGTGAATTATGACGCATTGGCAGATGAGCGTCTGGCGATATCATCTTATTCCAGGGCACTCGCCATTGGCGGGCTTTCCTCTGCATCTGCACAATATGCAAACTCGCGTCTAACTGATTTACAGGAGCAGCCTTAATGCGACCTCGATTAAAGATGCGCCTTGGCGACTTACTCGTTCACGAAAACATTATCTCCAGTGAGCAGCTTGACAATGCGCTTGCGGCGCAGCGAACGTCAGGGCGCAAACTTGGGGATACACTTATCGATTTGGGCTTTATTGGCGAACCCCAGCTTCTTCGCTTCTTGGCACAGCAGCTAAATATTCCTTTCTTGGATATAACACAGCGCCGTATAGACCCAGAGCAAGCTCAGCTTATCCCAGAGACTTACGCACGTCGCTACCGTGCCTTGGTGTTAGAAGCGGACGACGATGAAGTGCTGCTGGGTATGAGCGACCCAACGGACTTGGGAGGCTTAGACCAGCTGGGCCCGTTAGTCGCTCCTCGAACCATTGAGCTGGCTATCGTACAAGAGCACCAAATGCTAGAGGCATTTGATTCTGTTTACCGCCGTACCCAGGACATCGCGTCGTTTGCTGAAAAACTAGGCGAAGAGTATGCAGACGAGGCTGATTTTGAGTTGTCAGCCCTTGATGACACCACCTCGGATGCTACGGTCGTTAAGCTGCTTCACTCCATATTTGAAGATGCCGTTCAAGTTAGGGCATCAGATATTCACATCGAGCCCGATGAAAAAATCCTGCGTATTCGTCAACGTGTCGACGGCGTTTTGCAAGAAAACACGCTCAACCAAGTGAAAATAGCGTCGGCGCTGGTACTACGACTCAAACTCATGTCTGGCTTGGATATATCTGAAAAGCGTATTCCACAAGACGGACGATTTAATATTAAAGTGAAAGGACACACCTTAGATGTGCGTGTGTCGACCATGCCGGTAGCCAATGGAGAAGCGGTTGTTATGCGTTTGTTAGACCAGTCTGCTGGCCTACTAACGCTAGACCAAACCGGTATGCCCGATGCTATGGCAGAGAAATTTAGAGCTGCCATTAATCGTCCCCACGGTATGATCCTGGTAACGGGGCCTACGGGTTCCGGTAAAACTACGACTCTGTATGGGGCACTTAGCGAACTCAATAAGCCTGACCTTAAAATCATAACGGCTGAAGACCCCATTGAATACCGTCTACCGCGAATCAACCAAGTTCAGGTTAATGCCAAAATTGGGCTGGACTTTGCCGCCATTCTTCGCACTACGTTACGTCAAGACCCTGACATTATAATGGTGGGGGAAATGCGTGACCAAGAAACCGTAGAGATTGGTCTTCGAGGTGCATTAACCGGCCACTTGGTATTAAGTACGCTTCACACCAACGACTCAGTAACCAGCGCTATTCGCCTTATCGATATGGGCGCGGCGCCGTATTTGGTTGCTACTTCATTACGAGGAGTGCTTGCACAGCGTCTGGTTCGTAGGGTGTGTGAAAACTGTAAAGAAGAAAAGCCTGCAACCGCCCAAGAACAAGCGTGGGTTGGCTTCTTGAAACCTGAATTAGCCACTGCCACCTTCTATAAAGGGCGCGGGTGCAACAGTTGTAATCACACAGGATACAAAGGCCGGATAGGTGTTTTTGAATTTCTGGAAATGAACGAGGACATGATGGAGGCCTTGCGTGAAGACGACACGCAGGGCTTCGTAGATGCGACTAAGGCGAATAAAGACTTTGTTCCTTTATCTCACATGGCACTGGACTACGCAGCTCAGGGCAAAACTTCTTTAGATGAAGTGTTCAAAGTCGCTGAATTTGTTCCTGAAGTGGTGAATCACTAATGCCACAGTTCAAGTACGCAGGTAAGTCAACGCAAGGCGGGCCTCAAAAAGGGGTTATTGAAGCCGCGTCATCGCAAGCCGCAGCACAAGCCTTGCTGTCACAAAACATTGTGCCTCTTACCATTGTTGAATCAAAAAAACGCAGTGCAGAAAATGAAGGAGACGGCTTCGATATCACGCGTTTATTTCAACAAAAGGTGGGACTGGATGAAATGATCATATTCTCCCGCCAAATGTACTCATTGCTAAAGGCCGGTATTCCCATTATTCGCGCCATTAAAGGCCTAAGCGAAAATGCATCGCATAAACGCTTTCAAGAGATTTTGAAAGATATTGCAGACCAGTTAGAGCAGGGACGAAGTCTGTCTTCTTCCATGGCTAAATATGAAAAAGTGTTTACGAGACTTACCATATCCGTGGTGGTGGTAGGTGAAAATACCGGTAAATTAGACGACGTATTCCTACAGCTTGCCCTCTATTTCGAACGCGAGCAAGAAACCCGCAAGCGCATCAAATCGGCGCTGCGCTATCCCACTTTTGTGTTAATTGCGCTAGCAATTGCCATGTTTATTTTGAATCTATTTGTTGTGCCAGTGTTCACCCAAATGTTTGAGCGCTTTGACACTGAACTTCCAATTATGACCCGCGTGTTAATTGGAACTTCCAATTTCTTTGTGAACTATTGGTGGCTGCTAATTATTGTGATTGTGGGAGGGATTTTCGCTGTTAAACAATACGTTAGTTCGACTAATGGACGACTCAAATGGGACAAATTTAAACTAAAGTTGCCTATCGTGGGCAGCATTATTGAGCGATCATTACTTTCAAGATATAGCCGAAGTTTTTCAATGATCTTACGTGCAGGCGTGCCGTTAACCGCAGGGCTTTCACTTACTGCCGACGCCGTTGACAACGCGCACATGCAAAAGCGCATCAAAGAAATGCGGCAAGGGATCGAAAAAGGCGAAAGTTTGCTTAGAGTTTCGAAAAATAGCGAACTGTTTTCTACACTTGTACTACAGATGATTGCAGTAGGTGAGGAGACGGGGCGACTAGAACCATTGTTAGAAGAAAGTGCTGACTATTACGAACGTGAAGTCGACTTCGACTTGAAAAGTTTAACGGCCAAAATCGAACCTATTTTGATTGGTTTTGTTGCGGTAATGGTATTGATCCTGGCGCTTGGCATATTTACGCCAATGTGGAACATGATGTCGGCGGTGAAAGGCGGCTGATAAAGCGCTTTATAACTGGGGAAAAGCGTGGCAAGCACCAAAACGGGGTTACTTAATTTTGTTGTTATAGGCGTATTGCTTGCTGTTATTGGGACAACATACGTGTTTTACGCGACACCAATTATTGATGAAGCGGAAAAGGTTAACAAAGAGAACGCGGTTGCACAGTTTCAGCGAGTGGTGATGTTAGCCAGGGCACAATGGATAAAGACTAAGCAAGATACTGTGCTTATTTACGAAACTGAGTTTGACGCTGGTGGCAAAGTTAAACAGCGCAAAGATGTGGCGGCAGAGCTATACATTAATGAAAAAGGCTGGCCCGAAGGGCTTGAAAAAGAACAGGGGAATGCGTGCGAATACATGCTGACACTTGCAACCTTAAGAGAAGGTGAAGCGCTGTCAACAGTGACTGTAAGCGACCAGTATGCAAACGGTCACTTACAATGTGCATTCTTTTGGGGAAGAGAGATTTGGTTTGAATATAACGCTGGTAGCGGCGTTGTCAGGCAAAGAAACAGTTGATTAAACGGCGGCACAATTCGCCTTTATCGTCATCAAGGAGATGTTATGAACACCAAACAACAAGGCTTTACGCTAATCGAGCTGATAATTGTTGTAATCATTCTAGGGTTGCTTGCGGCCACAGCATTACCACGCTTTATTGATGTTACTGATGAAGCTCGTGAAGCAAGTGTTGAAGGTGTTGCCGGCGGTTTTGCAGCCGCGGTAGGTCTTGTAAGAGCGCAGTGGGAAGTTGAAGGCCGTCCGAGCGGAAACAATGGAAATGGGAACGGCACTGTAATCACTTACGATCAAACGCAAGTAGGGGTAGACGGCACCATTGGTTACCCAACGGGAAGCTCTACAGGCAACACACTTATTTCTACCGTTAACGACACTGAATGCAAAAACGTATTTGACCTAATTCTTCAGTCAGCACCAACAAACACAACGTCGACGAACGACACCGTTGTTGCTGATTTCAGATATGCCGTTCGTGAGGACGACTCAGGTGCAAATACACTTTGTGTTTACTACTTAGTTGAATCTATGGGTTTACCTAATAGTTCAGCACCGGCAGACGGAACGCCAGACGGCACAACGTACGACGGTTTCACTTACAACCCAGCCACTGGCCAGGTTACTGTTTTTTAATTAATACCTAGGAAGTTTAATTATGCAAAAAGTATCAACACAACAGGGTTTTACCCTAATCGAGTTAATCATTGTTATTGTACTGCTGGGTATTCTAGCGGTAACCGCAGCACCTAAGTTTTTGAACCTTCAAGATGATGCGCGTGATTCTGTATTACAGGGAATTGCCGGAGCTTTGGAATCTGCTTCGTCAGTGGTCTATGGCAAAGCATTGATCAATGGCCAAGCCAATGCCGAAACAGGTACGGTAGACATTGGTAATAACATCACTGTGGAAACAGTGTACGGTTATCCAGATGCAACACTTGATAATTTGAATGATCTATTAGACTCAGATATTGGCAACGATTATCTAACTAATCCTGTACCGAATTCGGATCCAGCTCAAATCCTAATTTATTATAAAGGTTACACTGGCTACACTACAGCTCCTACTGACGCAGACTCAAATTGTGCTATCACCTACACAGCTCCTTCTGCTATTGGTGAGAGACCCTCTATTAACGTTGAAACTTGCGTTCAGTAATGTGAAGAAAACCGGTTTTACATTAGTAGAACTTATCATAACCATATTGGTTATTGGGGTGCTGGCGGTAACCGCCGCACCTCGCTTTCTTGGTAACGATACGGAAGAAGCTATCGCCCTTCGCGATCGCACGCTTCAAGTCGTTCGTAACATGCAGTTTCGTGCTATGCAAAATGTGCAAGACACTAGCTGTGTGAAAATAACCGCCACAATCATTGCCCCTCCCGCTGGCCACGATTGTACAAACGCCCTTTCTACCGCTTTTGATGCCGATCAGGTAGTCGATGCATCAAGCACCGACTTTACTTTTCAAACTGCCGATGAAAATGGCGATAGCTTTTCTCAAATTCAGTTTGACGGGTTTGGCAGGCCGCGAAATATAGCGTGTTCAACGAATTGTAGAATTCAAATAAGTACCTTTGCCATGTGTTTACAAAGCGAAGGGGCAGTTTATGCGTGCTAGGGTTGTGTTGCCTGTACATAGAAAATGCGAGAACGGCTTTACCCTGCTAGAGCTGGTGATTGGCATTGTTGTATTTACGATTAGCCTAACCGTAGTACTGTCGCTTATTGTCCCGCAAGCTGAACAAACCGCAGAGCCATTTCGTCAGGTGAAAGCGGCGAAATTAGGGCAGTCTTTAATGAATGACATTCTTAGTCGCTCTTATGATGAAAATAGTGACAGAAGCCCGCCATTTGTCACCTGCGTCGATAAACCTGATCCGTCTGATGCCAATGATAACTTGTGTTCCGACCTTCTAGGTCCCGACGCTGGTGAAACCTCTGAAGAAGCTTATGACGATGTAGATGATTATAATGGTTATGCTATTAGCAATGTTGGCGGCAATTATAATGGCTTTGCATACAAAGTAGATGTTACGTATGACTCTTCAATAGATGTGACTTCTGATCCTCAAGCAGTTGTATATTGCCCAGACCCAGAAGAGGCAATTAATGCCTGCGTGGTTCCCGAAAATAAACAATACAAGCGTATCGATATCGCGGTCACAGCTCCAGACGGCCAAGTTTACAACTTCAGTGCTTATCGAGGGAGCTATTAATGTCCCTACCAAAAGCAAGACGCCAACGCGGTTTTACACTTATAGAGCTTATCTTAGTGATCACTATTTTAGGCGTGATTAGCGTATCCGTGGCACAGGTTATTTCTTTAAGCGCACAAATCTATATAACTGGCGCAGAGCGTACCCGACTTGTTTCAGATGCGCGCTTTATTATTTTGCGATTGGAAAAAGAACTTCGAAATATTGTGCCTAACTCGGTCTCTTTTGACGCTAGTTTAGGGTGCTTAACCTACTATCCAATCGTTATGAGCGGTACATATACCGCAGACCCTTTTGATGATGAGCTACATTCTGTCGTTTTTAAAATGAAAGCCCCCGCATCTGGAGATAAATTAGTTATCTACCCAACGAGTCCGCAAAGTGCGATTGATAACAGCGTAGACTATAATGGATATACCGCCGCGACCGATAACGAAGGAAATGTTTTAGATCACCAATACATAATTGAGTTAGGAGCCGTAAACACTCAATCCTCCCCAGGGAAGCGTTTTTTTGTGTTTAACGAAAATCCAGTGTCAGTGTGTAAGGAAACAAGGCCGCAAGGTGAGGCCTTGGTGCGAAGAGATGGAACGATTACAGGTATTATCGCAACGAATGTAAGTAGTTGGAGTGCAGACGTAATAACGGTAAGTTTGCGCCAAAATGCTTTGGTCAAATTAGACTTAACGCTCATCGGTAATGATGACGAGGCGTTGGCTTTCTCGCACGAGGTACATTTCCCCAATGTTCCCTAATAGACAATATACTTTATCGCCTTCTCGCACTCTATCAAAACAACGTGGCTCTACCACCATTGTGGCTATCATTATTAGCATTGTACTTCTAGGACTTGGCATTGCGTTGTCTAATCAGATTTCGTCAAACATACGTCAGCAATCCATTGAGTATTATGGCGCTCGCGCCTATTTAGCAGCGCAGAGCGGTGTTGAGATGTTGGTATCTAGACTTGTCGAACTTGAGGACCCGCTGTGTCCAGACGAATATGAGCTTATGCCGCAAAGTACGGTCTCTTTCCCTAATTGTGTTATTCGCGTTGAATGCGTTGAGACACCAGACGACGTAATTGAGCCTGATGTCACGTCCGGAAAGATAGATGTCTACGAATTTACTGCAACGGCAAGTTGTAGAAGCGGGCAAATTGATACCTCTAGAAGTGTAACTGTGGAAGTAAGGCAGGAACAATAATGAACTTAAAGTCTATTTCGCTGTTTTGTTTGTTTCTCACGTTATGTGTTGCACTGCCCGTGCAAGCCGTCCCTCAAATCGAAGGCAGGTTCATCGAGCTTCAAAACACCTACAATAAAGCAGAGTGGACGACCATTAGCTTTTCACAGGTATACGACGAGCCGCCAGCGGTGTTTATGCTCTCTACTAATCAAGGTAGCAACCCAGCGATTGTCAAAATTCGCAACGTTACCCGCACAGGTTTTGAAGCTTTGCCCCTTGAGCCTTCTGGAGAAGATGGTCCGCATATCACGATGGGAGCACATTACTTAGCGATTGCGTATGGCGTTCATGAATTCCCTGACGGTGATATTGTTGAAGTCGGTAAGATGGAGCTCGGAGGGGGGACTATTCAGGCATCGACAAGCTCTCCTTGGTATGAACCTGACGGCCCCTTGAAGGTGGGCGAAGAAAATGCGAGATATGCTCGCGTTTCACTTGAAACTGATTTTGGTGAACAGCCTGTTTTCTTTCACTCTATTCAAACGTTAAACAACCAAGTTGACGTTAATGGAAAGAAGCCACCCAACGAACATTTGTTGCCGTTTCTAACTATTGCAGCAAAGTATGAAGCACCGTCTTATTTTATGGCGTTGGAAGCGTCTGAAACAGATTATGCGCCAGTTACACACAATGAAACGGTAGCTTACATGGCGACAACAGAGGGATTCAATCGTAGATTTTTCGATGACAATGGTATTGAAGTGGTTTGGGAAGCCGATTTTGCCGACGTACGCATACAGGGGTGGGACGATGGTTGCTTTCGAAATGACTTTAAAAACAACTATACGCAAACTCCTTTGGTTGCAGCCAGTAAAATAAGTAGAAACGGCGGCGATGGCGGTTGGCTTCGCAGCTGCGGCGTAAACAAAAATAGGCTTGGACTTCGTGTAGATGAGGATAGGAGCTTAGACTCTGAGCGCAACCACACTGAAGAAGACGCTAGCATTCTGGCTATGACTTCAGAGTTTGTGTTTAGTGGCGAAGTTCCTAGTTGTGATGACGCCTTTCCTGGCGCGGTTGCCGCTTTTGGTGGTTCCGCAATTTCACTCGCAGCCGGTAGCCGAATGATTGATGAAAATGCAGGTGTGTTGTCAGCACAGCAGTTTATCACCGACGCTACAAGTGGATCTGCAGACTACCCAAAATGCGGACAGAACCCTGTCGACTGTACCGTGAACAACACAGATGCGCTTACCGACTCACAAGCGAGAGCGATACCAACAATTACCATTGACGATAGCGGCCCAGAGATAGCAGAAGGGGATTTAGCAGGGGATTATTATTTTAACCGTCAACTGGTAACCATGGCGGCGGGTAACTACAACGTAATTGCACCCACGCGAATTTATGTTTCTGACCCAGGGGACAATATAGGTGGTGTGGCTACAAAGTTCACCATGGTGAACGCAAATATCACTGTCGCTGAAGGGGCTTATCTCGCTATTTATGTCGATGGAGATGTGGTCATCGATGGCTCAAACCCCAACGCATTGGTTTTAGCAAAAGGTGAAATAAGCTTTGCCAATGTGTCTGAAGGCACATTGAGAGGCCGCTTTACCGCGGGAGGAGGCGTTGGCTCACCTGCTACTCTGAGGGTAACGGCTAATGACGTGCCAAACAATATTCCTGGCATCTGCGGTCGGGAAGTCATTGAAGTACTGAATCACTATCGTTTTGAACTGGCTGATAACAAGGGTAGCAGCTGCGCCGCGAAAGAAGTTACCCTAAAAGCCTGTGCAGACGTCAACTGTGATTTACTCTACTCTCAGCCATCTACAGTCAACTTAGTGCCCGTTAATAGCGGTAACTATCGATGGTCGCCTGACGACAGCGTAACGTTTATCGGGCAGACCTCGCTAACACTCGATAGCCTTAGAGGCGCAGATCCTGAACTTGCTACTTCGGGAGAAAATCCATCTTCTCAATTGCGTTGCTTTATCGGTGGTAAAGAAGTGAATTTAGGTAGCTGTAAAATAAAGTATGAATCCGACGGGCTGGTGTTTAAGAATATCACTGATGATTCAGAAACCATCGTTACTCAGCTTTCTGGTAAGCCTTCAGACACTGGCTTTAACAGCAAGACCTATGCAATCGAAGCATGTGGGAATTCTGACACGCTAAAAAATCAAATTGTCGATGTTGAATTAAATTATAACTGTGCTAGTTCGAGCAATTGTTCTAACACCCTACTGCTTATCAATAACGGTAATGAACATCAACTGGGGCTAACCCCACGCACCTTTCCTATCCAATTTGATGCTGACTCGCGAGCTGCATTTACAATTCAATACCCAGATGCGGGAGAGTTGTCGTTGTCAGCAGACATAACTAATCGAAGCGGTATTGCAGGTTCTTCTAATACTTTTAAAGTGCGTCCATTCGGCTTTGCTATGAATATCTTAAATGATAGCGGCACGAGCTCCAATCTTAACGGTTACGCGAATAGTGCGAATGGTTCGCTGCTCAAACTGACAGGGGAAGACTTTGTCTTAGGCTTGCGAACAGTACAGTGGGTCGATGGTGAAGACAGTAACGACGATGGAATACCAGATAACTTTGCAGCACTGGAAAACAATAATACCGCGGAGCATTTTTCAGGTAGCGCGTTGTTAACACCCTTAAATATACTTCCTAGTGGCGGCGCAACGGGTACATTGAGCGTGCCCAGTGTTTTATTTAGCGACGAAGGTAAAGTTAACGTTGGTGTTAATTACGATGAGGTAGGTACAATTTCCATTGCTGCACAGAGTACTTATTTGTCAGATACCAACGTGCAAGGGCTGGTGCAAAACGTTGGGCGTTTCGCACCTTCTAATTTTGCCTTGAGCGGAAGTGTTGAAGCAGCATGTAACGTCAATGGTGCATTTAATTACTTTGAACAACCTATTAGTGAAGTAAGCTTCTCGCTAACCGCACTTAACCAAAATGGCAGCCGCACCACAAACTACTACGATGGTTTTAATAAGCTAACCAGTCTCGGTTTGCAGGTTGAGCATGACGGTAATTTGCTAAACCGTTTGGAAAATATCAACTCGATAGGCTGGCCTCAAAGCGGAGCGACAGGACAAATTACTTTCTCTGATAATGACATTGCATTTAGCCGCTTAGGTAGCGCAACGCAGGATGGGGCATATATCGATGCTGCTGTCGTACTGGTGGCAGACCAAGCACAAATTGAGGGCGCAAACTTCAATGGACTTTCTTGTTCCGGTCAGTGCGTTGACGATTTTGGTGATTCAATCAGCTTTGCCTACGGTCGTGCAACGTTGATAAATAACTACGGTGCAGCCGACGAAGCGCTTTTGTTACCGCTTCGCACTCAATATTGGGACGGAAATAATTGGCGAATTAATAAGTATGACAGTTGTACGGCTTATGATCACGACAACGTGAATGACGAATCTGGTGAATTGGTTTCTTCGGGGGAAGAGTCGTTAAGTGAAGGAGCCTATAGAAATAGTGACGGAATACGCCTGTCATCACCAAACGGTGCTGGCAATTATCCTGTTAGTTATACGCCTGATGCTTGGCTATTGTGGGATTGGGATGGAGATGGCGAAGCTGATAACCCTCCAAACGCAACGCTCACGTATGGTGTGTATCGAGGAAACGACAATATCATTTACAAGCGCGAGCAAATCAATAATTAGCAAAGAAGGTTATCCCGCTTGATCGTAATGCTGGTTGCGTAGCACACCGTAGTGGCGCCAACATAAAGAGATGTAAATTATTAGCAAATTGTTTTTGAACCTTCTAATTTTCACAGGGTCACTATGTGGGTCTAGTTTTAAAATTATTTGGAAACGCGTGTGTGGTATCCCTTCATGGGTAAAGCGCTAAAACTACTAAGCAAAAATGCAGTTATTTCGTCACTTAATTACAGCATTACTTGCCCAAAATAGCCCCCATTGTTAAAGTGTGCGAATAAATATCGACTTCACGTTAAAGCGTCGCCATCTCACCTTTGCAAATACGCGTTAACACAGAAACAGGAATACACTCTTCATGTTTAAAAAGCTTCGAGGCATGTTCTCTAACGATCTGTCCATCGACCTCGGAACAGCTAATACGCTGATTTATGTAAAAGACCAAGGTATTGTTCTGAACGAGCCTTCAGTAGTAGCTATTCGTCAAGAGCGCGCAGCAGGACCAAAAAGTGTTGCAGCGGTAGGTGCAGAAGCTAAGCGAATGCTTGGTCGTACGCCGGGTAATATACGTGCAATTCGTCCGATGAAAGACGGTGTTATTGCCGACTTTTACGTCACTGAAAAAATGCTTCAGCACTTTATTAAACAAGTGCATGACAATAATTTCTTGCGCCCAAGTCCTCGTGTATTAGTGTGTGTTCCTTGTGGCTCAACACAAGTTGAGCGCCGCGCAATTAAAGAATCTGCACTGGGTGCAGGTGCCCGCGAAGTTTATCTTATCGACGAGCCAATGGCGGCTGCTATTGGTGCGGGTTTACCTGTATCAGAAGCAACAGGTTCAATGGTGGTCGATATTGGTGGTGGTACAACAGAAGTTGCCATTATCTCACTTAACGGCGTAGTTTATTCATCATCTGTTCGTATTGGTGGTGACAAGTTTGATGAAGCTATTATCAACTACATTCGTCGTAACTTCGGTTCACTAATTGGTGAAGCAACCGCTGAACGCATTAAGCATGAAATAGGTGCTGCCTACCCAGGTGAAGAAGTGCGCGAAATTGAAGTGCGCGGTCGCAACCTAGCAGAAGGCGTCCCTCGCGGGTTCACGCTAAACTCAAACGAAATTCTTGAAGCGCTTCAAGAACCACTAACCGGCATTGTTTCAGCCGTTATGGTGGCGCTTGAACAGTCTCCGCCAGAGCTTGCTTCAGACATTTCTGAGCGCGGTATGGTACTTACCGGTGGTGGCGCGTTACTTAAAGACTTAGATAGATTGCTAATGGAAGAAACGGGCATTCCAGTTGTTATTGCTGATGATCCGCTTACTTGTGTAGCACGCGGCGGTGGTAAGGCATTCGATATGATTGACCTTCACGGTGGCGACCTGTTTAGCTACGAATAAACAGGAAAGGCAACCGTAAGGTTGCCTTATTTGTATCATGGATACTATTTTTACCCGCGGCCCTTCGTTAAATAACAGGCTTACACTGGCGCTTGTGCTGTCGGTGATTCTGATATTTGTCGACCATAAGCTAGACGGTTTCAAATCAACGCGGGTTTATCTCAACTCATTAATGAGCCCACTTCAGTATTTAGCAAACCTTCCCGGTTTAATGCTAAATGAAAGTGCCCAGCGTCTTACCTCTCAAGAACAATTGCTGGCCGAAAACCAGAAACTTAATAATCAGCTGTTGCTAATGAGCGAAAAGCTCCAGCAGTTCGATGTCATTGCAAAAGAAAATGCACAATTACGAGAGTTACTGCAGGCACCTATTCGGGTTTCTTCTCGAAAAATGGTTGCTGAGTTAATGGCGGTGGATAAAAACCCGTATAGCCAGCAGGTGGTTATCAACAAGGGTGCGATAGACGGCGTATATCTGTCTCAGCCAGTTATTGATGATAAGGGCATAGTGGGTCAGGTAATGGAAGTTGGGTCTACAAACAGCCGTGTATTGCTGATTGCCGATGTTACCCACGCTATTCCTGTGCGATCTCTTCGAAACGATATTCGCTTTATCGCAACCGGAAGCGGCGCACTAAACGAGCTGTATCTAGAGCATGTTCCTCATAGTGTCGATATTCAAGAAGGTGATACATTAATTTCGTCTGGCTTAGGAAAAGTCTTTCCAGAAGGTTACCCTGTGGCAAGAGTGTCACAAGTCGTCCGAGATGAAAGCCGCCCTTTTGCTCGTGTTATTGTCACACCTTTAGCAAATCTAGACAGGCTTCGACACCTATTGCTGTTATGGCACACGCCTGAGTCAGAAAATGAGTCTGATGCTAACTCAACTGACGACACTGATAAGCCAGCTGTAAACGAGGAAGAATCTTCAGATGCGTAAACGTAACCTCGTTATATGGATTAGTCTGTTAGTTGCTCTGGTACTGCAAATTGTTCCACTGCCCACTCAAGTAGATGTGTACCGGCCTGACTGGGTGCTGGTTGTATTAGCATATTGGAGCATGGCGTTGCCCCACAGAGTGAATGTGGGTGTAGCCTTCTTAACGGGCGTAGCCATGGATGTGCTTGTAGGCACAACCTTGGGCATTCATAGTTTCGGCTTAAGTATTTGTGTTTATATATTAGCGGCTAATTACCAAAGACTAAGAAATTACTCCGTTTGGCAGCAAGCCATTATTATCGGTCTACTATCAGCGCTATACCACTTACTTACATTTTGGGTGCAGCATCTACTGACTGATATTTATTTCCAAGTCGATTACCTGTGGCCGGTGATAACGTCAATGGTGTTGTGGCCGTGGGTATTTTGGCTGCTTCGACGCACGCGCAGACAGTTTTCAATTTCGTAACCCGAACACGTTCTCGATTAAACCAAAGGTAAGCCAATGACAAAATCGGTAGTGTTAGCGTCAGCCTCTCCACGACGCACCGCTTTGCTCAAGCAAATGAACATAGCCCATACAATACAGCCTGCCGATATTGACGAGTCGCCCCGTGACAACGAGCCACCGATGGAGCTTGTCGCAAGGCTAGCCAGTGAAAAAGCCCAAGCGGTGAAAGCATACCTTGAGGATCAGCAGGCAATGACCGACGACAAGGTTATTCTGGCCAGCGACACCCTAATATCGTTTAACGGACAAAGTGTTGGCAAGCCAGAAGATAAAGCAGATTCTAAGCGCATCCTCACTATGCTTTCTGGTAAAACTCATGACGTCCTTACCGCTATTTGTGTGCTTGATAACGCTCAGCAACAGACTCAAGTAATTACCACATCTGTGACTTTTGCAGCATTGACGGATGAGCAAATTGACGCATACTGGGAAACAGGAGAACCTGCCGACAAAGCAGGGAGTTACGCTATTCAAGGTATTGGTGGTGAGTTTGTAGTTTCCATTAACGGCAGTGCAAGTGCCGTAATAGGCCTACCACTGTACGAAACCCGCCAATTACTTAATGCATTTGGAGTTGTGTCGTGAGTGCTGAACTGCTTATTAACGTTACCCCGTCAGAGTCACGGGTGGCGCTTATTGAAAACGGAATACTGCAAGAAATTCACGTAGAGCGTCATACCAAACGCGGTTTGGTTGGCAATATCTATCGCGGTAAAGTTAGCCGTGTATTACCGGGAATGCAGGCAGCATTTGTTGATATCGGTTTAGAAAAGGCCGCCTTCTTACATGCATCTGACATTGTCATTCACAATGAAATTGCTGAAGAAGTCTCGGCAAGCCATATTCAAAAGCAAGACATTCGCGAGTTGGTGCGAGACGGTCAAGATATTGTGGTTCAGGTAGTGAAAGATCCTATCGGTACCAAAGGCGCACGCCTTACCACAGACATTACTATCCCCAGCCGTTATCTTGTATTTATGCCTTCGGTAACTCACGTAGGCGTATCTCAACGCATTGAAGAAGAAGCAGAAAGAGAGCGCTTAAAGTCGCTGGTGCAAGAGTTTTGTGATGAAAACGGTGGCTTCATTCTGCGTACTGCGGCGGAAGGCGTGGGCAAAAACGAACTGCAGTCCGACGCAGCATTTTTGCGAAGGCTGTGGGATAAAATTCAGTCGCGTATGAAAAAGCGTAAGTCGAACGTGCTTTACGAAGACTTACCGCTAGCACGACGAGTGCTACGCGACTTTGTTGGTACAGAGCTCGACAGAATTCGTATCGACTCGAAACTATCATTCAATGAACTTCACCAGTTCACCAAAGAGTATGTGCCTGAAATGAACGGCAAGCTCGAATACTACCCGGGTGATAGACCTATTTTTGATTTATACGATGTGGAAAATGAGGCGCAGCGAGCCTTGGAACGCCGTGTCGATTTAAAATCTGGCGGCTACTTGATCATTGATCAGACCGAAGCGATGACCACAATCGATATTAATACGGGCGCTTTTGTTGGCCACCGGAACTTAGAAGAAACAATTTTTAACACCAATATTGAGGCGACGCAGGCAATTGCCCGTCAGTTAAGATTGCGCAACTTGGGTGGGATGATCCTTATCGACTTCATCGATATGATTGAACCAGACCACAAACGACGTGTCTTACACTCACTAGAGGTGGCGACGAACAAGGACAGAGCCAAGATAAATATTCACGGTTTTACTGCGCTAGGGCTAATTGAAATGACCCGTAAACGCACCCGTGAAAGCATTGAGCATATATTGTGCGGAGAATGCCCGGTGTGTAAAGGGCGAGGCACGGTAAAAACCATTGAAACCATTTGCTTTGAAATTATGCGTGAAATTGTACGGGTGAATCGCGCCTACGACGCAGACAAGTTTGTGGTTTACGCTTCACCAAAAGTGGCGGAAGCCTTAATGGGTGAAGAGTCTCATATGCTGGCAGAACTGGAAGTATTTGTGTCTAAACAAATCAAGGTTCAAACAGAAACATTGTACAATCAGGATAAGTACGACGTCGTCATGATGTAACGCATTAACGTATACAAAGGCAAAATGTGACAAATTTTTCGTCGGTAGCCGCTTATCTACTTAAGAAGTTTTGGCTGCTACTCGCCGTATTGCTTGTACTTTTCGCGCTTGTTTTAAGCGCTGCACGCTATGCTCTGCCGCATATTGAGCACAACAAACACCTGTTGGAAAATTATATTAATGAGCAGTATGGCGTAAACCTATCCATCCAAAGTGTGCATGCTGTTTGGCAGCGCAATGGTCCAAGTATTGTGCTCAATTCGGTGTCGTTGGCTAAAAACGATGCTTCCCCTGTTGCATTGGATATCAGGCAAATCTACGTCGAGCTAGATTTTTGGGAATCGCTACGCCACCAACTTATCTCATCTACCCGTTTTGAGCTGCGTGGTCTTAAGCTTGATATTGACGCCGATCGCCTTTCTGGAGGCGATAAGAATAACTTCCCTGTAGTAAATGCACTAGAGCGTCTGTTTTTAGAGCAGCTTCAAAGCTTCTCGTTAGAAGACGGGGTGGTATCTGTCACTCACCTTAATGAAACCAATTCATTTGATATTGAAAGTTTATCGTGGAACAACCATGAAGAGCGACACCAAGGTTTAGGTCAGCTTAAGGTTGCAGATTTAGCGGCTAACTCGGCGTCGTTTATCATAGATATCACGGGCACGCGGGAAGACTTTGACGGCGTGTTTTACGCCAAAGCAGAAGAGCTCGATATTTCTCCGTGGGTAAGCGATCTCATCAAAACCAAGCGCCCACTAGCGCAAAGCCGCGCAAACTTTGAAGTATGGACTAACTTTTCCCAAAGTGAAGTTACTAGCGTACAAGCTGAGCTAAGTGAGAGTCTTCTAGAGTGGGGTAGTGGCCGCGCGAAAACAATAACAGGTATAAGCGGTGGTAGTCTTCAGGCGTTGCCTAACGACGAGAACAGACAGGGAGGCTGGAATGTCCGAGTGGATCAATTGGTGCTTAATTCGAGCAACGAGACCCTTACAACAGACCTAATTGGCAGTATAAGTGCAAATGGTGATGCGCTGATAAACACCGTAAAGCCGGTGCAAATTAACCCCTTTCTGCTGCTGTTACCGCTTTTCATGGATGATACCAGTGAAGAAGAAATACGCGGGCTTAATCCAAAAGGCGAGTTGGCCACGTTGCAGGTTCAATGGCACAACGGCCAGCCTTCTTTAGCGGCTAAAGTGCTAGATTTGCAGTGGGACAAAACAGATAAGGTACCAGGTCTTTCGTCGCTAGATGCAGACTTTTTCTGGTATAAAAATAATGGCGCTATCTACTTAGAGAGTGCGGATAGCTTACTAAGTGCCAACGGCGTAATTAAGAAAGACGTCAATATAAACCTGTTTAAATCTCAGTTTTATATTTACCCAGAGCAGATAGATAGCGAAGACAAGCAGTGGGTAGTAAAAGGCAGCGATATGCTGTTCGATAGTGATGCCGTTACTCTTCATCCGCAGTTTAAACTGAATACGTCGACAGGGTTTATGTCGCTTTATGTGGATGTAAGCCCATTGGCGCTAAATGAGGTGAGCAGTTTATTTCCCCCTTCTTTAATGGGGGCCAATACCGACAAATACCTTACTCGTGCGTTTACAGGAGAAGGTGAAATCGCAAATGCGCGCGTGCTGTGGCACGGTCGCACGAGTGACTTTCCGTTTGACGACAACACGGGCATTTTTCAGGCGTATGTCGATATTGAGCAGGGGGATTTTCTTTTTGCGCCAGACTGGCCGGCACTTAATAACTTAGACCTATCTTTGTATTTTGTGAATAATGCATTAGTGATGGAGAGCCCTAGTGCGACGCTTGCTGGTATGAAAATCAGTGATATGTCGGCTGCCATTCCAAGCTTTAGTCCAGATGCTCGCCTGATTATTTATGCCAATGGTACTGGCACTGGTAACGCGCTAACCGCGTTAATGATGGATTCGTCCCTTAAAAAATCTTTAGGCAAAGTACTTAACGAAGACGTGCAAATTGGCGGGCCTCTATCTGCCGATATAAAGCTTGATATCCCGTTTAAAGGCAAAGATGTGGTGGCATCGGGAACGGCGCACTTGTCGGATAACCCCGTTTTTGTTGCGACCACAAATATGCTATTTGATAAGGCATCGGGAAAGGTGTCATTTGTTAATGGCGATATAGACGCAAGTGGGCTTCAGGCGCAGTTTCTTAAACAGCCGGTGAACTTGTCGCTATCCGGTAGACAGGGCGACACATACGACCTAAATGTAGAGTTAGGTGGGCGATGGCATGTACACCCGCTGGCTAACTATGTGAATACAGACCTCACCGAATACATCGACGGCGAAAGTGATTGGAACACTACAGTTCAACTGTCGCTTTCAAACAGTGGGTTTAACTATACTGCCAATTTAACTGCAGATTTAACGGCGACACAAAGTGTATTGCCTGCTCCCTTCGATACGCCAGCGGGCAGCAGTTTACCGCTGCTTATTACCAGTAAAGGCGATGGCAAAGCATCAAATGTGGAGGCGTCACTTGGTGATAACATTCGTTTTGATGGCGTACTACCGCACAAAGAAATGCAGTTTTCACGTGCGCACTTGGCACTTGGCGAAAGCGATATAGCCAACATTGGTACAGGTTTTAGTATCAGTGCTAATCTAGCTCAAGCTGATGTGCAAGAATGGTTTACCACTATAAATATGTTACTTTCCGGTAAAGGGAAAGACACCAGCACCGCCGTTGCAAAAACAAATGCTCAATCGAGTATCCAATCAAACGAAAGCAAAAAAGCGAATTTGTTTGGTACTCCCTCGCGGATATTCGCCAAAGCCGACAAGCTAAATTTTGCTGGCCACAGTATTAATGATGCGCAGCTCAGTGCAACAGAACGCAATAAAGATTGGATCCTAGACTTAGCGTCGCCTCAGGCAAGAGCCACTATTCGTATTAATAGTGATTTAGACGAGCAGGGCATTGAGATAAATGCCGACTATTTATCACTAGAGAAGCCTGCTCAAGCCGGGGGAGCGACAAAAACCGGTTCAGAGAGCGGCGTTGAGTTAGCTACGAATAGTGCTATGCCAAGTGAGGAAGGCGAGTCGCCCTACAATATTGACCCAAATACGCTACCGCCCATTTATTTTTATTGTCAGTCCTGTGGCGTGCACGGCATCGATTTAGGTGAAATTACCTTAGACATCGCGAAGGAAGAGAATGGTTTAGCCATTCGCCAGCTTCTAGTGAAATCTGATGAAACTAACGTT
The DNA here is from genome assembly GCF_013113925.1 of Alteromonas sp. 07-89-2. NCBI lineage: Bacteria > Pseudomonadati > Pseudomonadota > Gammaproteobacteria > Alteromonadales > Alteromonadaceae > Alteromonas > Alteromonas sp. 07-89-2. Next base: position 72,194 of record NZ_VTYM01000001.1, on the reverse strand, counting down.
ACCGCAACGGGTTATTGGAAGCACATGGGAGGCGAGATTCAAAGCGCGTTAAACGGAACATTAACGTCTCCCGACGTTGGGCAGATGCTAAAAGAGTACGGTGTTGAATCAGGTATAAAAGATTCTAGCGCAAATGTGGTGTTTGATATCAACTGGCCAAATGCGCCGATGGATTTCGGGTTTGAACAGCTAAACGGTAATGTTGAGTGGTCGCTCTCAGATGGGTATCTAACTGAGTTGAGTGATAAGGGGTCACGTATCTTTACCCTGTTTAGCTTGAACTCGTTAGTGCGGAAGCTCAGCCTCGATTTTCGAGACGTTTTTGCTAAGGGTTTTTTCTACGACGATATGGGCGGTACGTTAAGTATTGTTGATGGCAAAGCGTATACCGACGATACTGAAATTGACGGCGGCGCTGGTGAAATAGAGATCACGGGCTTCACAGACCTCAATACCGGTGGATTAAATTACAACGTATCGTTCGCACCGAACGTAACTGGGAACTTACCGTTTTTAGTGTATTTCTTGGCTACGCCGCCTACTGCACTCGCTGCTCTTGCCATAGATCAGGTGCTAACCTCTGCGAAAGTCATTTCAAATGTGAACTATCGCGTTACAGGTACCATAAAAGATCCTAAGTTCGACGAAGTTGAGCGCAACAGCAAAGACATCAGCTTACCTGCGCAAAATGCGCCTGTACCGGCCAACCCGCAAGACAGGCCATTAACGGAAGATGACGTACGCAGGCTTAAAATGGAGGTGATCGATGGTTAATTTAGTTGCATTACAAATGACATCTGCGCCAAGCGTGGAAGAAAATCTCGACACCGTTGCAAACGAAATGGCATCGGCAAAGATTGAGAAAAACAGTTTAGTTGTGCTTCCAGAGTGTTTTGCTTATTTCGGCGGTAAAGACAAAGGCCAACTTGCTGTGGCAGAAACAAAGGGCGAAGGTGAGATTCAGCGACGTTTGTCAGCGCTTGCTGCACAATATCAGTGCTATCTGGTTTCGGGTACGTTTCCAGTGAAAACCAATAGCCCAGAGAAGTTTTCCGCAGCCTGCATGCTGTTTGGCCCCGATGGTGATGTGTTGGCAGACTACCGCAAAATTCACATGTTCGATGTATCAGTTAACGACAACACGGGCAGTTATCGTGAATCGGCGACAACCGAAGCGGGCAGCAAGGTGGTTACTGTTGAAACGCCAATAGGCAACATTGGTCTTGCGGTGTGCTATGATGTACGCTTTCCAGGATTATTTACTGCAATGGGCGATATCGATATTTTGGTGTTGCCAGCGGCCTTTACCCAGCGCACCGGAGAAGCGCATTGGCATGCGTTGTTGCAAGCCAGAGCCATTGAAAAGCAGTGCTTTGTGGTAGCTGCAAATCAAAGTGGTGTGCATGCAAATGGCCGTGAAACATACGGTCACAGTCTTGTACTGTCGCCTTGGGGGGAGACCCTTGCCGAACGCAAAACCGACGTAGGGTTAGTCTCGGCAAAAGTAGATATTGCAGAAAGAGAAACCATTAAACAGAATATGCCGGTTGCCGAACATAACCGATTCAGGAGTCACTTTGTCTAAATCTGTTGAGCGTCATTTATTATCTGACTCAGGGCTAGATATCTCTAAGCTAGAGCGTGCTTTAGCGACTATTCATCGTCACGATACCGACTATGCCGATTTATATTTTCAGTCAAGCCAGCACGAAAGCTGGGTGTTGGAAGATGGCATTATTAAAGAAGGCAGCTATAACATAGAGCGCGGCGTAGGCGTGCGTGCAATTAGCGGCGAGAAAACAGGGTTCGCTTATTCAGACGAAATAAGCGAAGAAGCGTTGACCAAAGCGTGTAAAGCGGCTCGTGGCATTGCGCCAAGCGGCGGTTCACAACAGGTTGCTTCGCTTGGACAAAAACCAGTGCAAGCGCGATACAGCGAAAATAACCCTATTCTTGCGATGCAAGACGCTGAGAAAATTTCGCTTTTAAAAGCAGTAGATGCCTATATCCGCAAACAAGAGCCGTCTGCCAATCAGGTAGTGGTGAGCTTAAGCGGTGTGTATGAAGAAATTTTAGTTGCTGGCAGTGACGGTACTTTAGCTACTGATATTCGCCCGCTGGTGCGCTTGAACTGCTCGGTATTGCTAGAACAAGGCGATAGACGTGAACGTGGTTCAGCTGGAGCTGGTGGTCGTTATGCCTACTCGTTCTTTAAACAAGACGAAAACGGCAAACCGTATTACGAGACGTTGGCAGAAGATGCCCTTCACATGGCGCGGGTTAACATGCAAGCTGTGGCATCGCCGGCAGGCGCTATGCCTGTAGTATTAGGTAACGGTTGGCCCGGTGTATTACTTCACGAAGCGGTAGGGCACGGTCTTGAAGGCGACTTTAACCGTAAGGGTGCATCAACATTTAGTGGCCGTATTGGTCAGCGCGTTGCAGCAAAAGGCGTGACGGTTGTTGACGATGGCACATTAAACGACCGTCGTGGCTCGTTGTCGGTAGACGATGAAGGCACACCAACAGCGCACAACGTGCTTATTGAAGATGGTATCTTGAAAGGTTATATGCAGGATAAACATAACGCCAAGCTTATGGGCGTTGCGCCTACCGGTAACGGTCGTCGTGAATCCTATGCGCACTTGCCTATGCCCCGCATGACGAATACTTATATGTTGGAAGGCCAACACGATCCGCAGGAAATTATCGCGTCTATCGACAAAGGTATTTACGCGCCGAACTTTGCTGGCGGACAGGTAGACATTACGTCAGGCAAATTTGTATTTTCTAGCGCGGAAGCCTACTTAATTGAAAACGGTAAAATTACTGCACCAGTGAAAGGGGCTACCTTAATTGGTAACGGTCCAGAGGTTATGCAAAAAATCTCAATGATTGGCAACGACACTGCCCTAGATAAAGGCGTGGGTGTATGTGGTAAAGACGGTCAAAGCGTGCCGGTGGGTGTAGGTCAGCCCACACTTAAAATTGACGAGTTGACGGTGGGTGGTACGGCTTAATTCAGCTCAAACCCGTAAACTGGAAAATTAAAAAAGGTTGGGCCTAGGCACCAACCTTTTTTGTATGCAAACTGGTATAAGTCGTGGCTAACTTTCAAATCCTTTTCCATTCAACCACTCAATAGCATCTTCTTCGTTGGTAAAAATACCTAGCTCAAGGCCTGCATTGTCGTAAATTCTCTGAAATTGCGCTCTTACAATGGGCTGCACCGTGGTATCGCCGATAACCAGCGCGCCAAGCGCCATTCCGTGCTTCGCACGCCACTCTATTGAACGCTGCAGTTCTGTCTCACCTGCTTTAGTGAGAAGGGCAGAACCATGCAAAAAACCTAAAAATGCCCAGCTATCCCCACCAAAGCTATTAATCACATCCATCATATCCCGCGCATAGCGTTCAATGGCTGAACCATCGGCAATACCTTCAGCCGACACGCCAACAATGCTACCAAGCACAGCAATTTGATACTGACCGTACTTGCTTTTCAGTGTTGCGTTAGGGTTAGAAAATATTTTCACACTATCCCCCTTTGGCTGGTGAACGAAACTTTGATGTTGAGATTACTTTAATTGCAGACCGTTAATCCTCATGAATAACGTCTTTCAAATACTGAAACAGCTCTCTGAATGCTTTAGGCGGCGCATTTTTTTCACGCTCTTTTTTAACTTGGCGATGAAATTGGCGCAGCTTTTGGCGGTCCAGTTCAGGATGCGCTTCAATCAGCTTTTGAATAGCGGGGTCGCCCTGTTCAATCACGGCTTCACGGGCTTTTTCTAGTGCATGAAAGGCCGCATTGCTTGCCTGATGCTGATGTGTAATTTTAGCCAACGCCTCTTCAATAGGGGCGGTATCTCTATGACGTAAAGCTTTGCCGATAAACTGAAGCTGACGGCGGTAACCGTCTTTTTTCTTATTCACTTTGCGGGCAATAGCTACGGCGTCAGCAAGCTCTTCATCCATTGGAATCGTCGCTATGTGAGCATCGGTCAGGTTAACCAACGTTTCACCTAGTTTGTGAAGTTCTTTAGCTTGACGCTTCAGCTCAGTTTTACTGATTAATTCTTCCTCTTCGAACTCATCTGCTTGCGCATCTTCGAAGTAAGGATCTTCAGGAGAATTGTATTTCTGATCACTCATTTCAAACTCATTAGTGTTACACTTTAGCTAAATTGTAACTATCACAGTCGAATTAAGACAGCGAAACTTACTATGCAAATTGAGCAGCAGTTAGCCGACATTCAAAATGTCGTAGATGATGTACTGAAATTAGCCCTTTCTAAAGGCGCAACACAAGCCGAAGCCAGCATGTCTAAAGTGCAGGGCATCGCCGTTTCTTCACGTATGCAAGAAGTTGAAAACGTTGAATTTACCAACGACGGTGGCTTAGGTATAAGCGTATACGTAGGCAAGCGAAAGGGGAGTGCGTCTACCGCAGATCTGAGCAAAGCGGCGCTAACACTCGCGGTAGAAAAAGCCGTCGATATTGCTCGCTATACCAGTGAAGATCCTTGTACAGGTTTGGCCGATGCCGACCTTATTGCTACCGAGTTCCCTGATTTAGATCTGTATCACCCTGAAGAATTAGATACTGAAAAGGCCATTAAAACTGCTATTGAAGCCGAAACGGCGGCAATGAATTACGACTCGCGCATTACAAATTCAGATGGCGCGTCGTATAACGCAAATCTAGGTATGCGCGTTTACGGCAACACGCACGGTATCAATGCAGGTTATCCTAGCAGCCGTTATTCACTAAGCTGTATGGTTATTGGCGCACAAGATAACGATATGCAGCGCGATTACGCTTACACAGTAAGTCGTAAAGCGTCTTTGCTGCAATCAGCAAGTGCAGTGGGTATTGATGCCGCTAAAGCTACTGTAGACCGTTTGGGGGCTCGTAAAATCAACACGGCAAACGTGCCTGTGCTTTTACACCGTGACATCGCATCTAGTTTGTTTGGTCATTACGTAGGAGCCATTAGTGGTGGCAGCCTTTACCGTCGCTCTAGCTTCTTGCTAGATAGCTTGGGTAAACAAGTTTTCCCAGAATGGCTTAATATTGAAGAGCGTCCGTTTATTAAAGGCGGTCTGGCAAGCTCAAGCTTCGATAACGAAGGTGTGGCATGTTCTGACATGACCATTGTCGATGCGGGTAAATTGGCTACATACCTTTATACTACCTACTCGTCGCGTAAGCTAAACACCCGCTCGAATGGCCACGCCGGTGGTATTCATAACTGGCTAGTAGGTGATACGGGTCACAGCGACGCCGACCTGCTTAAAGAAATGGGCACAGGTTTGTTCGTAACCGAACTGATGGGGCAGGGCGTTAACGGTGTGACGGGCGATTACTCGCGCGGCGCAGCGGGATACTGGGTTGAAAATGGCATCATCCAATACCCAGTTCACGAGGTAACTATTGCTGGCAATCTGAAAGATATGTTTAAAGGCATTGTGGCAATTGGCGCTGAAAAAGATGTGCGCGGTAGTGTACAGACCGGTTCTGTGCTTATTGACCAAATGAAGATAGCAGGCAGCTAGTTTACGCTTTCTCGAAACGCTGAAGGAGACAGCCCGGTGGACTTCTTAAAGCGTTTCGAGAACGTAAATACATTTGCGTAGCCTACATAACTGGCGATATAAGATACGGGCCACTGCGTGCTTAGTAATAAGCTTTTGGCTCGTGTCATACGCAAATGGATAACGTGCTGTTTGGGGCTTCTCCCAAATACTTGTAAGCACAGCCTGTGAAGGTGAGGGGCAGAATAATGCGCTTTCTCACTTAAGCTTTCCATATCCCAATCAAACTGAAGCTGTTTTTCAACCGCAGAAAAGAGGCTGTGTAGTCTGCTTACTTGGCGTCGTTCTTTCTCATCGTGAGTATGTACGTCACTCAAAGGCGCATCAATAATACGGTACAGGTAGCGAGACACAACTTGCATCGCCGAATTTCGATTCTCGACGTCACGCTCTAAATACAAAAGTTCCATTGCATGATGCAGTCCTTCCAGCATGGCATTATCCACTATCACAGCACCTAGCTTATTAAATGGTGTCCAGCGTTCGGAGTCTGCCAAGTTTACCCAAATTATATCCCATTGCTCACTGACTATTGTGACTTCGAAACTTTGTCCAGCGGGTAAAATAATTAGCTGTCCTTCATCCAATTGCATCTCGCCTGACGGGACACGAAATTTTCCTTGACCATGAATGCTGTAAAACAAGGTGTGGTTAGGAGGCGAAACGCGACCTACCGTATAGTTACCTGATAAGTTAGAGCATCCTGCTAGTTCAATCTCCAGGTCGCTGATTTCAGGCGTATTACTACTATCAATAAAGCGTTCAAAGCACTTAGGGCCTATGTCTACAATGTCTCTAAAGCTAAGTTGCATAAATGTGAAATGATAGTTTTGGATAAATATATGAAAGATTAGAGCATAAAGGATTTAATGAAAGTTAGCTATATTGCGCTTAACGAAAAAGTAAAGGATATGACATGCTTAATGTTGCGCAAGTAGTGGCTCAAAACGATTGGCAAAACCCGGTTGTATTTCAGAGGAATCGCATCAATGCCCACAGTCCACATCACGGATACAAAACGCTAAAAGACGCATTGCAAAATACCAATGCGCAAAAACGTAGTTTAAACGGTCAGTGGGATTTCCGTTTATTTGAAGCACCAGCAAAAGTACCTGAAAGCCTGCTTTCTAAAACATTAAGTGATGATGAATCTGCTAATTGGCAGCCTATTGCGGTACCTTCTAATTGGCAGCTGCAAGGTCACGACAAACCGATTTACTGTAACGTTAAATATCCTTTCGCGGTGAACCCTCCAGTGGTACCCAGCGAGAATCCAACGGGTTGCTACCGAACAACGTTCAACGTTACCGAGGATGAGTTAAAACAGCGCAATCATATTGTCTTTGAAGGGGTAAATAGCGCGTTTCACTTGTGGTGCAACGGCGAGTATGTAGGCTATTCCCAAGACAGTCGACTACCGGCTGAATTCGATTTGTCTGGCTACTTGGTCGAAGGTGAAAACCGACTAGCGGTAATGGTGATCCGATGGTCAGACGGCAGCTACTTAGAAGATCAGGACATGTGGTGGCTTAGCGGTATCTTCCGCGACGTAAATCTAGTCACCAAACCTCAGCATCACATTCAGGACGTGTTTGTTACGCCAAGCCTTGACGCATGCTATCGCGACGCAACAGTAACCGTACGTACCGCCATCAATGCGCCTTCTACTTACAAAGTGGGCATCCAGCTTTTTGATGGCGATAACGCTGTCACCGAGCAAGTCATTACCGGCACTAACAATAAGCGTATTGATGAAAAGGGCGGTTGGGATGATGTAGTTTTTCAAACGCTTCATGTGAATGAACCTAAACACTGGACTGCTGAAACACCGAATCTGTACCGCATCGTAGTCTCGCTTATTGATGAGGATGGCAATGCCGTTGATGTTGAGGCCTATAACGTTGGCTTTAGAAACATTGAAATCAAAAACGGCCAATTACTGGTAAATGGTAAAGCCGTGCTAATTCGTGGGGTTAACCGTCACGAACACCATCAAACGAAAGGGCATGCAATCAATGAAAATGACATGCTTGAAGACATTAAGTTGTTAAAGCAAAACAACTTCAATGCTGTGCGTACCGCTCATTATCCAAATCACCCTCGTTGGTATGAGCTTTGTGATGAATACGGGCTTTATGTGGTAGATGAAGCCAACATCGAAACCCACGGTATGTTCCCGATGGGAAGGCTTTCTCGCGACCCGCTCTGGGCCGGCGCTTACATGGCGCGCTTTACGCAAATGGTCGAGCGAGACAAAAACCACCCCAGCATCATTATTTGGTCGTTGGGGAATGAGTCTGGTCATGGCCCTACCCACGATGCAATGTATGGCTGGGCAAAGTCATTTGACCCATCGCGCCCTGTACAGTACGAAGGCGGCGGCGCTGATACTTCGGCTACCGACATTATTGCGCCAATGTACGCACGGGTTGATACCGACATTAAAGACGATGCAGTCCCTAAGTGGGCCATTAAAAAATGGTTGTCGATGCCGGGGGAAAACCGCCCCGTTATTCTATGCGAATATGCGCATGCTATGGGTAATAGCTTGGGTAGCTTTGATGAATACTGGAAAGCGTTTAAGGCTTATCCTCGCCTTCAAGGTGGCTTTATTTGGGACTGGGTTGATCAAGGGTTAGTAAAGCACACTAATAGCGGCGAAGCATACTGGGCTTACGGCGGAGACTTCGGCGATACTGAAAACGACAGACAATTCTGTATAAACGGTCTGTTATTTCCAGACAGAACGCCACATCCGCACTTATTAGAAGCTAAATATTGTCAGCAGCACTTAAGCTTTTCGTTGGTTGAGAAAGACAACAAGTTTGAGCTTACGGTAAGCAGCGATTACTTATTTAGACACACAGACAACGAGTTGTTACGTTGGCAAGTGCTAGAAAATGGACAACCGATTGCTGAGGCGAAGGGCGAATGCGAAATCGACATAGCGCCACAACAAGCACAAACGCTCAGTCTTAGCCCTGATATTACGTTTAAAGCAGGCGCTGACTACCACTTAAATATTGATGTGGTACTAGCGAATGACTGCTCGTGGGCTAAAGCAGGGCATGTTATGGACACCGCCCAGTTAGCGCTAGTCAACAAGCGTGGAATAGTATCGTTTTCTCTTAATGATAACGACATAACAAGCGGCATTAGTGAGCTATCAATTGAAGCTCAGGATGGGATGTTGCTGGTACATGCGCAAAATAACGTATTTAGCTTTAATAGTGAGAGCGGGCTATTAACCTCGTGGCTTCAAGGCGCGGAGGAAACACTTAGCGCGCCGCTAGAAGATAACTTCTTCAGAGCGCCGCTAGATAACGACATTGGGGTAAGCGAAGTTGATAATCCAGACCCAAATGCGTGGGAGTCTCGCTGGCGTCGTGCAGGAATTGGCAAGTGGACACGCACTTGCACGGGCGTAAACGTTGAGCAGGGTGCGCAAGACGTGCGTATAACATCGTTATTTGATTATCACCATTCAGAAAAGCTGGTAGCGGCAACAAAGTGGGTTTACACCATAAATGCACAGGCCAAGCTATCGGTAGACGTTGAAGTGCTCTTGGATGACGGTTTACCACCTATGCCGCGAATTGGTATACAAACGGCAGTGCCTGTAGCCGATAAGCCAACGTCGATTACCTGGCAAGGACTAGGGCCATTTGAGAACTACCCTGACAGAAAAGCGGCAGCGCGTTATGGTCGCTACACCTTACCGATAGAAGAGATGCAAACGTGCTACATATTCCCAACGGACAACGGCTTGCGCTGTGGCTGTACACAACTTGAAGTTAGTGGCCTGAAAGCAAAAGGACAGTTCTATTTTAACGTGAGCGAATATGGGCAAGCACAGCTAGACGAGGCAAAACACACCTGTGATTTAACACCTCAAGATTGTGTGTTTGTGTACATAGATCATGCCCACATGGGCGTAGGCGGCGATGATTCATGGAGCCCAAGTACACATAAAGCATTCTTGTTGGAAGAGAAGCAATACCGCTATTCAATTTGCTTTAGCGCTGCTGACAGCTAATCCTCAGTGTGAAGTCGATCATTTAGCACTCGATATCTCAAATGACAATTCGCGGCATAGCTTAGTTATGCCGTCATTGGGATAAAGTGTTTACATATAAAAAAGCCGCTACACAGTAGCGGCTTTTCATTAATTCAAAACTCGTTCAGGCAACGTCTTAGCCGTCAACCTGACCGCAGAAACGGTAACCTTCACCGTGAATGGTTACAATCAATTCTTCATCTGAAGGATCTGATTCGAAGTGCTTACGAATACGACGAATCGTTACGTCAACCGTACGGTCATTCGGACGAAGTTCACGCCCCGTCATTTCCATAATTAGCTGCTCACGGGTAAGGATTTTACCTGGATTGCTTAGGAAAAGGTGAAGAGCGCGGAATTCACTGCGTGGTAAACGGAACTCTTTTCCGCTAGGCGAAATCAATGAACGGCTATCACCGTCAAGCGTCCAACCGTTGAAGCTTACACGGCTTGGTAAATCGTCGTCTTCTGAAGAGTTTGTAGTACGAGACAGTAAGTTGCGCGCGCGAATAGTCAATTCACGAGGGTTGAATGGCTTAGTCAGATAATCGTCTGCGCCAATTTCAAGACCTAGAATACGGTCAACGTCGTTATCACGACCCGTTAGGAAGATAAGCCCAACGTTTTTACGGTCACGTACTTCACGTGCCAAAATAAGGCCATTTTTACCCGGTAGGTTAATGTCCATGATAACCAAATTGATAGCGTGATTCTCGAAGAAATCATGCATTTGATCACCGTTCTCGGCCTCAAACACATTATACCCTTCCGCTTCAAATAAACTCTTAAGCGTGGTACGGGTTACCACCTCATCTTCAACAATTAACACATTTGGCGTCTGCATGGTGTTCTACACTCTTTCTAAAATACGATTTAAGCAACTAACTGGTTAAATTTTAATATTCATGTACTTGATTGCAAGCAACTTGTGAATATTCTTACTGTTAAGGTATTGGGGTTAGCCAATAAAAATCAAGAAAAGTTCATACTTTATACAACTATTCTGACGTTTTCGCATTAACAACGGGGAAGATAATTACAAATTCTACGCCGTTGCCTTCCTCACTGGTAATCGATATTGAACCATTAAGGGCTTGCGTTACTAAGTTGTATACCAAGTGCATTCCCAATCCGGAACCACCTTGCCCACGCTTCGTGGTGACAAAGGGGTCAAATATCCGTTTGCGAATTTCTGGGGAAATGCCTTTTCCGTTATCGGTATAAACAAGCTTGAGCTTATTGCTACTCACCATTTCGGCACGAATATCAATTGTGCCTTCATCCATGGTTTCAAACCCATGAATAACCGAATTCATGATTAAATTAATCAAGATTTGATTTATTGGGCCAGCCTTCGTTTCAACGCTAAGGGTAGGGTCGCAATCTACGTTGATGTTGTGTTTTAATTTTTTGAGTCGAGGCTGCAATGACAATAGTATCTCATTAACTAGCTGTACAACGCAAAAACTTCGACTAGATTCTGAGGTTTGATCTACAGCAACCTGCTTAAAACTGCTAATAAGTTCGGCAGCTCTGTTCAAATTGCGGTAAATAATGTTGAGGTTTTCGTTACTTTCATCCAAAAAGCGTTTCATTACACTGGCTTTCAGCGTTTTATTTTCAAAGTCTTTTTGAATAACCGCTAACCTGTCTAACATCATTGTCGACGCAGTAACGCCTAAACCTATCGGAGTATTTACCTCGTGCGCAACGCCCGCAACCATATCACCAAGCGAGGCCATCTTTTCATTCTGTACAATTTGACGCTGGAACTGATGTAGCTTTTCTAGCGTTTGAATAAGTTCCTGGTTTGCATCCTTAAGGGCGGTGGTTCGGTGACTTACCATATCTTCAAGGCTGGCATTGAGCTTTCTATGTTGCTCCTCCGCCTGTCGTTGCTTTTGCATATACTCTTGCATACGAAACAGCATCACATTCACGGCGTCAGCCAAGATATCGAGTTCTCTAATGGTGGAGCCGCTGGCACGGGCTGAATAATCACGTTGTCGTGAAGTACGCTGCAAGAAGTTAGCAATGTCTTCAACGGGGCCAGTTACAATACGCTGCATACGCACTGCAAAGTAAAAGCTAATAGCCAATAGCGCCAAGGCTACTGCCAAATTAAGCCAAATCGACTTTCCAACAAGCTGGTTAAAATTCTCTGAGGAAATTCGTAAATATATCCAGCCCAACTGAATGTTCGTCTCAGTGTCGAAGACTTTTGCACTTAATTCAAGGTATTGCCCATTGTCGGCCAACTGAGGTGTCATAAACATGGACGCCAGTTGATTTTCCTTGCCTCCTAACAATAACTGGCCTTCCTTGTTATAAGAGGCGAAAATCTGGGGCTCTAGGTTACCGCTTTGCGCTTTGTAAACGTGGGCATTTAATACATGGTCGGCGGCAGCAAGGTTACTTAGGGCAAGTTCAATGCGCTCTGGCGTTTCGTCATAAAGATACATAGCTGAACTGCTTGCGACCAACTTGGCTAACATGAGTGCGTTAGACTCAAGTTCATGACGGTAGGTTTTAATTTGCGTGTAGACGGCAAGACTGGATAACACTGCAAGCGAAAACGTAGTAATTGACATTACCACCCAAATGAAAAGGCTTTTAATCGTAAGCTTGACTACTTTATCCGTCATATCCGTTTTGCGTATTGTCCATTCGCGTCTTCCATATACTCATAGTGGCGCAAAAATGCGCAAAAAGGAAGACGCCCATAAACAATAATTAATGTACGCAAAGCCCTTTAGTTGAGGGTTAAAACGTATAGTTGCTGGTAATTCTTCGCCGCTGCTTCCCATGTGAATCGCGTTCGCATTCCACGTTGCTGCATCGCCCTGAATTTTCCGGCATCTTCGTAGAACGCCAGCAGAGCTCGACGAATGCAAGATAGCAGTGCATGTGGCGTAGGATCATCAAACACAAAACCCGTACCTTCGCTATCGTTGCTGTAATCGATAACCGTGTCTTTGAGTCCGCCTACCGAACGTACGATGGGGATGGTTCCATAAGCTAAGCTGTACATCTGGTTCAATCCGCACGGCTCAAACTGAGAAGGCATTAGGAAAAAATCAGCGCCGGCTTCTACCAAATGGGCATGTTCGGAACTAAACCCGTTTATAAACGCGAATTGGTCAGGGTGTTGTTGAGCGAATTCGCCAAGATCCATACACACTTTAGGGTCGCCCGTGCCCACAATTACCATTTGAACATTGTGCTTAATTAAATCGTCCAAAATGGGCAGTATGTAGCCAAAGCCTTTTTGTTCAGTCAGCCGGCACACCATTCCAATAAGCGGTACGTTGCCATTCTCAGGTAATCCCGACTTCTCCTGTAATGCTCGTTTACATGCGGTCTTTGGATGAAGATTATCTACACTGTAATTCTCAGGTAGGAATGTATCTGTCTCGGGGTTCCACTGCGTGTAGTCACATCCGTTAAGAATACCGCTTAAGTCGGCTTGACGATTTACAAGCCGCTCGTGCAGGCCATGACTACCTAGGTCAGTAAGTAACTCGCTCGCATAGTTAGGACTTACGGTTGTCACTTTCGTGGCAAATTCAATCCCGCTTTGTAGCATATTGATGTAACCGCCGTGCACTTGCGCCAGAATGTTTGGATGATGGCGAAGAAAGGGAATGCTCTCAAGCTTATGCACGCCTTGAAAAGCGGCGTTATGTATAGTGAATATGGTTTTAGTACCGTCAAAATACCCAGATTTGTCGTGGGTAAGTAAAAACGGCAGCATGGCCGCATGCCAGTCGTGACAGTGAATAATGTCAGGCTTTTTATCGATAGCTTTTAGCGTTTGAAGTACGGCGCCACTGAAAAAGCTAAAGCGCTCACCATTGTCTTCATAGGCCTCAAATGCGTTGGCGTATAGCCCTTCACGCATAAAGTATTCAGGCGAGTCTACAAAGTAAATAGGAATACCGTGCCATTGCATGTAGCGAATATCAAAATGGTACACTTGACCTTCAGTAAACAGGGTTTGTTGCTCGGTTACAGTTGGTAGGTTCAACTGTTCAGCCAGCACTTGGTAATAAGGCATAACAATGGTGATGCTTTCGCCCAAGGTATCAAGCGCGAGTGGGAGTGCTTTTCCAACGTCTGCAAGGCCGCCGGTTTTTACCAATTCTTCAACTTCTGAAATAGCAAATACAATATTCACAGGTGATCCCCCAGAGCGTAACGTGCAGTGCACTTGTAATGCTTAAATATAGTGTACGGAAAAAGCGCCGTATGCCATTGCGTGGAATACGCAATGGCATGAGCAACAGGTAGAAAAGCTAAATTAGCACAAGCTAATGGTTTTTTTAATTACAAAGCCGCTTGATAAACAGAAAATTGCGACGTTTGTGCTGTGGTATAGACCGTTTGGAAGTGCTCAGCGAGTAAACCTGGGTAGGGTAAGAATCGGTTTGCCACCATCTGCATAGTGCCGCCACGACTTAAGCTTGCTTTAGCGTCAGAAATAAAGCGCTTAGTGATGGTGTAGTCAGTTTTAATGCCAGTATGAAATGGCGGGTTGGTGACAATATGCTGTACTTTTTGGGTAAAACCGTGCAATCCATCCGCAGCATATAGTGTTGCTGATAATCCGTTGTCTGCTAGGGTGAGTGCACTACAGTAAACTGCAAGTGCGCTAACATCAGTAAGATGAAGCTTCAAATGCGGATACTTAAGCATTATATAACTGGCAATCACGCCAGCGCCGCATGCGAAATCCAGAATTTCACCACTCAGTGATGTTGAGAGCTTTTCTAGTAAAAGCTCAGTTCCCGCATCCAGTTCTTTGTAGCTGAATACACCAGGCATAGAGGCCACTTGCCAAGCTGTGCCCTCAACATGATACGTGTTCATGTCCAGCCATGCATCCGGTTCAAAGGCAAGATGTGGCTCTTCAACTAAAACGGTAATAAGACTGCAGTGGCGAGCAGAATCAACCTTTTGGGTTGGGCCGTATTGGTCCATTAACTTAGCAGCACTCTTTATACCGCCCTTATTTTCACCCACCACGTAAATACGACCATTTTGGCCCACCATGCTGGCTGCCATTCGCAATAGCATCTGAAAATGGGTTTTTGCTTTGGGTAAGAAAATCATCACGTCAGTGTGAGATTTCTCTAGTGCAACGAAAGGCGTAAATATATGAGTATGATTTCCGACTTTTTGCGTCACCTCAAAACCTGTGCGCGTAATATCTCGGCTATCAAACGATACCGAGGGTACGACTCTTACGCACTCTGAAAAAATATCGAAATATTGGTGAATTACCGTGACTTCTTGCGATTTAAGACCGTCCAGAAAATACGCATCAGAAGGGTTGATAAATGCCCACTGACCTTCGTCGAAAAGCGCGATATTACGTTCTAACAGTTGGCTTTGAGGAGATAAAATCATTACTTAGTACGCTCGAAAATTAGATCCCAAACGCCATGACCTAGTTTTTGGCCACGGGTTTCAAACTTGGTAATTGGGCGGTAGTCTGGACGAGGTACATAGTCGCCGTTAGTTGCAGTATTGGTGTAACCGTCGGCATTGATCATTACGTCTAACATGTGCTCAGCATATTGCTCCCAATCCGTCGCCATATGAAAACAACCGCCAATAGCTAATTTGGTGCGAACCAGCTCAACAAATTCAGGTTGAACAATACGGCGTTTGTGGTGACGCTTCTTGTGCCAAGGATCTGGGAAAAACAGCTGTAGGCGAGACAACGAACCGTCTGGGATCATATTCTTAAGCACTTCTACTGCATCATGGTCCATTACACGCAAGTTCTCGACACCTTGTTCGCTTGCTTCAGCTAAGCATGCGCCAACGCCTGGACGGTGAACTTCAATGCCGATAAAGTCTTTCCCAGGTGCATTTGCGGCCATTTCAACCAATGACTTGCCCATACCAAAGCCAATTTCTACAACAACAGGCGCACTTCGGCCAAAAATTTCTGACAGCGATAATGGTACTTCAGCGTAGTCAATGCCCTTGGTTGGCCAGTGATCTTCTAGCGCTTTTTCTTGTGCTTTGGTAAGTCTACCTTCGCGTTTCACGAAGCTTTTTACCTTGCTTACATATACTCCAGCGGCTTCTGCTTCCGCCTGACTTTTGAATTGCCTCATTTGCAATGCCTTTCTTACCCAATTTTATGGTGGCGCATTATCCACTTACCCACGGCTTATGCAACGCTATCGTGGCAAAAATGCTGTAATTTTATACGCCAATTTGTTTCGCAATAATAGACGCTACGGCGTCAGTTTTCTCAAGTACTATCATATGCCCGGCGTCACTAATGGTGTGGAACGTCGCTTTGGGTAGTACATTTTTTAGCTGCTTAATTGTTTCTGCTGGTGCAATGGCGTCTTGCTGGGCAGTAATAAACGTTACTGACGCGTTGATCTTTGCGAGCGCTTTAACGGTACTTTCTCGTGGTGTGGTTGCTAGCGTGTGGTTGAGTAACGTTGTTTTACCTAAATCCTGCGCCATCGATTTTACAACGCCAGCCACGTTTTCATCCGCTAAGCGGGAAGGGTGGATAAATCGCGAAAGATAAGCGTCGTTGTCGGGCTTAAAGTTACCTTGCTTAAGCATAGTAGTAAGCTGCTTGCGCTTTGCAATTTCTTCTTTTGATAACCCTTCTGGGTTGTAACCGATTAAGGTTATCGAAGCAATATTGGAAGGATTGCGCTGTGCTACTAATGCAGCTATAAACCCGCCCATCGAATAACCCACAAGGTGCACTTTTTCGTTTTCGAGAATACGATCTTCGCTTAATGCCAGCATTTCTTCTAGCGATGCTGCCCATTGAAGCGGTACATAACGACGTTGTGCAATATTTAGTTCGCGCCAAAGCGGTAGAAATACGCGCTCGTCACAGAGCGTACCGGGAAAAAATAAAACAGGGTGCTGCACAGACACGTGTGTCTCCTTAACAATAAACTGGCTAGTTACATGCTACCATAGCGCGCTTTTTAATGAATGGTCGCTAAGTAGAAAACGACCTAGCGGTAGTAACTGCCCATACAGACGATTATGACAGAACAACAATATACAGGTAGCTTTGCAGAGCGAGCACTCGCATGGTTTGATAAACACGGGCGAAAGCATTTGCCTTGGCAACAAGACGTTACGCCTTATAAGGTGTGGGTGTCGGAAATAATGCTGCAGCAAACTCAAGTCACCACGGTAATTCCCTACTTTAAACGCTTTATGGCGTCTTTTCCCACCGTGCACGACTTGGCTAAGGCTTCTCAAGACGACGTGCTTCATCATTGGACTGGGCTTGGCTACTACGCAAGAGCAAGAAATCTTCACAAAGCTGCGAATACGCTGGTAGAAAAGTACAACGGCGAGTTTCCCTATAGTCTAGAAGAAGTCATGGATTTGCCCGGCATAGGGCGCTCTACCGCTGGGGCGATACTTTCGCTGTCTCGCAATATGCGCTTTCCTATATTAGATGGCAACGTGAAGCGTGTGTTGGCCCGATACTATGCAATCGGCGGGTGGCCGGGACAGAAAAAGGTAGAGAATCAGCTTTGGGAAGTGGCCGAGAAAAACACGCCTACCAATTCAGAAGGCGGACGTTGTGCCAACTATACGCAGGTGATGATGGATTTGGGCGCGATGATCTGTACGCGAAGCAAGCCAAAGTGTGATGAGTGCCCGCTTCAAGCCGACTGTATTGCCTACGCCCAAGGCGCGCAAGCCGACTACCCGGGTAAGAAGCCGAAAAAAGCGCTACCGGAGAAATCCACCTATATGATGGTGGCACAGTTTAACAGCCAAGTGTATTTAGAGCAGCGTCCCTCAACAGGGCTGTGGGGTGGCCTATATGGTTTTATTGAGGTGTATTCAATAGAAGAGGGGATTGAGCAGTTGGCCAAGCGAGGTATCAGTGTCGACGAAACCCGAACGCTTGAAGGGTTCCGTCATACCTTTAGCCATTTTCATTTAGATATCACCCCAGTAGTGGCCGTGGTAAACTCTGCTCCAACAAAGCGCGTAGCCGAAACGCCATTTCGTTGGTTTTCGTTGAACGAGCCTATTGAAGTTGGTTTGGCGGCACCTACAACCAAGATTATTCAGCAGTTAATGCGTTAGGCGTTCTAAGCCCAACGCAATATTTTTTGCTAAGCAGATAGCGAACGAAAGGAAATAACATGGCAAGAACGGTATTTTGTCGCAAGCTTCAAAAAGAAGCTGACGGCTTAGATTTCCAACTTTACCCGGGGGAGCTGGGTAAGCATATTTTCGACAACATTTCTAAAGAAGCATGGGCCGAATGGCAGAAAAAGCAAACTATGCTAATTAACGAACACAAGTTGAATATGATGGAACCGAATGCCCGTAAGTTTTTAGAAGAAAAGATGTCGGCATACTTGTTTGACGACGTAGAGCCTACGATTGAAGGCTACGTTCCGCCTGAAAAATAAGCAAAAAAGCGTTTTTTGAGCAAACAATGCGCAAACAGTAATAAAAGCGCAAAAAAAGCGAGAAAAACGGTTGACTTGTGAAGGCGAAAACCGTTTAATACGCACCCACAGCAGGACAGGCAGTAAATGCCTAGAACGCTAACAAGTTTCAGCCTCGATAGCTCAGTTGGTAGAGCAGCGGATTGAAAATCCGCGTGTCCCTGGTTCGATCCCGGGTCGAGGCACCATTATTCAGAAAGCCCTGCATGAAAATGCGGGGCTTTTTTGTATCTGCCAGCCAGTCCCTAGTTTCCAAATAAATCCGGTTTTTCCAAAAACTATTTAGAAAGCTTTACCTTAATGGGCAGCAATCTATAGTTTCGGATAGTTGTCTTAACACTATCATGGCCCAAGAGCAATTGTGTATGCTCAAGCTCGACTTCACTTGCTGTATTCTTACGAATGTCTCGTTCTTGAAACCTTTCCGATAAGAGTTCTTTATCTAGCGCTTTCACCATCCAATTATGCCAAATGCTGTGAAATCCATCGCCAGTGTACATTTGGATCCTTTCAACTTCCTCTCAACAGCTTTGACTTCAGACTTCTGAATGAACAGAGAAACACTCGATTCTTAAAACTTCTCAAAAACGCCTTCGCACGACTAGTCTTTCTTGTTAAGGCACTAAGTCACACCGTACGATGCCTGCTTACCCAACTTTGACGCGAATTATTTCAATGGGCTGAGGTTCACAAATGGGATAATACTTTTCTTCAATACTTGTAGCGATGTGGCAATAACATGAAATTATTGATAAAGACCTCCCGTAACATAATTTAATGCTGTCATTAGGCATTTAAGAAAGAAATTTAGGGAGGCTAATGGACAAGGGGGTATAAAAACGTGTGTACAATAGGAGTCGGTTAACAAATAGTGGAGTAAAGCCGACATGGGTAAGAGAAACAAAAAGGGTTTTAAATTATCCCTCACAATTCACCTTAAAAAAGTAGATAGAGTCATCGTAGGCATACTTGTATGTTTCAGTTTGGTATCGGATGAGGGCCTGTTATATAGAAAGTTACCTAATGGCAAGGTTACCGAAGCATCAACAATATGCTGGATTAAATAAACGCAGCAGTTAGAGCAACTAACGACTAGGCGATTCTAGTACAGGATACTTAAATTGTCATTTCTTTCGACAGCCTGTGCTCCAGCAATAGATTTGAGGTTGTTGGTTGAATCTACCAACGCCCATAGATGTGGATTCCCTCGAGTTATACGTAATCAGTGTCTCAGTGTGGATTAAGACGTACATAGTACGGAATGTTGACATGTTGTAGGTGTTTGTATTATTATCTAAAAATCCGTAAATTGTACGGATTTTAAAAATAATAGAAAATTACTAAAAATATTCATAATTAACTGAAAAAAATCATTTTAATTAACTAAAAAGCGGAGATTAACCATGATGAATTTAATAGAAGTACTTGTAATGGGTACATAGTCCTTGGAGGTATTTATGACTTAAATCAAAAGTAAATAGGATTAGTAAATATGAGTGCAATAGCAAATAAAGAATTTGAGAAACCGTTTGGTACTGAGAAGCCAGCGCGTATAGAACTTAAAACTACGCCAACAGTAAAGCAAGTTTTGGAAATGGCGGCAGATTTAAAAGGAATTAGTCTGACAGCGTTTATGTTGTCAATTGCTCAAGAAAAAGCTCAACAGGTTATTGAATCTAGCCATGTTACTAGATTAACGCGTGACTCCTGGGATGCATTAGATAGAGCTATGGCTAAACCTGCCGAACCAACTGCTGAACTGAGGGCCTTAATGAAAAGAAGGTAATAACAATATGCCCGAAGCAAGCCAGTTGGCAATTTTGCCGCTAACAAAAGTAAAACTTGAAAAAAGCATGACGAAGGAATTTGACTGCGGTGACAAATTCCTTAACGAATTCTTAAAAAAGAGTTGTGCGAAAAAAGTACAGAAGAATTTAATTAGAGGCCATGTTGCCTTAAACAGCGGTAAAGTAGTTGGGTATATTACTCTGCAAGTACACAGCCTTGAAAAAGACTGGTTTGTGCAAATGGGAAGCCATCCAAACCAAGTTCCCGTATTGATGATAGATCAAATTGCTACGGATAGTTCGCATCAAGGGATGGGTATTGGAAGAGATCTGTTAGCAGAAGCATTTAAAAGTGCAGCAATTATTAGTGAAGAAGCTGGCTTAGCGGGCATAGCGTTATGGTCCCACCCTAGAGCCTTAGGCTTTTACCAAAAGCTCGGGATGGTGTCTATCGGCCAACAGACAGTTGGTGACTTCGAATTGACTCTGATGTTCCTCAAGATTGAAACCGTTGTAGCCGCAATGAATGATATTAAAGATGCTTCATAGAGGGAGTATAGTCTTCAATGCGGCTTTACGAAGCTAAGACTCCTTTGGATTAGCAGTCAAGCCTATCTTTTCGCTGCGCTCCAAGATAGGCTCGACCTCCTGCAACCAAAAGATTTTAGGATAGTCCGCATTGCTCTCCACTATTGGTAGAACCTGCTAGGTTCTTGCCCCCCTTACGCGTTGGAGAGACACACCTATGACGAACTGCGCTTACTTTAACCCCCGTCTGTTGACTAGACTGCCGCGCCGTTTTTATGTGGTGGCCGTGGTTGGTTCCCCGTTGCCCACTAGTGTGTAAGCGCCTCTGAATTGCGAACTCAGAGTGTCGCGGTGCGCGTCGCACTCTGAGTCGTATGTAAGGATTCCCCTCAGCTAGTATGAAACTGAAATTTGATTGGTCGTCTTGCGAAAATTGACTGATATCTAAAACCCGACTTGAAGCTCGGTTTTTTGCTTTTTAGCCCCAGTGAAAATTCATGCGATTAATTCCCCTTAAAACTTTTTCCAATAACGCATAACAGGAAGATGAAGTTATGCGGTTTTCAGAGCATTTAATTAGGGATTTATTTGGAAGGTTTATGATTTAAAGTGTATATAAATCAATATTTTGATTTTACTTTCAATTTTGGATTGAAAATTCGCGTGTCCCTGGTTCAATCCCGGGTCGAGGCACCATTATTTAAGCACTTGCAGAAATGCGGGGCTTTTTTGTTTCCGCTTTATGTCTTTTCTAGCGCTAATCGCAGACCTAGTCCAACAGGCGCTAAGACATCTGTACCAAACTTAAAAACTCTTGAAGCGAAGACACATGGAATTGTGCCTTTGGTGACTTTTTAACGCCCGGTCGAAGTATTTGAACCGTTTTCATACCTAAACTATTACCCGCACTAATTTCTGACTCCTCACTGTCTCCAATAACCCATACCTCACTCGGAGCTGTATTATATTTTTTGGCAATAATGTCGAAGTAGAATGCTTTGCCTTTTCTAGGCGGGTTACCTGGGTCATCGTAGTAAATGTCTTCAAAAGCATCTTCAACGCCTAATTGGCGAATTTTCGAATGTTGAAATTTTTGGAATCCAGAAGTTACAAGTAGCTTCACCCCTTCAAACGCATTAACTAAATGAGTGTCTTCATAGCCTTCTATAGGGTGCGCAATACTCAACTGCGAAAAGTAAGCATAACTCGCAGATTTTGAATGCTCAGAGAACTTATATTTTTCAACAATATAGTCCAAAGGTTTACGCCAAAAATCCAAACGCATTTCTTGTCTCATAGAGGGAGTTAAATCGTTACTCTTATCTGACTCGATGACATCGAATAGAGGTAGCAATATGTCTTCACCTACACTATTGCCCGGAGCTATGCAGTTGTCGAGATCAAAAATAATTAATGGCATGTATGGATAAATTACTAGGGAGTGGTGTGCACCATAGTCGCACATGAATTTTTCGATTTCAGAAAGAGCAACCTGCATAGTCGCGCACTTGTCGCATAGTGGAATTACGCCAAATACTCTGAAAACAAGCCTGATAAGAACTAGTTTGCGCTTTTTAGGCGCAGTTAAAGCCAAAAAACGCTTTTTTAATAAAAAACTTATGCATGTTCTTGCCTACTTTTCAAAATGGGTACTACGCTTACTTCATATGTTAAAAACGCAGCGAAATATAACGTTGTTACTTTTTAAAAGAGGTAACGCGCCATTGCTCTGTGTTTTAAAGAGATAGTTTTTGGCTTAACACCTGTGATTTTAAGCGGAGTGAGAAACTTCGAACTGTTAATAATGATAGGAAGCTAGCTGCTTCGTTCAACTGCCTTTGTCTAAAAGAAGCAACCGGCAGTTGAATGTTCAGGGTGAAACTAAGCCGCGCGTAATTCTCAAGGAGAGTTTTTTGTCAGCTAACAACACATCTTCAAATCAGCAGAGCGCAGTAAACACCATATTTGCTATTTCAGGTATTGGAGTTATCGCTTCGTGGGTGCTCTACTTTTCAGTATCGGCGTTAGCCGCTCTCGCTGTGCTAACCGGCGCAGTGGTGATTTGTGCCCTCATTCACTCAAAAAATAACAGAGAAAGCGACGAGATATACCCGACAGAGAATAGTGCTGCGGATATGGCGACAAGCAGAAATGCTGATATTGAAAAAGCCAGTGAGGGGTTAAGTGTTTCACTTGGCACTTGTGACGCCAATTTATCGGACATCAAATC
The DNA here is from genome assembly GCF_013113925.1 of Alteromonas sp. 07-89-2. Taxonomy (NCBI): domain Bacteria; kingdom Pseudomonadati; phylum Pseudomonadota; class Gammaproteobacteria; order Alteromonadales; family Alteromonadaceae; genus Alteromonas; species Alteromonas sp. 07-89-2. The sequence continues at coordinate 49,517 of NZ_VTYM01000001.1, read as the reverse complement.
AACGCAGGATGACGCAGTAGAAACTTTGTCTCACGCCTTTAGCAGTTTGAAATCACTAGTTTCTCAACAAATTGAGTGTATTGAAGATCTGCTAAGTGTGGACGAAGCGCATACGCAGTCTTACTCCGACCGAATGCGCAATTTCGCCCGCGAAACCGATGGAACACTAACGCAATTCATTGATTCTACAGAACAGATGTCGTCGTCGACAAAGCACCTAATGGAGCAAGTGCAAACCATTCAACAGGCCATGCCTACGGTAATTGAAGCACTGAGTGGTATTGATGACATCGCTGCACAAACTAATTTACTTGCTTTGAATGCGGCTATAGAGGCGGCGCGAGCAGGTGAGGCTGGTCGTGGCTTCGCTGTTGTTGCTGATGAAGTCAGGGCGCTCTCAACTCGCTCCACTCAGTTTAGTGATGTGATTAAAACCCAGGTCGAGAACATAAGAAGTCTGGTAGATAAGCTCACAGACACTGCTGAATTTGTAGCGTCTCAGGATATTTCTCAGGTGGTTAATGCTAAATCACATATTAGTGAGCAGTTGTCTGAGATTATCAAGAAAGCGGAGGCTGACCTTGTAACCACTAAACAGATTGAAGACATTGGCTCTCAGCTTGACGAGTCGATAAATGCGGCCATTCGGGGTATGCAGTTTGGCGATATCAACGGCCAACACATTCAGTATACCCAAGATATGATCAAGTTCATTTTAGAGCAGTTGGCAACGTTAGATGTCAACAATATCGAGCGTTTCGTCAGTGCATTAAACGAGTACCAAAAAGGACTCGCTGCGAAAGGGAAAAATGACCACAACCCTGTGTCTGCAACATCTATGGACGCTGGGGAAGTCGAATTGTTCTAGCTAAGCAAGGAACAGGAAGCACAGTCAGTAATGACCTACTTTGGAGAAGTGAGCATATGAGCAAACACATTCTAGTTGTTGACGATTCAGTGTCCATTCGTCAGATGGTAGAAATGACCCTAAAAGGTGCGGGCTATACCGTTACGACAGCCCAAGACGGGCAAGATGCGTTAGATAAATGCAAAAGTCAGCAATTTAATTTTGTTTTAACCGATCAGAATATGCCACGAATGGATGGCCTTACGCTTATAAAAAATTTGCGCGGTTTGGGGACTTACAGCAGAACGCCTGTTGTTATGCTTACTACAGAAGCAGGCGACGATATGAAAGCAAAAGGTAAAGCCGCTGGCGCCACAGGCTGGATGGTAAAGCCTTTCGATCCAAACAAGCTTCTTGATGTAACGAAGCGCGTGCTGGGCTAAATCGCCCACCCACTCCTAAAATCTGGAAGGATTCGGAATGAGCATCGATATAGAACAGTTTCATGGCGTGTTTTTCGACGAGAGCGATGAGCATCTCGACGATATGGAACAGCTATTGATGAGTTTAGATGTTGAATCCCCTGATCCTGAAGAGCTAAATAGCATTTTTCGCGCTGCCCATTCGATTAAAGGTGGCAGCGGTATTTTCGGTTTTGATGCGTTGATGAATTTAACGCATGTGATGGAAAACTTGTTAGATAAAGCCCGCAACAATGAGCTTAGTGTTACCGCTGACATTGTAAATGTGCTTTTAGAAACTCTCGATGTTTTAAAAGACACGCTTAACGCCTACCGCGATGAGACCCCCGTACCAGAAGACAGTATTGCCGAGCGCATTAAAATTCTAAATGGCGTAATCAACGGTCAATCTACAGACGCAGCCTCAGGCGATGGTGACGATGCTTCAGAAGTAAGCGTGAATGCGCAAAACGAAAGCGCTCAGGACGACAGCTTTGGTTTCTTTGACGATGAGCCTAATAGTGCTATTGAAGCCGCTGACGACAGTTTTGGTTTTTTCGACGACGAACCAGTTAACGAAGCGCTCTCTCACGGCGACAACACTAAAAGTGAGAATAATGACGATGACGGCTTTGGCTTCTTCGATGATGAAATATCGAATAATACCGTCGACGCACAAACTGAAACGACTAAAGCCGAAACAGCTGAAGTAGAGCAGGGTTTTGGTTTTTTTGAAGACGCACCGTCAGCTACCAATATCAATACTTCCCTAGAAATTGCGAGTAGTAATAACGCGCAAAGCGCGAGTACTCAATTAAATACAGCAACAACATCTAACAATGATAAAGCGCCAACTACTGGCGTTGCCCCCACGACAACACAAGCCAAAACGCCACTAAAACCGCCAGCGAAAAAGAGCACCGCCCGTGAATCGGCCTCTATTCGTGTAGACACCACTAAAATTGATGCCATGGTTAACTTAGTCGGAGAGCTGGTTATCACCCAGTCTATGCTGTCTATGATAGGGCAAGACGTTGAAGGGCAAGTTGGCGAACGGTTGCAGCTAGCTATTGATGAGCTGCAGCGAAACACCCGGGAAATTCAAGAATCAGTGATGTCTATGCGCATGCTCCCGCTAACCGCAACCTTTAATCGTTTTCCGCGTTTAGTAAGAGATTTGGCAGGTAAGTTAGGTAAACAGGTAGAACTGGTGCTCCAGGGAGGCAGCACGGAAATTGATAAAAGTTTAATTGAAAAGATCGTCGACCCCCTTACCCATCTCGTTCGCAACAGCATCGATCACGGCATAGAAATGCCCGACAAACGCGTCGCTGCTGGCAAACCAGAGAAAGGCACGGTTATTCTAAGTGCCGAGCAGAAAGGCGGTAGCATTATTATCAGCATTATTGATGATGGCGGTGGTCTTCACCGCGACAAAATTCTCGATAAAGCGCGAAGTAACGGGCTCACCGTATCTGATGACATGCCTGATTCAGAAGTATGGCAGCTTATATTCCAACCTGGGTTTTCAACTGCCGAAGCCATTACCGATGTATCGGGAAGAGGGGTAGGTATGGATGTGGTGCGCCGCAATATCGAATCGATTGGCGGTCGTATCGATATCGAGTCTAGCGCCGGTGAAGGTTCAGCGTTTTTCATTCACCTGCCGCTTACGCTAGCCATAGTTGATGGCATGTGTGTGTCGGTGGGTAAGCAAATCTTCGTGATCCCACTTTTAAATATTATTGAATCCTTCCAGCCTACTAAGCAGCAGCTGAAGACCTTGGGCAACGACACCGTTCTCTATATACGAGATCAATACTGGCCTTTGGTGCCCCTCTACGACTTCATGGAAGTAGAGGATGCCGCGCTTTCTCCCACAGAAGGCATTGTGGTGTTGCTTGAAAGCAGTAAAAAACGCTTTGGTGTTTTGGTTGATGCACTCGTCGGTCAGCAGCAGGTGGTGATTAAAAGCTTAGAAGAGCACTACCGTAAGGTGGCTGGAATAGCGGGGGCAACCATTATGGGCGACGGAAAAGTCGCACTTATTATCGATGCAGACTCCATTGCTACAACGTATACCTCCAGTCAAATAGAGGAGTTACTTTCATGAGTGAAACTGCCTTGCATCAAGCGGTTACCGGCGGACAGGACAAAGAGTATTTAAGTTTTGTGCTTGGCGATGAGCATTACGCCTTGGACATCACCACAGTAAAAGAAATTAGAGGGTACGAACAAGTCACTAAGATTGCGAATGCGCCAGCCTTCATAAAAGGCGTGATTAATTTGCGTGGTGACATCGTTCCTATCGTGGACTTGCGCATTAAGTTTAACGTAGGCGAGGCCACATATAACGACTTCACAATAGTGATAATGCTGAACATTCAAGAGCGTATTGTTGGCATCGTGGTAGATGGTGTATCCGATGTTATTCGCTTGTCTGAAGAACAAGTACTTCCGCCACCAGAGTTTGGCGTAGCTTTTGACAGCAGGTATCTACACGGTTTAGCTGATGTAGATGAAAACATGGTCATTCTGGTGAACATAGAAAGCTTAATAACCAGCGAAGAGCTGGGTTTAGTCGCACCTGAGAGCGTAAAAGACGACGCGTAGTTACAAGGTCCTTCACTAAACGGAAACACCTGACATTGGGAAATATTAGTTATGGGCGTATTTAATTTTCTGAACGGCGAAGAGTTAAAAATAGCGAAGCACGACTCGCTATTGAAGTCGAATATTCTAAAGGCCAGTGCCTCAAACTTGTTGGTTATCGACAAGTCGGGGGTTATTCACTACCACACTCCCGCATTCCTGCGAATGACAAAGGCCTACCCTAAGGACTTTACTGTCAACGATGGTGAGTCTTCACTATCAGGAAAGCACATAGACGACATTGCAAATGGGGCAAGCGCTTCAGAAAACCTGTCTTATTTACTTACCCATACTTCGGGCGATAAGCACCTCGTTTCTCTTGCTGAGCACGGCTTTTGTGTAAGTGCATCTACAATAACGATAGACGAGAATGGCACTCAGCTTTATGTCACTGAGTGGCAGGACAACACTGAAAATAAACGCAACAAAGGTATGGTCGATGCCATTATGCGAAGCCAGGCGGTGATATCGTTTACGAAAGACGGAGAAATCTTGTCGGTCAACGATAACTTTTTATCCGCAATGGGTTATAGCGAAAGTGAGGTGGTGGGAAAGCACCATCGCATTTTTGTCGACAGTGATTACGCTCAAAGCGAAGAATATCAGCAGTTTTGGAAAAAACTAAAAAGCGGCGACGTACACAGCGGCGAGTTTTGCAGAATTAACAAGCAAGGCGAAGAGGTGTGGATCCAAGCGACCTACAACCCAGTATTTGATGACAACGGTGACGTAGATTACATCATCAAGTTTGCCTCTGATATTACAGCGCAAAAACAAAGAAATGCCGATTACGAAGGACAGATTACTGCCATTAATAAGTCACAGGCCGTTATTGAGTTCGATCTAGAAGGTAATATTCTTAACGCCAACGAAAACTTCCTCGCCGCAATGGGTTACAGCCTGTCTGAAATTAAAGGTCAGCATCACAGCATGTTTGTTGACCCAAGCTATAAGTTAAGCGCTGAATATGCTGCTTTTTGGCAAAGCTTAAAAGCCGGAGAGCACAGTGAGGGTGAATATAAACGCATTGCAAAAGGTGGCAGGGAAATATGGATCCGCGCATCGTACAACCCCATTTTCGACAGCTCGGGTAAGCCATTTAAAGTCGTTAAATTTGCCACCGATGTAACGCAAGACAAGTTAAAAAATGCGTATTTCGAAGGACAAATTAACGCTATCAGTAAATCTCAGGCTGTGATCGAGTTTGATGTCGACGGCACTATCATTACTGCTAACGACAACTTCCTCAACACCATGGGCTACCGACTAGACGAAATCAAAGGTAAACATCACCAACTATTTGTGGATGAAGAAACCAGACAGTCAGAGTCGTACCAGCGTTTTTGGTCTGAACTTAAAGAAGGTAATTTCTTCTCAGGAGAATTTAAGCGCGTAAGCAAAGCAGGAAAAGCCGTTTGGATCCAAGCTTCTTACAACCCTATAGAAGACATGAATGGCAGCCCGTTTAGGGTGGTCAAATACGCGACTAACATTACCGAAGAGAAGTTGAAAAACGCCTACTTTGAAGGTCAGTTAAATGCCATTAGCAAGTCACAGGCTGTCATTGAGTTTGACCTTGAGGGGGTAATTTTAAACGCAAACAGCAACTTCTTAGCCGCGATGGGATATACCCTAGATGAAGTGAAAGGAAAGCATCACAGTATTTTTGTGGACCCTGCTTTCAAAAACAGCCCTGAATACGCAGCATTCTGGGAGCAATTGCGCCAAGGCGTTTATGCTAGCGGAGAATACAAGCGTTTCAACAAGTCAGGAAAACCAGTTTACATTCAAGCCTCTTACAACCCAATCCTAGACCAAAACGGCACGCCGTTTAGAGTCGTGAAATATGCCACGGACGTGACAGGAAGAACCTTAGCGGTAGAAAGCATTAAGTCTATTATGGCAAGTCTGACAGACGGTGATTTACTGAAAACGATAGAAGAGCCATTAGAAGGTGACTTCAAGGTGCTTGGCGAATCTATTAATCACTTTATTGGTGAACTGCGCGACACCATAGTGAAAATTCACACCGCTGTGGAAACCATCGATACGGCTTCAAATGAAATCGCCACCGGCAACGCCGATTTGTCTAGTCGTACCGAGCAGCAAGCGTCTAGCTTAGAAGAAACAGCGTCAGCCATGGAAGAGTTAACGGGCACAGTGAAGCTAAATGCAGAGAATGCCGATCAAGCAAAAGGCTTGGCAAGCCAGGCATCAGAAGTAGCATCAGAGGGCGGAAAGGTCATTGAACAAGTAGTGCATACCATGGGTGAAATTAACGACTCTGCCCAGCGTATATCTGACATCATCGGCGTTATTGATGGCATTGCTTTCCAAACGAACATACTCGCACTGAACGCAGCAGTTGAAGCTGCAAGAGCGGGCGAGCAAGGTCGCGGGTTTGCCGTTGTTGCCTCTGAGGTGAGAACGCTGGCACAGCGTTCTGCCGAGGCGGCAAAAGACATAAAGGCACTAATTTCTGCGTCGGTCGATAAAATTGGTGATGGCAACGTGTTGGTGAATAAGTCTGGGGAAACCATGGCCAACATCGTCACTGCAATTAAACGCGTTAACGACATTATGTCTGAAATTGCAGCGGCATCGTCTGAGCAAGCCACCGGAATACAGGAAGTGAGCAATGCGGTGGTTCAAATGGACGAAATGACTCAGCAAAATGCTGCGTTAGTTGAACAAGCAGCAGCGGCTGCAGACAGTATGAGACAGCAATCGGGTGAACTAGCCCAACGGGTGTCTGTGTTCAAAGTGGGAAGTAGTCGCAAGCCCACTCAGAATGCTGACATTCAGTCGCTAAACGGCAGCAAAGCATTACCTAAAGAGCGTGAAGTGCCCAAGCAGCGAATGAAAGCGCTGAATCCAGCGGCACCAGATGCGTCAGATTGGGAGGCGTTTTAGTGTATGACCGCTCTACAAAGCACGGATGCGCAAAGGGAATTTCCATATAGCCGAAGAGATTTTGAACGGGTAAAAGGCTTGCTGTTTAAACAAGCCGGAATTAACTTAGCTGATTCAAAAGATGCGATGGTATACAGCCGCCTTGCCAGGCGGCTGCGTGCACTAGAGATACACAGCTTTAAAGAGTACTTAGCGTATGTAGGAAGCTGTAAAGATGAAATGGAACACTTCATTAATGCGCTCACTACTAACCTCACGGCATTTTTCAGAGAGCCACATCACTTTGACGCACTCGCCAATTACCTGACAAAGCGACCTCAAACCAAGCGTATTTGGTGTGCCGCAAGCAGCACTGGCGAAGAGCCTTATAGTATTGCAATGACAGTGGCGTCGGTGTTTGGCACCTTTACTCCCAATGTACAAATACTTGCCACTGATATCGACAGTAAAGTACTGCAAAAGGCTCGGGAAGGAGTGTATGCCCAAAACAGTATCAGCCAGCTGTCTTACGATTATAAAACGCAATTTTTCTATAGGGGAAAAGGCGCACAAACCGGAAGAGTAAGAGTAGTGGATGAGCTGAGAAAAATGGTGCAGTTCGAACCACTAAATTTGATGTCGCCAAACTGGTGTGTAGATGCGCCAGTGGACGTGATTTTTTGCCGTAACGTCATGATTTATTTCGATCGACCCACGCAGCGCAAAATTTTAGCGCGAATGGTTAAAATGATGTGCAATGACGGGATGTATGTCGCAGGGCACTCTGAGAACTTCACGATGTATCCTGAACTGGTCGCTCCCATGGGGAAAACCATTTATCGGCCAGTCGTTTAAAAGGAATTTGCAGTATGAGTCAGGACGAAAACCCCATTCGATACTTTGATAACCGCCTTCAAAAAGAAGCCGTTAAACTATTGCCGGGTCAGTACTATGCCACTGCTTCAGACAAAGCGCTGGTAACCATTCTTGGTTCTTGCGTAGCAGCGTGTATTTTCGATCAAGAAAAGAAGATTGGCGGTATGAATCACTTTATGTTGCCCGACCTCAACTTCACCACCAATCTCGACGCTTGCCTAGCCACAAAGTACGGTGTACACGCGATGAACATGTTAATTGATCAGCTTGTGCACCTTGGCGCACGGCGAAATAAGTTGATGGCTAAAGCATTCGGGGGAGGAAAGGTGCTTCCTGGGTTTGTGCAGCAAGACATTGGACGAGTCAACGCTGAATTTGTCTTGGAGTATTTGGATGACGCGCACATACCGTTAATAAGTAGTGATTTAATGTCTACTTATGCTCGCAAAATTTATTACTTTCCTGCCGACGGTAATGTTTATATGAAGCGTATTCGCGAGTTTAACAATGCTACCCTCTACGAGCGCGAATCTACCCACCGGGTTCTACTTTCTGAACAAGCTAAGACGGGTGTAATCTCATTTTCGGAACAGTCACATGCCTATAAAAGTCCTCGTAGTTGATGACTCTGCGTTAATCCGCCAAATTCTTTCAGAAATAGTAACCCGTGATCCAGGTTTAACGCTTGTGGGTGCAGCGCCGGATGCTTATGCGGCGAAGCGAATGGTGCAAGAGTTTAGGCCAGACGTTATTACACTGGACATTGAAATGCCGAAGGTAGACGGGTTACGTTTTTTAGAAGTAATGATGAAGGCGATGCCGACCCCAGTTGTGATGATATCTACGCTGACTGAAAGAGGTGCCGACGCAACACTGCGTGCGCTCGAACTAGGCGCTGTGGATTTTATGGCAAAGCCAAAGCTCGGCGTAGCGCAAGGTATGGCTGAATATGCGGCGGTTATTGTTGAAAAGATAAAAGCAGCAGCGCATTCGAGGTTAGGCCAACCAACGCAAACACGCTGCACAAAACATGCTTCTATGCGCTACACAGGAACCGAAAAGTTAATTGGTATAGGCGCATCAACTGGGGGAACCGAAGCAATAAAAGACGTCATCATGCATTTTCCCCGCAATGCACCGGCCACCATTATTTCCCAACACATGCCTCCAGGGTTCACAACCACCTACGCCAAGCGGCTCGATAGCCTTTGTGAAATAACCGTGAGAGAAGCGCACGGAGGGGAGCGTTTATTGCCTGGATTTGCGTACTTGGCACCAGGTAATAAACATTTAAAAGTAGAGCGTAGCGGCGCTGACTATCGTTTAAGCCTTGATGATGGCCCTAAGGTATCAGGACACAAGCCCTCTGTTGATGTGATGTTTGACTCGCTGGCTGAGCATGCTGGCGCAAACGCGGTGGGTGTGCTGCTTACAGGCATGGGACGGGATGGAGCAAAAGGCCTTAAGAGTATGCACACAAAAGGCTCTGTTACGTTTTGTCAGGATGAAAAAACCTGCGTTGTTTACGGTATGCCTAAAGTGGCTGTAGAAATGAAAGCCGCTAGTTTTATCAAGCCGTTAGAAGATATCTCAGATGCAATTCTAGATACGCTAGAAGCATTGGGCGCGGGCTCGCGCCTTTAATCTTAAGGCAATGCCCACAGTGCTGAACTATTGGAGCTTTTTAGTCTAGCGCAATGTTGATGATTGGTTGTCGCAAATGTCACTAAAGTAATAAGTTAACAAAAATATTCAAAAGTATAATTGTTGAAGCTGGAAACTTGACCATAATTTGATTGTGTTTTGTACATCCGTTAACGCGGTAGTAACAATTGAGGTGGGATTGTGGTCGCCATTGCAGCAAATTATCTGGATAACTTTTTCTCTAATAAGAGCAACGCGTTTATTATCGCGTTTCTTATGATGTTGGCGAGTTGGAGTCTGGCTTTCACCTCGATAGCGCACTTGGGGCTTGCTATCAGCTCTGTTTGCGTTTTATTTTTGCTTTTCGTACTTCTCAAAGTGACAAAGGGTAATCAGGACTCTGCAGCCAATAGCACAAGCAGGCCATCACAAGATTTTTCATATTCAAACACAAACTCGTTAGCCAATGACTCTATGGATGTTGCTGTCTCTGAAGCAAGCAGCATATTGACGATCACCTCATCAAACCTGGCCGACATATTCTCAACACAAAATGACGCGGTTGCCACATTAAGCGACTCGTTTATTTCGCTACAAACCCTTCTAGGCCAACAAGAAACTAGCATCAATAATCTGCTGACAGATGATGACGACAGCGACTGTGCCTATGCCGATAAAATGCGGACATTTGCTTCTGATACTGACATCACACTAACGCAATTCATCGCCTCAACAACTGAAATGACCGAGTCTACAAGGGCGTTAGAAACCCAAGTACAAACCATTCAGCAGGCCATGCCTACTGTCATTGAGGCGTTAAGTGGTATTGATGATATTTCTTCTCAGACCAATCTTTTGGCGCTAAACGCTGCCATTGAAGCAGCGCGTGCTGGTGAAGCAGGACGCGGTTTTGCTGTTGTTGCCGATGAGGTCCGTGCGCTATCTACCCGCTCTACACAGTTTAGCGACGTTATAAAAACGCAAATAGAAAACATCAAATCGCTCATCGATAAACTAACGGAAACTGCAGAAGTGGTTGCTTCTCAGGACATTTCTCACGTGGTCAACGCGAAAGACGCCATTAGCGAGCAGCTAAAAGGCATTATCAAAAAAGCCGAAGCCGACATACAGGGCGCAAGTGAGCTTGAAGCTATTCGCCAACAACTTGCAGACTCAACTGCTGCCGCTATTCGCGGCTTACAATTCGGCGATATAAACGGTCAAAACCTTACCTACACCCGCGAGATTATTGATTTCATTGTGTTGCAGCTTTCAGAACTAAGCCCTGAGTCTGCGACAAAAGTGAAAGACAACCTAGCTAACTACCAGATTTCGTTGACGGAAAAAGGGCAAGCAGATCACAACCCTGTTTCGTCAACGTCAATGGACGCAGGTGACGTAGAACTTTTTTAACAGCAAAAATAAATAGTTACACAACGATGTGTGATTAACCCTGACATTTTTATAGGTGATTGAGTTATGAGTAAAAGCATACTGATTGTGGACGACTCTGTGTCCATCCGCCAGATGGTAGAAATGACCCTTAAGTCAGCGAACTACAACGTTACTACTGCACAAGACGGCCAAGATGCGTTGGACAAATGCCAAGGCGCGCGTTTCGACTTCGTGCTTACCGATCAAAACATGCCTCGCATGGACGGATTAACGCTTATCAAATCGCTCAGAGGTTTAGCGAACTTCAAGTCGACGCCAATTGTCATGCTGACCACTGAAGCCGGTGATGACATGAAAGCAAAAGGCAAAGCCGCGGGAGCAACCGGATGGATGGTGAAACCTTTCGACCCCAATAAGCTACTTGATGTGATGAAGCGCGTTCTAGGTTAAGAGAGTCGGTTTGAATAGGGTAAATGGGAGTCAGTCATGACCATTGATGTAAACCAATTTCACGGTGTGTTTTTTGACGAGAGTGATGAGCATCTCCAAGATATGGAGCAGTTGCTCATGACCTTGGATGTGGATGCGCCCGACCCCGAAGAGCTGAACAGTATCTTTAGAGCGGCGCACTCTATCAAAGGCGGCAGTGGGATTTTCGGGTTCGATGCACTAATGAATCTGACTCACGTAATGGAGAATTTGCTCGACAAAGCCCGAAACCAGGAAATTCAGGTTACGGCAGACATCGTCGACATATTTTTGCAAACCCTTGATGTATTGAAAGACACCTTATCGGCATATAAAGAACAAACAGATCTTCCCCAAGAACAAATTGATGCAAGCATAAAAGTCCTTGAAGATACCCTCGCAAGTGCGTCAGGACAAATGCCACAAAACGCAGAAGAAACATGCGATCAAACCGCTCAAGGTGAAGCTAATACAGACAACGAGATTGAAGGGTTTGGATTCTTTGATGAAGACGAGACTGAATCTCAAGAAACCAATTTAGAAAGTTCTCAAAGTCAAAATACCTCAGATGACATTGAAGGCTTCGGACTTTTCGAAGATGAAGCAGCATCAGAAGAGACGCAGGCTAAAGGTGAAGCGAATACTAAGGTCGGCGTAGCTGATGAGGGCTTTGGCTTTTTCGAAACCGACACCCTTCCTGTAAAAACAGACGCTACTGAATCTTCTTCGCAACAAGTTACACCAAAACAACCTATTGTGAAGCCCGTTAAAACCAAGACAAAAGCAGCGACGAAAGAGGCAGCATCAATTCGTGTCGATACCACCAAAATCGATGCAATGGTTAATCTGGTTGGCGAACTGGTGATTACTCAATCTATGCTTTCAAACGTGGGGCAGGAAGTTGAAGGGCAAGTCGGAGAGCGCCTACAGCTTGCTATAGACGAGTTGCAGCGCAATACCCGTGAAATTCAAGAATCAGTCATGTCTATGCGCATGTTGCCAGTAAACATGACGTTTAACCGCTTCCCTCGTGTGGTACGTGATTTGTCTTCGAAGCTAGGCAAAAAAGTGGATTTGGTGATTCAAGGTGGCAACACCGAAATAGATAAAAGCCTTATTGAAAAACTGGTCGACCCGCTTACGCATTTAGTGAGGAACAGTATCGATCACGGTATAGAAAGTCCTGAAAAACGCCTTGAAGCAGGCAAAGCCGAAAACGGCACAGTTATCTTAAGTGCAGAGCAGAAAGGTAGCAGTATCATCATTGGTATTATCGACGATGGAGCCGGTTTAAACAAAGCACGCATTGTAGAGAAAGCCACACAAAACGGCCTTACGGTTACGCCAGATATGCCCGACAGTGAAATTTGGCAGCTTATATTTCAAGCGGGTTTTTCAACGGCTGCAGAAGTTACCGATGTGTCGGGCAGAGGTGTAGGCATGGATGTGGTTCGCAGAAACATCGAGTCTATTGGCGGGCGCATTGAAATTGAATCATCGCAGGGTGAGGGCTCTGCGTTTTATATCCACTTACCACTCACGCTCGCTATCGTAGATGGCATGTGTGTATCGGTTGGCGATCAAATATTCGTTATCCCACTACTTAATGTTATCGAATCATTTCAACCCACATCATCTCAAGTGAAAACCCTTGGCAATGACAAAGTACTGTGGATTAGAGACCAGTACTGGCCGCTGGTGTCACTTACTCAACTTATGCAGGTAGACGACGGCATCACTGAGCCAACTAAAGGCATCGTCGTGCTACTAGAAAGCAGTAAGAAGCGCTATGGCGTGCTGGTGGATTCGCTTGTGGGTCAACAACAAGTCGTAATTAAGAGCCTTGAGCAACATTACAAAAAAGTAGCAGGGATCGCAGGTGCAACCATTATGGGGGATGGCAAGGTAGCCATGATTTTGGATGCAGACTCGGTGGCTACTAACTGTACAAATGTTCCAAATGAAGAGGTTTCACTATGAGCGAAGCAGCCTTACAACAAGCCGTTAGCGCATCGAAAGAGAACGAATTCTTAAGTTTTGTCTTGGGTGAGGAGCACTATGCCCTTGATATCACAACCGTGAAGGAAATTCGTGGTTACGAACAGGTTACCAAAATTGCCAATGCGCCAAACTTCATTAAAGGCGTGATAAACCTTCGTGGCGACATTGTACCTATCGTCGACTTACGCATTAAGTTCAACGTAGGTGAAGCCACTTATAACGATTTTACTATCGTCATTATGCTTAACGTTCACGAGCGGATCGTTGGCATTGTGGTAGATGGCGTGTCTGACGTCATTCGCCTTTCCGAAGAGGACATGCTGCCGCCACCAGAGTTCGGTGTGGCGTTCGATAGCAAGTACCTTCACGGACTGGCCGATGTCGATGAGCACATGGTTATTTTAGTCAATATTGAAAGCTTAATTACAAGTAACGAATTGGGTTTAGTTGAAACAAAAGCACAAGTGGTAGAGGGCTGAGAAAATGGGAATTATGACGTGGTTAGAAGACTTCACAAAAGCAACGGACGTTAACCAAGCATTAAGAAACAAACAGGCACTTGATGCTACAACCTGTTGCATCATGATGGCCGATGCTGACAGAAATATTATCTATGCTAATCAGTCTGTAAAGTTGCTGCTTAAAGAAAACGAGAAGAAACTTCAGGCTGTACTCCCCAGTTTTTCTGCTGACAACTTGGAAGGTCAAAACATCGACCAGTTTCATCGTAATCCTTCGCATCAGCGCAATATCCTTGCTGAATTGAAATCAACAATGACCTCTACGATTAGCATTGGCGACTTAAACTTCAAACTCACCCTTACGCCGTTTTTCGACCAAGAGAATAACAATATAGGCACCATGGTTGAATGGGTTGATCAGTCAGAATTACTCATTAAAAGCACGATGCTAAACGTATTGAATAATGCCCAGGCTGTTATCGAATTTAACGCCGATGGTGTTATCCAAAATGCGAACGACAATTTTCTTAATGCGCTTGGCTACAGCCTCAATGAAATTGTTGGCAACCATCACAAAATGTTTTGTGACGCACAATACATTCGCTCAGAAGAGTACGCCCAATTTTGGCGCGACCTCAAAGAGGGCAAGTCACAAAACGGCGAGTTTTGTCGATTCGACAAAATGGGGAAAGAGATTTGGATCCAAGCCACCTACAACCCGGTTTTCGATGGCGAAGGTAAAGTTATTCGCGTTGTGAAATTCGCCACCGACATCACTGCATCTAAGTTACGCAATGCCTATTTCGAAGGACAAATAGACGCAATAAACAAAGCGCAGGCCGTTATTGAATTTGACCTAGAGGGCAAAATTTTAAACGCCAACGAGAATTTCACAAACACGGTTGGCTACAGCCTAGATGAAATAAAAGGCAAGCATCACAGTATGTTTGTGGAAGATGAGTATAAGCGCAGTGTTGAGTACAGTCAGTTTTGGGAACAGTTGCGCCAAGGCGTGCAGTTCACTGACGAATTTAAGCGCGTGGGCAAAGGTGGGAAAGAAGTTTGGATCCAAGCGTCTTATAACCCTATTTTGGATCAAAACGGTAGACCTCACCGTGTGGTGAAATATGCCATTGATATTACTGGTAGAAAACAGGCCATTAGCGATATCAAAACCGCCATGAATGAATTGGTTCAGGGTAATTTAGATTGCCGCATTGAGCATGAGTTCGAGGGTGAATTCAAAGAGCTTGGCACGTCAATAAACCGCTTTATCGACGATATGCGTCGCATTATCGGTTCTATCAGTGATGTGATGACCCGCTTATCTGGCGGTGATTTAACGGCGGAGCTTGATGAACAGTTCGAGGGAGAGTTCCAAGTACTAGGCGATGCTATCAATCAATTCGTTAGTGAAATGTCTGGCACTATCGGTTCAATTTACCAAGCAGTAGAGACAATCAATACGGCCTCGTCTGAAATTGCCACGGGGAATTCAGACCTATCAAGTCGTACCGAACAGCAGGCGTCTAGTCTTGAAGAAACGGCGTCGAGCATGGAAGAGCTTACCGGTACCGTCAAGCTCAACGCTGAAAATGCGGAACAAGCCAATAGCTTAGCGTCTCAGAGCTGTGAAATCGCGTCGCGGGGCGGTGAGCTAATCCGTCAGGTTGTGGACACCATGTCGTCTATCAACGAGTCTGCGCAGGAAATTTCAGACATTATCGGCGTAATCGACGGTATCGCATTCCAAACTAATATTCTGGCATTAAACGCTGCCGTAGAAGCTGCGCGAGCAGGTGAGCAGGGCCGTGGCTTTGCGGTGGTTGCGTCTGAGGTACGAAGCCTGGCACAGCGATCTGCCGAAGCAGCAAAAGAAATCAAAGAGCTTATATCAGACTCGGTAAGCAAGATTGATGGCGGTAACAAACTCGTCAATCAGTCAGGCGACACCATGGAAGAAGTGGTGACTTCCATTAAGCGAGTTAACGACATTATGTCGGAGATTGCAGCGGCGAGTTCTGAGCAAGCTTCTGGAATTGAAGAGGTAAGTAAAGCCGTTGTGCAAATGGATGAAATGACGCAACAAAATGCAGCGCTGGTGGAAGAGGCTGCGGCTGCCGCAGAAAGTTTGCAGCAGCAAGCGGGAAGTTTATCTGAACGCGTATCAGCATTTAACATTGGTGATAAAGCGACGGTCAGTGAAGAAAAACCAATAAAAGCTACTTCAGTAAACAAGAATAAACACGTTGCACCGGTTACAGCAATTAAAACGCAAAAGAAACTGGCTCCAAAAGTACCAAGCAGTGACGATTGGGAGTCGTTCTAAAAAAGCGAAGGCGAATTCTTGAAAAGGAATTCGCCTTTTTATTACACGGCATTTAGTTTGACGTTTTTAGAACAGAGCGTCGCAAATCAGGTGGATGGAATAATGGGCGTATTTAATATATTTCATAATGAAGAGTTAGTAGCGGCACAAAGTCTTTCACGCTTTCAAGAGCAAGCGCTAAGCGAAAGTACCGCATGTTTGATGTTGGTCGATGCCGAGGGAACGATCACTTTCGCCAATAAAGCATTTTATGCTTTAGCCAACGAGCATCAAACGCAGTTCGAGCGTGCTTTACCAGGCGTTAATTTTCAAGGCCTGACGGGCTCAACTATGGCCGCGTTTTTCGCCAATAATAGCGACCTGAATTTGCGTTACAAAAGCTGTGATAGCAGCGATACCTTTTTACTGCCTGTGGGCGACTTACTCTTTACCCTTAAGTTGTCTACGATTAAAAGTGTTGAAGGCGACAAGCTCGGCACCATGGTGGAATGGCTTAATGATCAGGAGCTGCAATATAAAACCGGTTTATTGGCAGGGTTAGATCGTTGCCAAGCCGTTATTTCCTTTACGCCGGAAGGAATAGTAGAAGACGCCAATGAGAACTTTTTGAAAGTTACAGGCTATTCGAAAGAAGACATTGTTGGTAAGCATCATCGCCTTTTTGTATTACCAGACTACGGCGTGTCTGAAGAATATAAATCATTCTGGGAGTCGCTGAGAAACGGTGAGCACAGCAGCGGTGAATATTGCCGCGTAGCGAAAAACGGCGACAAAGTATGGATTCAAGCCTCTTACAATCCTATCTATGACAAGCTCGGGAATATTGTTCGGGTAGTAAAATTTGCTACCGATGTAACGGAGCAAAAACGCAAAAATGCCGACTACGAAGGCCAAATTAATGCCATCGACAAGTCCCTTGCTGTGATTGAGTTCGACCTTGAAGGCGTTATTCAAAACGCCAACGCAAACTTCTGCATAACAACGGGATATGAGCTGAACGAAATCAAAGGTCAGCATCATAGTATGTTCGTTGAACCCAACTACAAAATGAGCCCTGAGTATTCGGCTTTCTGGCGTGACTTAAAGAAAGGTGAGTTTAAGTCAGGCGAATTCAAACGGGTAAAAAAAGATGGCAGTGAGCTTTGGATCCAAGCGTCCTATAACCCTATTTTTGACGAGTTCGGCCAGCCAATAAAAGTGGTGAAATATGCCTCTGATGTGACTGAACAAAAGCTGCAAAATGCGTTTAATACTGGGCAGATAGATGCGATAAGTAAATCGCAAGCCGTCATCGAGTTCGACCCCAACGGCAATATTGTGACCGCAAACGATAATTTTTTGGCTACGGTTGGGTATGCACTAGATGAGATTCAGGGAAAACATCACCGCATCTTCGTCACCAAGCAAGAGCGTGAATCTGAAGAATATCGTACGTTTTGGAAAAAGTTAGCCGAAGGGCAATTTTACTCGGGTGAATTTCATCGTGTTGCCAAAGATGGTTCTGATGTATGGATTCAAGCAACGTACAACCCCATATTAGATATAAGTGGAAATGTGGTTAAAGTTGTGAAGTATGCCAGCAACATTACCGAGCAGAAGGTAAAAAATGCGTATTTTGAAGGCCAATTAGCGGCCATTGGTAAGTCTCAAGCGGTCATAGAATTCAATATGGACGGCATTATTCAGCACGCCAATGAAAACTTTTTAAATACGGTTGGCTACACCTTAGAAGAGATTAAAGGCAAGCACCACAGTATGTTTGTCGACCCAGCATACCGAGCAAGCCCAGAATACGCGGCGTTTTGGGATGCGCTACGCAGCGGTACTTTTTCTTCAGGTGAATATCGTCGATTGGGTAAAAACGGCAAAGAGATATTTATTCAGGCCACGTACAATCCCATCTTAGACCACAACGGTAAGCCTTTCCGTGTAGTTAAGTTTGCTACCGATATTACGGGTAGAACCCAAGCTGTTGATGAAATTAAACACGTAATGACCAAGCTGACAGAGGGCGACTTAACGGTCAACATTGAACATGCTTTAGACGGTGACTTTGCTGTGTTGGGCGAGGCCATTAATCAGTTCATCAACGAAATGCGCGGTACCATCACAAGTATTAACGAAGCAGTAGAAACCATAAATGTGGCGTCGGGTGAGATTGCAACGGGCAATGCCGACTTATCAAGCCGCACCGAGCAGCAGGCATCCAGCCTGGAAGAAACTGCATCGAGTATGGAAGAGCTAACGGGAACCGTAAAACTCAACGCAGAGAATGCCGAGCAAGCGAATGGCTTAGCCGCACAGGCGAGTCAAATTGCTTCAGAAGGGGGGCAGGTTATAGGTGAAGTGGTGAAAACCATGACACAAATCAACGACTCGGCACAAGAGATCTCTGACATTATTGGCGTCATAGACGGCATTGCTTTTCAAACCAATATTCTTGCACTAAACGCCGCCGTTGAAGCTGCTCGCGCGGGCGAACAGGGTCGAGGCTTTGCGGTAGTTGCTTCAGAGGTAAGAAACTTGGCTCAGCGCTCAGCCGAAGCTGCTAAAGACATCAAAGAACTGATTTCCGACTCTGTAACTAAAATAGCCAGCGGCAACGAGCTGGTTGTGAAGTCGGGCGACACCATGGCTGAAGTCGTAACTTCAATTAAGCGCGTAAACGACATTATGTCTGAAATTGCCGCTGCGTCTGCCGAACAAGCTGCGGGCATTGAAGAGGTGAGTAAAGCGGTCATTCAAATGGATGAAATGACCCAACAAAATGCAGCACTGGTAGAAGAGGCAGCCGCCGCCGCGGACAGCTTGAAGCAGCAGTCGTTGCAACTTAGTGAACGGGTATCGGTATTTGAGGTTGGGAAAGGCTTGTCAATGGAGCAAAAGCACATAGCTGCGCTCTCTCACACCGACTTCAAGCAGCCGCGCGTAGCCTCAGTGACTAACAACGCGCCTCAAGCGCACGCACTGAAGCCCGCATTGCCTGATGAAGCCGAGTGGGAGTCGTTCTAATGACAACGGTTCTTTCATCGCGCGATAGTACCCGGGAGTTCGCCTTTGAAAAGGCGGACTTCCACAAAGTGCAAAACATGCTTTTCAAAAAAGCAGGTATAAAGTTGTCAGACGCTAAAGAAGCGATGGTATACAGCAGATTGGCTCGGCGTATCAGAGCCCTTCAGCTCACAAGCTTTAACGATTATCTAGGCGTAGTTGATAAGTCTGAACCTGAGCTAGAGCAGTTTATCAATGCATTGACGACCAATCTTACGTCGTTTTTTCGCGAGCCACACCACTTCACTGCACTGGCCGAGCACTTAAAACAACATCCAGAAGCAACCACTATCTGGTGTGCTGCCAGCTCAACCGGAGAAGAGCCTTACTCTATAGCCATGGTCGTCGCAGAGGTGTTTGGAAGCTTCAAAACGCCAGTGAAAATCATTGCATCAGACATAGACAGTAAGGTACTGCAAAAAGCCAAAGCGGGTATTTATCCTTTAGCATCTATCGCGAAAATACCCGTCCAAAGACAAAAGCAATTTTTCCATAAAGGTAAAGGTGTAAACGAGGGAAAAGTGAAAGTAGTGGATGAGCTAAGACATATGGTGCAGTTCAAAAAACTCAATCTTACCGATGCAAAGTGGGATGTAAAAGGTCCACTCGATATCATTTTTTGTCGAAATGTAATGATTTACTTCGATAAGCCCACGCAATTAAAAGTGTTACAAAAAATGGTGGGTATGTTAAAGCCTGCAGGACTTTATATGGCAGGGCATTCTGAAAACTTCAATATGTGTACTAATCTTGTGAGACCGGTAGGTAAAACTATATATCGCCCGGTTCATTAGGAGCACGTGTGGAATCTTGTAATTTCGAAGTACCTATTAGCTATTACGACAAACGTTTTTCCATCGACGCAGTAAAGCTATTACCTGGACAATACTTCGTAACAACACAAGATAAAATGCTGGTAACGGTATTGGGCTCGTGTGTGGCGGCATGCTTATACGACCCTGAAACGGGCATAGGCGGCATGAATCACTTTATGTTGCCTACAGTAAACAAAACTGCCAGCGAATTCGACCAGACCCAAGGTATGGCTGCCAAATACGGCGTGCATGCCATGGAAATTCTTATCAACGATTTAGTGAAAGCCGGAGCCAATAAAGCCCGAATAAAAGCAAAAGTGTTTGGTGGTGGAAAAGTGGTGCCGTCCTTCGTGCAGCACGATGTTGGGAAGTTCAACGCAGAGTTCGTAACAGACTTTTTAAGCACGGAAGGCATACCGATATTGGCCAGTGACTTATGTGATGTTTACGCGCGCAAGGTTTACTTTTTTCCAAGCAACGGCAATGTCTTTATGAAGCGAATTCACGAGCTTAATAACGCCACTATTATTGAAAGAGAAAGTCAGCATCGGTGGGAGCTGTCAAGACGTGCACCTACCGGTAGCGTAGATATCTTCGAGGACTAACAATGACGATAAAAGTTTTGGTGGTAGATGACTCGGCACTGATCCGGCAAATTCTAAGTGAAATTATAAAAAGTGAGCCAGACATGGCATTAGTGGGTGCTGCTCCCGATGCTTTCGTGGCAAAAAAGCTGGTTCTAGAAAAGACGCCAGATGTTATTACGCTTGATATAGAAATGCCTAAAGTGGACGGATTACGCTTTCTAGAAGTGCTGATGAATGCGAGGCCGACGCCCGTAGTCATGATTTCTACGCTAACCGAAAAAGGCGCTGATGCTACGCTGAGGTCCTTGGAGTTAGGAGCTATCGACTTTGTTGCAAAGCCCAAAATAGGTGTGGCGCAAGGCATGGCAGACTATCACCAGTTAATTGTTGAGAAAATACGTACGGCTGCGCGCTCTAAAGTAAAAAAATCAGCGCCTTCGAAAGTGTCCACTGTGAGCAAAGTCAATTATTCGGGCACTGAGAAAATCATTGCAATTGGTGCCTCGACCGGTGGGACAGAAGCCATAAAAGAGGTGTTACGCACCTTTCCGGCGAACGCTCCTGCCACCGTGATCACACAACACATGCCAGCAGGGTTTACTTCGACTTACGCTAAACGACTAGATGCCGTGTGCCAAATGCAGGTCAAAGAAGCGAAAGGCGGAGAACGTTTACTACCAGGCCAAGCCTACCTTGCACCTGGCGATAAACACATGGAAATTGAAAGAAGCGGGGCTGATTACCGGATTAGATTGACCGATGGCGCGCGCGTATCGGGTCACAAGCCCTCGGTGGATGTGTTATTTAATTCTATCTGTAAAAGTGCTGGTAGCAATGCGTTAGGCGTTTTACTTACCGGCATGGGTAGCGACGGCGCAAGCGGCCTTCACGAAATGTTTAACGCGGGCTGCGAAACATTTTGTCAGGACGAAGCTAGTTGTATAGTTTTTGGTATGCCCAAAGTAGCCATAGAAAAGGGCGCCGCTAAGCGCGTAATAAGCCTAGATGATATGGGCAGAAGTGTTATGCAAACCGTAGAAAAGCTCTCGGCAGGTAGTCGCTTGTAAGTATAGTGAGTAAATACTTACAGAATGCAATTTCTGTCCTAAAACCTGTAAAAGGATTGTTATAACTTTTCTTGTTCCAGAAAAGCTAAGGTGTTTTAATAGCAACGCTTAATAGTGAGTAATGCTGCTGCAGAATGCTGTTGCTGTAGCCGATACTATGGATAGGCTCACTATTTAGTGCGTAAAAATATAAAAATCGATACGTAAGTGGAATGGTAAGGTAAATCATTGTCGACATAATAATATAAAAGACAATGGCTTATGTGCGTTAGCAAGAACAAGGTAGGCAAAGTTTTATTACTGCGTATGTTTTGTAGTACCTAACTAGAATAAAAGGCCTGCTATATTCCTTACAGATTTGAGAGCAAATATATGCTCATTCTTACGGTATGACACTAACCCGGGATTATAACGAGTAGTTGGGGACTCTTATGAAACAGCAAACGCTTATAGCAGTATCAGCTTTAATGTTTTCTTCTTCTGTTTTGGCTAATGGCGGCTTTGAACCGAATAAGAAAGCATGCGTGAACGTCGGAAAAGAAATCACTCGCGTAAGCACTGAAATGGACGCAGCTAAGTCAGGTATTCAGAAGTCATGGCTTAAGCGTCAATTAAGCGCACTAGAAACGAAACGCAATTCTTGCAGCACACAAGGTTTTAAGCCAAACCAGCCCGAGCTAGCAAAAGTTTAATTGTTTTGTATTTCGATTTGAAAAAAGTCTTACTTCGGTAAGACTTTTTTGTTTGCGCCTAACTATTTTGCAACTACGCTAGATTTATAGCGGTCAGGCACAGTGAGGTCGTTGTGCTCTCACACAGAACACGTTACGAACTTATCATTTCGATAAGCGCAGTAAGCGAAGCAATGCTGTGATCGGGAGCAAGACCTAACGGGTACATCATTTTCCCCGAGCGTTCTACGAATGCGGTTTGCATACCTGTCGCCTTGGCACCACTTACATCCCAACCATGAGCCGCCACCATCATGGCATCTTCGTTCTTTACGTTAGCCTGTTGACAGGCCCAGTGATAAACCGCAGCATGTGGTTTATAGGTACGTACACTTTCCACACTTAATACATGGGAAAAATAGGGCTTAATATTGGCAAACTCAAGCTGTGCGTCTAGTCCGGCTTTAGATGAGTTTGAAAGCGCGACCAAGGTTACACCAGCACTTTGAAGTGCCTTTAATGTAGGAACAACATCGTCGTGCGCTGGCAATCGGGTAATATGCTGTTTGATGATATCTTTTGCGGTAGCCTCATCAACAAATATATCCTTACTGTGAGCTACCATGGTAAGCGCTGCGGCTCCAATATCAATGAAATCGTGAAACTGTCCAGACGCAACATCCACTAAACTGTGATGCAATAAGTTAGCAAACCATAAGTCTACCAGTGTTTCATCGCCGTTTAGCACCGACGCTAAGCCTGTTTTTATGGCCTGCATGTCTAGTAGTGTTTCATTAATATCGAAGAAAATAACCTTTGGCGTCACGATTCACCTTCCTATAGTTGATGATAGTAAACGGTACGTTTCGTTTTTAGCTTGTTCGTTGCTTATACCACTGTAAAACAGAATTGGTTTTGCTAAAGCACATTACGACCAATGTCGATGAATTAACGCTGACAGGATATAAGAAGAATCTAACAAGAAAGGGGTGCAAGAAAAGGCAGCAATAGCCTCATAAACCTTGAACGAAATATATTGAGAGAAACGAACAACAAAAAGCCGGCACTAAGGCCGGCTTTATTTTTAGGTGTTGCGCTTTTTGTTCTTAGAAGAACAAGTAAGAAACGCTAAGCTTCATGCTACGAGGCATAATGTAGCGGCCGTTTGGTGAATCTGGATTACGCGGGTCACCCTCGGTAATACCTTGTTCGTCGGTCAGGTTATCAACAGAGAACTGAAGACGAAGTGATTCAGTTGGCTCTAGAGTTAGACCTACATCAATCTTCTCGTATCCCTCTAGTACAACTGTGTTTTCGTTGTTACCAAAGCGATCATCAACCGCTGATAATGTACCGTATACCGTGGCATACATATCGCCGATATCGAAGCCGTAGCTTGGTGTTACACGTACTTGCCAACCAGGCTGACGCTGAGATTCATTGCCTTCGTTATTGGCGCTGGCAGTAATTTCAGTTTCCTGAATAGTTCCGTTCACGCTCAACGAGAAGCCTGAATCGTGGCTATAGCGACCGTCAAGTTCTATACCGTAAGCTTCGTTGGTAAGAATTTCAGCCGGTGCGCCCGGACGGCGTACAAACGTATCGCCTTTTACTTCGTTTGCGAATGCAGTTGCAAAGAACTGGATGCTGTCATTCATGAACTTATAACCAAGCTCGCCTTGAGTAACTTCTTGAATCAAGTCGTTACCGCCAGTGAAGGCACCCCAGTTGTCTCTGAAGTCGTCGAAGTAAGGCATTTTATAGCCTCGGTTCATACGAACGAATACACCGCTGGTGTCATTAAGCGCGTAGTTTGCGCCCACTGTCCACGACGTTTTAGTTTCGTCGTACTCAAGCGCTTTAGTTATCTTGCCGTCAAGATCTTCATCTACCGAATAGTTCACTTCGTGATTTTCACGGCGTAGCCCTAAGTCGATGCTCAGGTCTGTGGTTGCGTACCACGTACCCGTTGCATAAAGTGCGAACGTGCTTGCATCACCTACAGAGCTGATGTCGTAGTTCCAATCGCAGCCTTGTGCGTCAGTGTTACATTCGATCCCGTCTAACAATTCGCCGCCTGGCTGCAACACGTGGTAAGCCGTGTTACCAATGCTCCACCAGTCATTAGCTTTGGTTGATGCACTGTAAATACCAAATGATGTATCGAAGTCTTCCCAGCTTTTCGACACAGCAAGGTCGTTAGTGAAAGCTTCAATATCTTTAAGTACTACCCAACGACCGATTTGCTGAATAGGCGTATCACCGTCATACACTGTGCCAGTTACTGCACCAGTGGCTGATTCGCCATTGTCGGCAACATTTGCAACGGTAGTTGCAGAACCATTCGGTACAAGACCAAAAGTATTGGCTTCACCTTTGGTAAGGTTAAAGCGGTCAACTAGCTGCCAGTCGTTGCCTAAGTCAAGCTTAATGCTACCGCCACTTACGTGTCCGTCCCATCCACGACCTTCGCCAAAGTCGAATGACTCAGTGGTATCGTTAGGGCCATACGTAATGGTGCCTTGGCGATTCAATGGACCAATTTGCGTATAGTTTGCGTCGATGCCTTCAACGTTTAAAGGTGTAGGTAAGTACCAAGTACCGCGATCGTCAGTTTGACGGGTATAAAGGTTAAGCTCGCCTTTTTCGAAAACTTTAGTGATGTTTACGGTGAACTGGTTACCCTGCTCAGAGTTAAAGCCGGCATCACGAATACCTTCTGAGCTCTTAATGTAGCCACCTACCATGTAGTACAAGTCGTCATCTAGTGCGCCGCTTGCAACCACGTCAATGCGGTTTAGGCCGTAGTCAGAGATAGTGTACTTCGCTGACGCTTCTGTCGACTCGCCACCACTTTTGAGGCGGAAGTTTGTTGTAAGGCCTGGTTGACCGTTGCTTACTACTGGGTTTGGACCACCGCGTAAACCTTCAACCATTTCAATGGTATCGTCTATGCGAAACAGCTGAGAGTTCTCAAGGAAAGATAGCGTAGGTGCAGGGTAGATAGGAGAGTTCTCAAGCGCAATCGTTAAGAACGGCGCATCGCCACCACCTGGAAAACCACGCACAAATACGTTCGCGCCTGACTCACCGCCTGAGCTTTCAACCCAAACACCTGGAATAGCCTTAAACAAATCAGCCGTAGACTTAGGTGCCAATTTTTCAATGTCGCTAGCGTCGATGTTGGTTACCGCGAAGCTTGCGTCAATCTTTCTAATCCCTGCGCCGCCTGGCGTACCGCTGACAACAATGATCTCTGCGTTGTCTTTCGCTTGTTGTTTTACGTCTTCTTGTGCCATGGCAGGCTGCGTTAGTGCTACCGCTACTGCACTCGCCAGCATTCCTTTTGTAAACAACGTTTTCATGGTGTGTGCTCCCGAAAATGTTCTATTGCGTTGTTAACTGAATGCGTTAAACAGGTTTAAAAATTGTTATACGCATCACGATTGCGAAACAAAATAGATCTGTTTGCAAACGATTGCAAGAATAAAATGCAATCGTTTGCAAATTTTTTGTTTATTGTTGTTAACATGGTTTTACGCCAAGACGATTCGCGCTATATTGTGAATTCGGCTGTAGAGTCGACGATTTATCCGGTTTAGGTAGCGGTTTTAGGCTTTTATTTTGTAGTGCTATCACGGGTAACCCGGTATACCGAAAATTATTAGAGAATGGTCACATTGGTTTCTGAAACAAAACTCACCTTAGCGAAGCTGGCTGATATTGCTGGTGTATCAACATCGACAGCATCACGGGCACTGAAAGACAACCCGCTTATTAAGCAGGAAACCCGAAGCAGAATTCAGGCACTAGCTAAAGAGCATAATTTTAGTATTAACGCGGCCGCTAGCCGCTTAAGAACGCAGAAAACTCACGTGATAGCGGTGATTTTAAATCTAATTGACAACACCGAACAAAGCACCACAGACCCATTCCTGCTTAAGCTGGTGGGAGAGCTAAATCAGGCGCTAAATGCCAAAGGCTACGAGCTACTGCTGTCTAACTCATTTATGGCATCTGACGATTGGGCGAACTACTTTATTCGCAGCCAGCGTGCCGACGGTATTATTGTCATTGGGCAAGGCAAATCTACGGCCAAAATCGACCGAGCAGCACAGTCGGGCATTCCCATTGTAGTGTGGGGCGATGCAAAAACAGACGCGCCATATCCCATTATCGGCGGCGACAACTATCTGGGTGGCTATACGGCAACCCAGCATTTGCTGAGCCACGGCGCCAAACGCATTTTGTTTCTTGGAGACTCTGAACACGCGGAAATGCAGGAACGTCACAAAGGATATTCGCAAGCCCACCGCGATGCGAATGTGCCAATAGACACGCAGTGCACCTGCGCCATCGATATTACGTCGAAAGCAGCATACCAATACATTAACGAGCGTATAAAGGCGAATGGGTTAGATTTCGACGGGATCGTTTGTGTAAGTGATATGGTGGCATTAGGCGCGTTAAAAGCGTTAAAAGAGCGCTATGTAGGTATTCCAAGCGACGTAGGCATTGTGGGTTACGACGATATTTCTTTAGCTGAACTTATGCACCCGTCGTTAACAACGGTGCGTCAGAATACTCAGCAAGCCGCAATAGAGATGGTTACGCAGCTATTAAACCAGTTTGAAAACAAACCTACAGAAAGCCAGGTAGTGGAAACAACCTTAATTGCCCGTCGCTCTACGCAGCACAGCGACTAATATTTCGCTTTTTTATCAGCTTTTTAACGCATAAACGCTATTATTTAACGGTAACAGGGTGTCGATATTAAGCTCTAACGAAAAAATAATAGTGTTTTGCAAACGTTTGCATTTTTATTTTCTTACGACTACACTCCTGCATAATTCAGTTAACAGAGTGTTTACACATGTCCCGATTCATGGTCATTGCAGCCATTGCCATTAGCTACTACGTATTTGCCATACTACTTAACAGTGTGGGTACTGTTATTCTGCAATCGATCAATAGCTTCGACATTAGTAAGCCAGAGGCAAGCACATTAGAAGGCTTTAAAGATCTTTCTATTGCTGTTGTCTCGTTCCTAGTGGCCAGCTTCATTCCAAGAGTTGGCTACAAGCTTTCAATGTTACTTGGGTTAGCATTAGTGGCCATTGCCTGTGCGCTGACGCCTTCTATCGCAAGTTTCTGGTTCATTAAAGTGTTGTTTGCCTGCATAGGTACTGCATTTGCGCTAGTGAAAGTGTCGGTGTACGCCATTATTGGGCAGCTGTCGTCTACCACTAAAGCGCACTCATCGTTAATGAACACCATTGAAGGTATTTTTATGTTGGGCGTGTTGTCTGGATACTGGGTGTTCGCTGGGTTTATCGACCCCAATAGCGATGCTTCTTTATCTTGGCTGAACGTTTACTACTTACTAGCTGCGCTGGTTGGTTTTACGTTAATCGTTGTGGCATTGGCGCCTATAAAGCCTGTGGAAAAAGCGCAATCAGAAGGCCTTGCAAGCGAGTTCTTAAGCATGCTGAAACTGGCGTATAAGCCTTTAGTGCTGGTGTTTATCTTTTCTATTTTCTTATACGTGTTAATTGAGCAGGGCATAGGTTCGTGGCTGCCAACTTTTAACAAAGAGGTGCTGGGCTTACCTACTCAAGTCAGCATTCAAATAACCAGTATCTTTGCGATAGCGCTGGCCGTTGGGCGCTTAACTGCGGGCGCAGTACTTACGCGAATGAACTGGTATCCCTTCTTAAATATCTGTTTGGCGGGTATGGCTACGGTAATGCTACTAAGCTTACCGCTTGCCGAAAACGTGGCAGACAGCACAATAGCCAGCTGGGCTGACGCACCAATAGCTGCGTTCCTTATTCCATTAATTGGATTGATGATGGCGCCTATTTACCCTGTATTAAACTCGGTAATGCTAAGCGCGCTCCCTCAACATCAACATGCACCTATGACAGGGCTAATTGTTGTATTTTCGGCTCTTGGGGGAACCACAGGTTCTATCGTGACTGGATTTATTTTCGACGCAGTAGGGGGCCAACAAGCATTTTATCTATCGCTTATTCCAATCGGTGCATTAGTGGTAACCCTATTCTTCTTTAAACGAGCGTCTTCTTCTCTATCGCCTAAAGGTGCGCAGTAACTATGAGTTCTTCTTCACACAACTGGCGCGACAGCTTGTCGTTTTTTGCCAGCGACCTGTTTAAACATGTGCAAATGGCACAGCTATTCCCAGACAGCAAAACCTTCGCTGACGCTATTGTTAAAACCGATCTCAACACCGTTTTAGCGGCTTATGAACAAGCGTGTTTAGATGCTGAGAAAAGCGGCGAAGCAGTAGACTTAGCTACGTTTGTTAATACCCATTTCGATATTCCAGAAATGATTAGCGCAACATCGCAAACCAAGTTTGAAAATGTAGCCGATTATATTGAGCATATGTGGCAGGTGCTAACGCGTACCCCCGACACTGAGCAGAAAGACAGCTTAATAGCGCTTACCCGCCCATACATAGTGCCGGGTGGACGCTTTCGCGAAATCTATTACTGGGATACATATTTTACCGCGTTAGGTCTAATTGACGCGGGGCGCACCGACATGGCAATTAACATGTTGGTGAACTTTGTAGATATTTTAAATGAAGTAGGCTGCATTCCTAATGGCAACCGCGCCTATTATTACTCTCGCAGTCAGCCTCCTATTTTGGCGTTGTTTTATAATTTGCTTAAAGACGCACTAAGCGACCAGCAAAAAGAATACGTTATCTGGGGCTTGAAGAAAGAATACCAGTTTTGGATGAATGAAGCGGGCGAGAACGCGTCACAGAAGGGCGCAGCACAACTGCGCACGGTTACCATGCCGTGTGGTGCTACACTTAATCGTTACTTCGACACCGAGCCTACGCCTCGCCCTGAGTCTTATCGAGAAGACATAGAAACAGCAGAGCACATAGGCGCTGACAAAAGTCAGTTTTACCAGCATGTTCGCGCGGCTTGCGAATCGGGTTGGGACTTTAGTTCGCGCTGGCTAGCTAATCCCAATTCACTAGCAAGTATTCGTACAACTGAAATTATTCCCGTAGATTTAAATGCGCTTTTAGTAACGCTTGAACAGACTCTGGCAAGCGTGACTAAAGGTGCCGAGCAAGCGCGCTACAGTGCGGCATCTACAGCACGAATTAACGCAATAAACACCTATTTGTTTAATGCTGAAAAGGCGGGCTATTTTGACTATCACTTCCCCACACAAACTCAAACCGATGTAGTGTCAGCGGCTATGTGTGTGCCGTTGTTCGTTGGTATTGCAAATGAACAACAGGCAGAGGGAGTGCGCGCTGCGGTAATGAACTCCTTGTTAAAAGAAGGTGGCGTGGTAACCACTTCAAACGCTACGTCGCAACAATGGGATGCGCCAAATGGCTGGGCACCGCTTCAACTGTTTGCCGTTGAAGGGCTGCGCAACTATGGGTTTGAAATGCAGGCTCGAACCATCATGCTGCGCTTTTGTAAAACCATTGAGCGTCACTTTGCATTAAGCGGTGTGCTACTTGAAAAGTACAATGTGTGCGAACCGGAAATAAAAGCAGGTGGCGGTGAATACGACGTACAGCTAGGTTTCGGGTGGACCAATGGCGTGTATACCCGCTTTCAGACATATCTGAACCAGTAAACACGCTTCGGTTAAAACAAAAACGCGCGGTACCGTAACAACGGGCCGCGCGTTTTTTGGTAGTGTAGATATTAATTGTTGCCTGAGCGGTTACCCATATCAATCGACATGGCAATATCATCGAGTATGTCGTTTAGTCCCGTAATTTTCTCGTTAGCGATAAATACGCTCATCTGCGACTCAACCACAATATGGTCGGAAGTGGCATCGTTTTCAAAGGTATTGTCTAACGCGTTCTGTACGCGATCGAAAAACTGTCGCGCACTTCGTTCTTCAATATTGTGCAGACATAAAATAAATTGCTCGGTACCAAATCGCCCTAAAATATCGTTACCGCGGGTAACATTTTGAAGAGTTTGTGCAATTTGTCGTAATACTAAATCACCTTTTGTTGACCCCATTTTCCGCGTTATTTCACGCAGGTTGCTAATGTCGAAGATAGCAATGGCAATGGCTCGGCCTTTTTTCGGCGCATCAAGCTTGTTAATGCGGGCTATCGCCGAATTCGCATTAAGCAGCAGAGTAACGGGATCGATGGCTTTGCGCGCAAGGTGTTTTCTACGAAGTACGTAGCCAGTAATACCACTTACCAGAAGGAAAATAATAATAGCGGTATACAGCGTGTTCTTTCGTTGCTGTTCCGCTTGTTCAATCGCAGATTCCAAATCATAAATGCGGGTATACAAGTTAGCAGCACCAATAATTAAGGCCGAATCTTGAGTAACTTCACGGCGCTTAGTCACTTCTTTAGAATAGATCTCGTGTGCCTCTTTCGCCTTAGCTAAGTCCTGCAGTGCGATATACATGGACACATTGAAGCTAAGGTAATCCAAATTTGAACGAAAGACCGGCGGTATCGCGTCATCATTTAACGCTTCAATACCTGATATATACTGCTTAATACAGGTGAGATCGTTGTCATGTAAGCAAATCTCAGCTTTGTGCCAGTTAACAAGAAGCTCGCCAAACGAACTCGAGATGTTCGAAGACGCTTTTTCTAAATCGGGAAGGGTGTAGGTAAGTCGGTTGTAGTTTTCTGTTTTTCTATAGTAAATAGACAGTGCATACTGATACAAGAAGTTGGTTAGCGGTGTGTCTATTTCGCTATTGAGTACACCTAGTTCTAGAATGCTTTGGTAGGCGCGCTCAGTTTGACCGCTGCTTAGCAATGACACAATGGCGCTGATAAGAATACTTACCTTATTACTGCCTTCATATACAAGCAAGCCCATTTCATGTGCTTTTAGATATTGCTCTGCTGCTAAGGCATGTTGCTCTAAATCGCCATATAGTAAACCAATTGCGTTGTGAATATGCGCTAACTCACCGGGGCTGCCGTCGTTTGAATAACGCTTAAGCACACCAAACATCTTACCTAATCTTATTTCAGGTGAAGTGGTTTCTGAACAGTAATTAATTAGGCCTAAAGAAGAGCTGGTAAAGATATCGCTGTGGCGCTCGGGCGATGATAGTTCTTGGGCTTGTTGGTAGTACTTACAGCGTGCTGGGTTTTCTCTGGCGTCATAAGAAAAGCCAATTTGATAAATAGCCGAAGCAAACGCATAAGAGCTTTGATCAATATTGCTTTGCATAATAGCTTTAAGCAGCATAGTTTCAGCTTCTTCGTACTTGCCACGGCAAATTAAAAACTGCCCTTTGGCTACGGTTAAGGCAAAACGTTGTTGTGATGTAAGCGACTCAAGCGCAAGTGTGTCTTCAAGTTCTGGAAGTAGAGACTGATTAGGGCAATCATACGAAGGCGTGCGTACCTTTTCGATAACGGCATCGATATTGTCGTTTGCCAACGCGGCAAAAGAAGCTAGCGCAACGCTCAAAAAAGAGAATACTGTTAAAGATAACCTTTGAAACATGAGAAATAACGTTTTTGTTTTTTCTTCATAATATCGATTTGAGCCCAGAACTACTACACGGGGCACCTAAAAGTTACGTATTTTTTGTATCTTAATGCGTCTACTATTTTCTAAAACGTTGGGCTATATAAGCACGTGTTAGGTATTTACCCTATATTGCTAATGGGTAGGCGAACCAAAACTAACCAATATAGCTACTCCAACCAAAGCAACGGCAGACCATACAATAGTGGCTTTAGTCGCCCGTTCACCAAGTACCCATGCAACCCCTAGCGACATTAATGCGCTTGTAGCAATAAGGGTTTGAACCACGGCCGCTTTCGCATAAGCAAACGCAAACATTTGTAGGTAAATAGCAGCAGTAGTGCCAAGTAACGTGGCTAACACAAAAGCAGGCCATACCCGTTTTCCGCTGTCGCTTTCATAGTTAATAACGGGCATGTAGCGCGTTTTGGTTATGGCTATAAATGGCACCACAAAGACCATACCGCCAACTAAGCGCAAGAACGCAGCGCTGGCCGCGTCAATTTCACCGGCACTTAAAATGTCGCGGCTAACTACGGCCCCAACCGCCTGACATAACGCTGCGCCCACACCATACATATAGCCACTGGTTGCAAACACGTGTGTAGTGCTGCGTTTGCGTACCTTTATAACCATATCTACCGAAAACAATACTACTGCAACGCCAACCCACTGCTGCCAGGTAATCCATTCGCCAATAAACGCCATAGCAAAAAGGGCAGTGAATAAAGGCGCAAGGGTTTCGGCGACCAACACCGCTTGGCTATCGCCAATGCTTTGTAAGGCTTTAAAAAAGCAGGTGTCGCCAATGCCTATACCAATAAGCCCGCTAACCAATAGCCACAAAATAGCATGAGTACTAAGCCCTGTTGGCTGAACCACTACTAAAACCACTGCCAAAATGGCAATAGAAATAAGCCCCTTCCAAAAGTTCATGGTAAGCGGCGAAAATGCGTTACCCGTTCCACGGAATAAACGCGCAGCAATTGCCCAACAAAGCGCTGTACCTAGCGCAGCAAAAACACCCATAAATTACCTGTTAAAACTTTGCCCAAAAACGCTGGGGCAAATAAGTAGCCTGCCAAAAAGAGCGGCTATGCTAATGCAAGGTGTGGGCGGGGTAAACTTAAATCACATCAGTAGTTTTTAACTAAATATATTGAAGCCTTAAGCAAACGTAACTGAAGGTTAAAGGCTTTCGTGGCATTATGTTGGCGGTAAAATTCGTGAGTAAGTTAGGCGCTGTTCTCAATTAAGTGGGCGTTAACCGAACTTTAAGAATAAGAGTGAATTAAAAGGACGAGAAAAGCGTGAGCGTAGAGCAGATGAACTTAACCGGCATTAAAGGTGTAATATTCGATTTAGACGGCACCTTGGTAGAGTCTAGCCTTAACTTCACGCAAATGCGCGCCGACGTAGGCTGCCCACAAAACGAAGATATACTTACCTTTGTAGATGCCCTTAGTTGCGCCGAAGCCAAAGCGAGTGCGCACCGCGCTATATTGCAGCACGAACTTGACGATGCGCAAAATGCTAAGTGGTTACCCATTGGCAAAGCCATGGTAGAAAAGGTGCAGGCACACAATTTACCCATGGCAATAGTTACCCGCAACTGCCGCCAAGCCACCGCCATTAAGGTAGCTAATAACGGCATACCCATCGACTACGTGCTAACCCGCGAAGATGCCCCAGCCAAACCTGACCCAACCGCCTTATTGATGGTGGCGAACACATGGCAGCTTCAACCTGAAAACTGCCTGTATGTAGGCGACTTTATTTATGACCAGCAAGCCGCCGAGAATGCTGGGATGAAGTGGTTTTTGGTTTAGAGATCAATTTTATGCCCTGAAGGTGGAGTCGGTACTTCGGGTAAGATCGTCATCAATTCTTCTTCTACAAAGCAAGGGTTCCCGATGCCCGCATATACTTTAGTATACTCTTCTTCTCTTAGCTCTTGCATGTTCATATTTTGTTCGATACTCATAGTTAATTCCTTTTCAATTAATTTCAAATAGCTAAAAAGCGCAGAAAGGTTAACAAGGCTACTGACATATGGATTTGCGATTGAAGACAGAAAAGAGATTCATTAAGCACTTTTTCGTGTTTGGCGCAATATTGATGTTTTTCTGTCTCATTATTTCAAATGATGCTAGAGCTCTCGGCGTTACATTAAATGGTAAAACTAAGTTCGCAGGTATTCCCGCAGGTATCATAAGAGACATCGAAGTAGTTGGTGATGCTATTTATATTGCATCTGAAAATGGTGTGTTTAAGTACTTGGGAGGACAGTCAGAGAGGGTGATTTATGGTTCGACTCTCAGCACCCGCGGTACGGTTTCTGATCTTTATTTTGATGGGAAAGAAACACTATGGATAGTTGAATTTGGAGTAGGGGTTTACAAGTTTAATGTGGGTACTGGTCTAGCAGAAAGTTTTCATCACGAAAGCAAGTGGCCCAAATATGCATGGAAGATAGGAGTCTTGGAACACTATGTTGTTGTCTCTTTGATAAGCGGCATTATCGTTGTAGACATTGCGACGGGTGAGCTACAAAGTTGGGCATCAAATGTTGGTGTCGGAAACGTAGAAAGAGTTTTATCGCTTTCGGTATCAAAGAGCGGTCTGGTCTTCTTAGCGTCTAAAGACGGATTAGTGATAGTTGATCCTGACAGGAAGGTCAGTGAGTTGATAGCGGTTGACAATTCCTTGACCGCTCTCTCTTCAGTTGACGCAGTCTCAGCGTATGACTCTATAGTTCATATCGGTGGAAAAGAAGGAGTTTATGCTTGGGACATGTCAACTAACGAAAAGCGATTTTATCCGTTCAAAATTCCAAGTTCATCCAGCTCTATTTCAGATGTTTATGTTTCAGAATTAGGTAGGTTATATGTCGCAGCAGGAGGCCTATTCGAAATCAAAGAAGGACGAATTATCAAACCTGACTTTATGTCACCTTTGATAACTTCTGATGGAATAAAAAGCATTGTAAAAATTGCAGAATTACCGTCGGGAGAATTATTAATAGCGTCTTCTCAGCTAGGGCTTGTTTCTATTTCTCACTCACATGAAGCTATAAATCTTGTCCATCAAAATGGCCAGGTCTTTAGAAAGAACATTAAATCATTTGGCACCAGCAGTGATTTTGGGTATGCCGTAGGCACAAAAGATCAAGACTTTCTCATTGATTTGAAAACAGGGGAGGTAAAGCCATTTAGTTTTTGGGAGAATAATAGTTGTATTGATGAATTGTTGAACGAAATTAGTGCGGAATTTACAAATACAGTTTCTGGCTACGACTTCTGCAGTTCTGAGTATTCATACATCACTAGTAACTCTGTTTCCCATTCTTATGTATACCATGACTCTGGGGAGAATGCGTTTTATAACATTATTGATAGAGGTGTGATAGTCGATAAAATACCTGCCCCTCAAAACATGATAACTTCGGTTTTGACTGCCTCTGGTGAAATCGCAGGATTCGATACCAATAGTTATTTTCATATCCAAATGTCCAA
Organism: Alteromonas sp. 07-89-2; assembly: GCF_013113925.1. Classification (NCBI taxonomy): domain Bacteria; kingdom Pseudomonadati; phylum Pseudomonadota; class Gammaproteobacteria; order Alteromonadales; family Alteromonadaceae; genus Alteromonas; species Alteromonas sp. 07-89-2. The sequence goes on along the minus strand of NZ_VTYM01000001.1, from coordinate 14,252 downwards.
ATTTAACTGGAAGTCAATTTCTCCTGATGAAGGCAATTGGGTTGGACTGACTTGCTTAATTGAACTGGAGAACACTTTCTTACTCTGTACTTCAGGGCAGGGAATAAAATCTATCAACAAGCGTACAGGAGAGATAGCTTCATCTAGTCTACTCGAAGATACAGGTGCAAGATTTATTAGGGGAGCTCTGTTAAGCACAAATGATAACTTATGGTTCTTATCAAACATGGGGCTCTTTGTTGTAACGTCAGACGGTAACTTAATTTCTTTTAATGAAAATGATGGGATATTTGATACTGACTTTGAATACCGTGGAATACAAGAACTGGGAGATCGCATAATTGTCCTCGGTGACAAGTACTCATATGTAATCTCTGAGAAGAAAGCCATTCTGGCTATGAAGGCCAAAGAAAATATTAAGAGTAGAGTTGTTTTTACCCGTATCGACTGGGCTGCTAAAGATTCGAAATCTCATAAGATGCTTCAAACAACTGGGGGTCTCTCTAACCCCATAATGCTAGAAAGTGATTTTGATGCATTTGCAGTGGACTTTAGAACTAACAGTTTTTCAGAGAATGAAACTCAAAAACTAGAGTACAGAATTCTAGGAATAGACGATGAGTGGAGCGTGCATCCCCAATCACAAGCCTTTCTCACATTGTCGGATCTTAGGTCTGGAAGCTATGAGTTTCAAGCGAGGGTGATGGGAGCTGGAAACCCTATATCTACATTAGCGTTTGAAGTAAAGCCACCGATATACTTTCAAAGGTTTGCTTTTTGGATTTATCTCACTATTACTTTAAGTCTCATTATCGCATACAAGCTCAATTATCTGAGCAAGGTATGGGGCTACTTTAAAACTACTAAACTCTACAACCATCTTACCCGCTACGAAATAACCGACGGGCACTCTAAATTTGAAAAGATGCTTCGCAGCAAAGAGCGTTTCATTAACGAAATCACCCACGAACTTCGCACCCCAATTCAGCTCATCAATGGATCGTTAGAAGGCATATCCAAAACAGCTCATGCAGCGAGCAAAGAACTGATTTGTGTTCAAGACAATATGAAAAGGGTCGAACAGTTGATTAATCAAATGAGTCAAGATGTCCCTAAAGCCTTGGCTGCTGCCGACTACTACAGGTCCTACTCGCCGGACAACATAAAATTCATCGTCCTATCGCTAGAGCCATTAGCCAAGCAGAAGCGGCAGAATTTAGAATTGCGTATTAAAGGGAAAAAAGAAATATCGCTCATTAACGACAGCTTAGAGAAAATCCTGGCAAATCTAATTCAAAATGCAATTAAGTTCACACCAGAACTTGGCACAATAAAAGTAGCCGCTATACAAGATAGTAAAGTGCTTAAAGTTATCGTTAGTGATGACGGAGAAGGAATTGATGAGCACTTTCACAAAAAAGTATTCGAGCGATTCACTAAAGGGAGCAGTGAGCATGAAGGTCATGGTGTTGGCTTAGCAATGGTGAAAACCTTAGTTGAACTGAACCAGGGCGACATTGCGTTAGAGAGTCAAAAAGGCATTGGAACTAAAGTTACCGTAACGTTACCCATTGATGACATTGAGTATGTAAATTCGCATGCTGAAAAATTGTCACCCGCAAATGCCAAATCGAACAAGAAATCACTATTAATAGTTGATGACAGCAGAGAGTTCCGCTCTTATCTATTTGATTTGTTTTCTAGCAAATATCGCTGTTTAGTTGCGCGAAATGGTGTGCAGGCGTTAGACGTTATGCAGCATTACCTTGTCGATCTAGTTATCACAGATCAAATGATGCACGAAATGGACGGGCTGAGTTTAATAAGAGAAATTCGCGGTAATGTCAGCTATGCCAGTATTCCCATATTGATGTTAACTGCGGAAACCGGAACTGAATTAGAAAAATCAGCGCTAGAAGAAAAAGTGGACTACTTTTTGGCAAAACCTGCATCAAAAGAGGAAATTACTCTTAGGGTTGAGCATTTATTGTCGGTTAGAGAGGCAAAAGAGCGCGAGGAAGAGGAAAGCGAAGAGCCTGCATTTAAATTTGGATGCCTGAAAATCCCCGAGTTTGATAACGAAAAGGATATGGCGTTCTTTTTGAACTTTATCGCAGTATTGGAAAAGAACTACCACAATGAATCATTCAATAGAGACCAAGCTGCCTCGCAGTTATTGATAAGTCCTAGAAGTTTGAACCGAAGAATGTCAGAGTTGTTTGAATACAACTTCAGCGAGTTTCTTTCACGCTTCAGAATCGAAAAGTCTATTCCGTTACTGTTAGAGGGAAATAGCATTCTAGATACCTGCCTAGACGTGGGCTTCGGCACCGCAGCTTATTTTTCGACGTCCTTTAAAAAGGTTATGAGCCTACCGCCCAAAAAGTTTGTGGAGCAATACAATAAAACAGTAGCGTAAAGGTAGTATCTAAAAGAACTAAATATACCTACGCCTTTCCGCCAAAAAGCCAATCAATAGAAACGATGCTACATAGCCTGCACCTTGGTACTGCCAGGGTAAGTAGGCTAGGGTGTGTTTTAAGAACGGTGCGCCGTACAAGGTTAGTGCGCCATAGCCGAAGGCACACAGCACTACAAACAAACTAACGCGAATGGTGAAATGGTAAGGTGCCAGTATGCGTTTTACATGGCCGTTAATCAGGTCGCCGTACACCACTAGAATAGTGGCCATAAGCATAATGCTCATTTCGGTGTAATAGGGGCTTAGGGCGCGAGAAAGGGCACTGAAAAGTTCACTCATAAAATTACTACTATTATGACGTTTTTACTGTGTGCCCATTATAACCACGGTAAGGTCAAAAGCGTTAGCTAACGCCCTTATTAAGTGCGCTTACTGCTTTAAAGCCTTGCTCAATAGTGGCAATGCGGTCGGTGGTCTGATCGCGCTCTACAAATTTATGTTCAATACCGGCTAATTTGCCGTGCGCGAATATCTCTTTAAAGTTAATGGTGCCTGTGCCCACATCAGCAAAACTGCCGTCTTCAGCCAAATCTTTTACATGCCAAAGTTTAAAGCGGCCTGGGTACTGCTTAAAGTAATCAATGGGGTTTTTACCTGCTTTTACCGTCCAGTATAAATCCAGTTCCATGGCAACAAGGTCTGGGTCGGTCTGAGTTATAAGCACGTCTAATGGTGTCTTTCCGTCACGTACTTCAAATTCAAAATCGTGGTTGTGGTAGGCAAGAGTAATACCTTCCTTCTTACACGCTTCACCAATGGTATTTAGCTTATCGGCAAGGGCTTGGTATGGCGCAATTCCAGTACCACGTTGGGCTTCGCTAAGCCAAGGAACTACCAAGTACTTGTGGCCAACGGTTTGTGCGTCATCTAAAATTTGTGTCAGGTTAGTATCGAACGCGTCTAACTGAATATGAGCCGAAGGCGCAGTAAGGCCATTGTCATCAAGCAGTTGCTTAATTTCCTTTGCGCTGTGGTCAAAGTAGCCTGCAAATTCCATTTCCGAATAACCAACATCAGCGACCAGTTTAAGCGTAGCCGGCACACTTACTTTCATAATATCTCTAAGCGTGTAAAGCTGCAGACCAACAGCACTTTTGTGCATGCCCTTCATCATAGCTCCTTTATCACTACCATGCCCCTGAACCGAACTAGTACTTGCCAAAACAGCAGGAGCGCTCATAGCCGCCAGTAAACCAGATGAATATTTAATGAACTGTCGTCTTGAAACGCCAGAGCCAATATTACTGGCCGCGTCTAAAATTGCTGTCTTACTTAAGTTTGTTTTACTTAAATTCACTGCTTGCTCCTTTTCTGTAGTGGTACATAGGTGATGACGCATCGCTATCATCAATTAACCCAAAGCTTTGCCCGTGCTCTCACGCACAATAAGTTCAAACGGCATAATAACTTTGGGGGCCTTGCGAATTTTTCCGTTAAGAAGGTCCACCAGTAGCGTAACCGCCGTTCTACCAAACTCTTCTGCAGGTTGGGCAATAGTGGTTAGCGGTGGGTCGACAAATGCTGAAAACGCAATGTCATCGAAACCTGCCACCGATATGTCATTAGGAACATGTAGGTTGGCTTGCTTGAAGGCTTGCATGGCACCAATAGCCGTTTCGTCGTTCTCACAAAATACGGCGGTGGGTCTACTTTCAAGGTGACTAATGGTTTCCCCTGCGTTGTATCCGGCCTGTAATGTAAAATCCCCCGGGAACAACAAGCTCTGATCAAAGGCAATATTGGCTTGCGCTAATGCGTCTTTATATCCAACCAAGCGTTCTTGGGTAAGCGGACTTGAATTAGGTCCTTTGATCATGGCTATACGGGTATGGCCTAATGAAATTAAGTGCTCGGTCATTGCTTTGGCTGCAGCACGGTTGTCTAACGACACAACAGGATATTGGCCATCGTCAATCACCTCACAGGCATTCACCATGGGAAGCAGGCCATTGTCGTTGATCATCGTGGCATCAAATGGGTTGTGCGCACGTAACTGTATAAGCCCATCAGCCTGAGAAGTACTTACCATCTTGGCGTAATGGCTTTCTATTTCACTATTACCAAGCGTATTGGCAAGTAAAATAGAATAGCCCAGTTCGGCTGCCGCTTCCTGCATACCGCTAATAACACGGGCAAAAAATACGTTCGCTACCGTAGGCACCAGTACCACTAAATTGTGCGTTTTTCCCGAACGAAACTTAACTGCCATTAAGTTAGGTTTATATCCAACTGCCTGAACAGCGGCCATCACCTTATTGCGCGTTTTAGGAGAAACACGCTCAGGTTGTTGCAATGTTCTTGATACGGTAGCGACCGACACGCCGGCACTATCTGCTACATCTCTAATATTTGCCATTTACGTTATTGTTGTTTGTTAATCCACTCGCGCATTGTAAACCTAACCCAGTAAAGGTGTGGTCTATACGATGGTAGCGAATTCAAAATTTACGTGAAATTAATATGTAACCGTTTTCATTTTAAGCAAAAGAATACGCACTTTCATTAAAACGTCAAAGGTTATTTGTAGGATTTATGTAAATTTGAGCTAGTGCTATGTTCAAATTTAGTGCAGGGATAGGCTGTTAAAGGTAACAAAGCCCGGGTGTTACCTCGCCATTTGTAAACTTTAGATTAATAAAATGCTGTTTTTTGTATTGACCATTAAAATGTAACGGGTTACATTTTGTGGCATTAGTAACACCAATAGTGCGTTTGCACACAGAGGAATTTCAATGCAACCAATTCGAATGGGAATGATCGGAGGCGGGGAAGGCGCGTTTATCGGTGCTGTGCATCGTCATGCCGCAGGGTTAGATGGGAACTACCAGTTGGTGTGTGGCGCATTTAGCCGCAACGAAGAAAATAATACGCGTACTGCTTCTGCATTAAACGTATCAACATCGCGTACATACGATAGCTGGCAGTCAATGTTAGAAGAAGAAGCCAAATTACCTGAGCAGCAGCGCATGCAGGTTGTGGTTATCGTAACGCCTAATCATCTACACGTACCTATTTCACTTGCTGCAATTAAGGCGGGCTTTCATGTCTTCTGTGAAAAACCAGCAGGCGTTAGCTTTGCAGAAGTAAAAGAGCTTCAAGATGTTATTCACGCCAGTGAATCGCTATACGGCTTGGCTCATACCTACCTTGGTTATCCTATGGTTTGGCAAGCACGTCATCTCGTTGAAAGCGGTAAGCTGGGCAAAATTCGAAAAGTGTATGTTGAGTATCCGCAAGGCTGGTTGTCTGGCGAAGAAGAAACGCACAATAAGCAAGCGCAGTGGCGTACCGACCCAGCAATTTCTGGCGCAACGGGCGCAATGGGCGACATCGGCACTCATGCCTTTGGACTTGTTGAGTTTGTATTAAACGACAGTGTTACCTCGTTATGCGGCGAGTTAAACACCCATGTTGAAGGACGCCGATTAGATGACGACGGCGCCGCACTTATTAAAACTAAAAAGGGCGCATCGGGTGTGCTGATTGCTTCACAGGTTTGTGCAGGTGAAGAAAACGCATTGAAGATCCGTGTCTACGGTGACAAAGGTGGCTTGGAGTGGCGTCAAATGGAGCCAAACTCCGTTATCTATCGCCCTGTTGATGCCCCTTATCAAGTGTTTAGAGCCGGCCAGGGTCAAGTTGGGTTATGTGATGCTGCATCTGCACGTTGTCGTGTTCCAGCTGGCCACCCAGAGGGCTACTTAGAAGCAATGGCAAACTTGTATACAGATTTTGCGAAAGCGGTACGCGCGAATCAAAAAGGCAAAGCTGACGGCGTTCCAGGAATAAATTCAGGCATACGCGGAATGGTATTTATAGATGCCATGCTTGCCAGTACTGACAGCGACACCAAATGGGAGTCGGTCAGTCAGGAAGGAACGCAGTAATGCAATTAAAACATACAATGAAAAAGGTGAGCGCTTATGGCTACTAACCAACAACCTATAAAAGGGCCGGCTATCTTTCTTGCTCAGTTCATGGGAAAAGAAGCGCCGTTCGATACGCTCGAAAATATGGCGAAGTGGGCAGCGTCGCTTGGTTACAAGGGAATACAGGTTCCTACCGATCCTAGTCTGTTTGATTTAGAAAAAGCAGCTGAAAGCCAAGAGTACTGCGACAATATCGCGAAAACTTGTAAAGACGCTGGCGTAGAAATCACTGAGCTTTCTACGCACTTACAAGGTCAGCTAGTGGCGGTTCACCCCGCTTACGACGAGTTATTTGATAACTTTGCGCCGGCACACTTACACGGCAAGCCACAGGAGCGAACCGAATGGGCAGTTAATCAGCTTAAATGTGCGGCTATTGCCAGTAAACGCTTGGGACTAAAAGCCCACGCTACCTTTTCTGGTGCATTAATGTGGCACTTGGTTTACCCGTGGCCTCAGCGTCCTGCTGGCTTGGTCGAGCAAGGCTTTGCTGAATTAGCCAAGCGTTGGAAACCCATTCTCAATGCATTCGACGACGCGGGTGTTGATGTATGCTACGAAATTCACCCCGGGGAAGACCTGCACGATGGCGCTTCGTTCGAACAGTTTTTAAAAGCTGTAGATAACCACCCACGAGCAAATATTCTTTTCGATCCAAGCCACTTTGTTTTGCAGCAGCTTGACTACCTTGACTTCATTGACCGCTACCACAGCCGGATCAAAATGTTTCACGTCAAAGACGCCGAGTTCAATCCGAACGGTAGAAACGGTGTGTACGGCGGCTATCAAGACTGGCAAGACCGCGCGGGACGTTTTCGTTCCCTTGGCGACGGCCAAGTCGACTTCAAAGGTATTTTCAGCAAGCTTACCCAGTATGGCTTCACAGGCTGGGCAGTACTAGAGTGGGAATGCTGCTTAAAAGACAGTGCGCAAGGTGCAGCAGAGGGCGCACCGTTTATCGCTTCACACATTATCGAGCCAAGCAAATATGCGTTTGACGACTTTGCTGGTGGAGACGTTAGCGAAGCGAAGAATAATCGTATTTTAGGCCTTGAGCGCTAAGCGCCATCAATAGGATAACAATAACTATGATAACCCTACGCCTTAGTTTGATGATGTTCCTTCAGTTCTTCATTTGGGGAGGCTGGTTTGTAACATTAGGCACGTATCTATCGAATACCCTGTCTGCCAATGGTGGGCAAATCGGTATGGCTTTCTCAACGCAGAGCTGGGGCGCCATCATTGCCCCCTTTATTGTGGGCCTTATTGCTGACCGATTCTTTAATGCAGAAAAGATCCTCGGCTTACTACACATTGTTGGCGCCGTGCTTATGTACTGTATGTACCAAGCGAATGATTTCGCCAGCTTCTACCCTTATGTGTTGGCATACATGATTGCATACATGCCTACGCTTGCTTTGGTTAACTCAGTGTCATTCGGACAAATGGTCGACCCTTCCAAAGAGTTCGGAAAAGTTCGTGTGTGGGGCACTATCGGCTGGATTGTGGCAGGCCTTATGATTAGCTATGTCTTCTCATGGGATTCTGCACAGTCTATTGCCGATGGTATGCTCAAAAACACGTTCTTATTGTGCAGCGTTGCCTCGCTAATGTTGGGCGTATTCAGTTTTACACTGCCAAACACGCCACCTCAATCTAGCGGTAAAGCGGTAACTATTCGCGACATTCTTGGCTTGGACGCGTTGGCACTGTTAAAAGACAAAAACTTCTTTGTATTTTTTCTTTCATCTGTACTTATTTGTATTCCACTGGCGTTTTACTACCAGAATGCGAACCCATTCCTTACTGAAATAGGCGTTGAAAATGCAACGGGCAAAATGACACTAGGTCAAGTTTCCGAAGTATTGTTCATGTTGGCCCTGCCGGTATTTTTGAACCGTTTCGGTATTAAAGCCACGTTGGTGATAGGTATGGCGGCTTGGGTTGTACGTTATGCACTGTTCGCATTCGGAAACGCTGACGAAGGCTTGTTCATGCTTATTGTTGGTATTGCACTGCACGGTATTTGTTACGACTTCTTCTTTGTATCAGGGCAAATCTATACCAATGCAAAGGCGGGAGAAAACGTAAAAAGTGCAGCGCAGGGGCTAATTACCTTAGCGACATATGGGGTAGGTATGCTGGTGGGCTTTGCAGTGGCAGGCGCAATTACCGACACCTACACGATGGAAACCGGTGCGCATAGTTGGCAGCAGGTCTGGTTATTCCCAGCAGGGTTTGCCGCGGTTGTGTTAGTGCTATTCGCCATTCTGTTCAGAAAGGAAAAGGTGAACGCAGATGCATAATATTACCCGCAGAAAGTTACTTCAAAGTATGGCTATGACAGGGGCAGGCATTGCCGGAACAGGGTTAGCAGCAGCTGGTTTAGCCACTGCGATGCCTGCTATAGCGAGTACAAACGGCACGAAAGGTAGCAACACCATGAATACGCCGCTTAAAGGAAATGTAAACCATTCGGTAAGCCGATGGACCTACGGCGATTTAAGCATTGAAGAGTTGTGCCAGACTGTAAAGCAATTAGGATTTGGAGCCATTGACTTGGTTGGTCCTGAAGATTGGCCTGTGTTAAAGCAATACGGCATCGACTCTTCTATGTGTAACGGCGCCGAGATAAGCCTTGAAGACGGCTTCATTCACAATGAGCTCCACGACGAACTAGAAGCGCGTTATATAAAGCACATCGATTTGGTCGCTGATGCAGGTTATACAAATCTTATCTGCTTTAGCGGCAATGCCCGAGGCATGTCACGAGAAGAGGGACTTGAAAATGCGGTTAAAGGGTTAAAGCGCATTTTACCTCATGCTGAAAAACGCAATGTAGTGATTTTCATGGAGCTGTTTAACAGTAAAGTCGACCACCCTGATTACATGGCCGACAATTCTGCATGGGCGATAGAACTTTGCAAACGCCTAGGTTCTAAGCACTTCTCACTGCTTTACGATATCTACCACATGCAAATTAATGAGGGAGATATCATCCGAACTATTCGAGATAACTATCAGTACTTTGGCCATTACCATACGGCCGGCGTACCTGGGCGTCACGAAATAGATGCTTCACAAGAACTCAATTACGAAGCAATTGCTAAAGCCATTGTCGAGACCGGATTTAAAGGCTACTTAGCACAAGAGTTTATACCCACACCGAAAACCAAAGCCAACAGAATAGCGTCGCTACAACAAGCGATCCATATCTGTGATGTGTAACGTGCGAACAGGCACAGCGACGAATTAAGTTTTAAGGACGTGTTATGGCGAGTAACGAATATGATGCAATAGTTATTGGATCTGGTATCAGTGGCGGTTGGGCTGCTAAGGAGCTAACTGAGAAGGGCCTAAAAGTGCTCATGTTAGAACGTGGCCAAAATATCGAGCACATTAAAGATTATAAAAATGCGCACAAAGAAGATTGGGATTTCCCTCACCGAGACTTGCCTACTCAAGCAATGAAAGTGGATTATCCCGTGCTTAAGCGCGACTACCCGCTAAATGAAAAAACGTACGGTATGTGGGCAAATGAAAAAGAAAACCCTTATACCGAAGACAAGCGCTTCGACTGGTACAGAGGTTACCACGTAGGTGGACGCTCACTGTTGTGGGGCCGTCAAAGCTATCGTTTGAACAAAGAAGATTTCGAAGCCAATGCCAAAGAAGGCATTGCGGTCGACTGGCCCATTCGCTATGAAGATTTGGCACCGTGGTACGATTATGTAGAAAAATTCGCGGGTATCAGTGGTAATCGCGATGGCTTAGATGTATTGCCTGATGGTGTATACCAGCCACCAATGCCAATGAACATTGTAGAGGAAAGTGTCGCGGCGCGAGTGAAAAAGGCCTATGAAGGCGCGCGACACATGGTGCATGGCCGCACTTCAAACATGACACAAAGCAAGCCCGAAGAAGGGCGTGTTCATTGCCAATACCGCAATAAGTGCTGGTTGGGTTGTCCTTTCGGTGGCTACTTCAGTACACAAGCATCTACGCTTCCAGCTGCGGTTAAAACAGGTAACTTAACCCTTCGACCTTTTTCGATAGTAAAAGAGATCTTGTTCGACAAAGACAAGAAACGCGCGACTGGCGTTGAAATTATCGATGCTGAAACCAACGAGACCTATGTATTTAAAAGCAAGATTATTTTTGTAAATGCGTCAGCACTTAACTCGGCGTGGGTACTGATGAACTCTGCCACAGACGTATGGGACGGTGGCTTAGGAAGCAGCAGCGGGGAATTGGGTCACAACGTTATGGATCACCACTTTAGAGTAGGTGCTTCAGCTCAAGTTGAAGGTTTTGATGACAAATATACCTACGGTCGCAGACCGAGTGGCTTCTATGTGCCAAGGTTCAGAAACTGGGGAAGTGATAAGCGAGATTACCTGCGTGGATTTGGTTATCAAGGCGGCGCAAGCCGTTCAGGTTGGCGCAAAGACATAGCTGAGCTTGGTATAGGGGCTGGACTTAAAGACGCGATAACCGAGCCTGGTCCTTGGACAATAGGTATGACGGCATTCGGTGAAATTCTTCCGTATCACGAGAACAAAGTGTACTTGAACAAAAAAGTCACCGACAAATGGGGCTTACCTGTACTCGCAATGGATGTTGAGATTAAAGAAAACGAGCTTAAGATGCGTAAGGACATGCAGCAAGACGCTATTGAGATGTTTGAAGCGGCTGGCCTTAAAAATGTTCAGGGCTGGGATGCAGACTACGCACCTGGTATGGGCATTCATGAAATGGGTACGGCACGTATGGGGAGGGATCCTAAAAGCTCTGTGCTCAACGCGCATAACCAAGTATGGGATGCACCAAACGTATTCGTGACCGATGGTGCGGCAATGACATCGGCAAGCTGTGTTAACCCTTCACTGACCTATATGGCATTAACGGCAAGAGCCGCAGACTTTGCCGTAGAAGAGTTAAAGCGAGGAAATCTATAATGGAACGCAGAGAACTACTTAAACTCATCGCAACTGCTACAGGCACAGCATTGTTCGCAGGTAATGTACTTGCCTACACAGATGTGCCCGCTGTACCGCTTAGCGACACATTATTTAATGAAAAAGATGTGGCCTTGCTGAACGAAATGGGTGAGGTGATCATTCCTCAAACTGACACGCCTGGAGCAAAAACAGCCAACGTTGGCGCGACAATGGCTGTGCTGGTAACCGATTGCTACACACCTTTACTTCAAAAGACCTTTCTTGATGGCATTAAGAAAATATCTTCGTTAAGTCAAAGTCGTTTCGACAAGCAATTTGTTCAGCTTACCAAGCAAGAACGAGAGGCTTTATTCAACGACCTGGATGTAGAAGCGAAAGCGGCGAACCTTGCTAACGGTGTTTATCAAGGTGTTGAAACAGGAAAGCCAAGTCAGTGGGAGCCAGGTACCGATGAGCCAACCCCTCACTACTTTACGCTACTAAAACAGCTAACACTTTATTGCTTTTTCACGTCTCAAGTTGGTGCGACTAAAGTGCTTCGTTATGTGGCCATTCCTGGACGTTACGACGGTGCATTCCCTTATAAGAAGGGCGACAAAGCGTGGGCCACCTGAGCCTGCGCTATCGAGCTGCCAAACACAACACAGTTATACAACGGATAAAACAAGGTACTGACACTATGAATAAAACACTCGTCGCTTCAACTGTGGCTTTGCTTTTGCCACTTTCAGCATGCGCAACGACAGATGCAGATACTGAGAAAAGCGAATCGCGGTTAACCCGCGAACAACAGGCCGCTAAAACGGAAGTTTGGGAACCTGTTCCTGAAGTGGTTTCTTTTGATAAGGCAGGCGTGCCCTCTGATGCCATCTCTTTAATTGGTGATGACCTATCTAACTGGACTTCAGTAAAGGAAGGTGATGCAAAGTGGACGCTGGAAAACGGTGTTCTAACAGTGAAGCCGGGAACAGGCGATATCAAAACGAAAGCAGAGTTCTGTGATGTTCAGTTGCACGTAGAGTGGAAAGCGCCACAGCCAGAAGCAGGTATGGAAGGACAACAGCGCAATAACAGTGGTATCTTCCTGCAGCAGCGATATGAAATTCAGGTCTTGGACTCATATCAGAATAAGACCTATCCCAATGGACAAGCGGCAAGCGTATATAAGCAAACTATTCCTTTAGTTAACGCTATGAAGGCGCCTGGCGAATGGCAAACTTACGACATTATATATAAAGCTCCTACCTTTAACGGTGAAGCGCTAGCAACGAAAGGTTATGTTACGGTAATACATAACGGCGTAGTGGTTCAGAACCATACTGAAATTCAAGGGACAACAGAATGGATCGGTGCACCTAATTACAAAGCTCACGGATGCGAGCCGCTTCAATTACAAGATCACGGCAACTTAGTAAGCTTTAAAAATATGTGGGTAAGACCACTTTAAAAAGCAAGCCGATAGATATCTTCAATCTCTTCAATACTCAATTGCTTGGGGTTGTTGCGAAGAAGGCGAGTTACTTTACTCGCCTCTTCTGCTAATTCACCTACACAAGAAGGCGGAATATTGAAGTGGGTGAGTGAAGCGGGAATGCCTACATCGCGACACAGTTTTTCTATAGCAACTAATAATAGTTTAATTGCTTCCTCTTTTGAGTGGTGGCGCTCACATACCTTTAAAAGCTTAGCCACACAATAAAGTTTGTCTTGGCAGAACGGCGCATTTACTTTCAATACATGAGGTAGCATTACCGCGTTACTCATGCCATGTGACAGATGAAACCGTCCCCCTAGTGGATAAGCTAAGGCATGTACTGCCCCCACGCCCGCGTTTCCAAACGCAAGACCGGCCATTAAACTGCCGGTGGCCATATCTTCACGTGCTGCTAAATTCTCACCATTATTATAAGCGTGAAGTAATGAATTAAAGATAAGCTTCAGTGCTTTCTCTGCTAATGCGTCGGTAATTGGGCTTGCATTTACACTTACATAGGCTTCAAGCGCGTGAACGAATGCGTCTATACCACTTGCTGCTGTAATGGACTGTGGGCATGTTTTTGTCATCTCCGGTGCAACAATCGCAACATCGGGTAGCAGGCAGTGACTAACAATTCCTTTTTTCATCTGTGCTATCGGATCTGACAAGATAGCAATATTGGTAACTTCTGAACCTGTACCAGCGGTAGTAGGGATAACAATAAGAGGCAAACGACGTTTGGAAAGCGTATTTTCACCGAAGAGTTCTCTGAGGGGGCCAGTATGATCGTATGTAGCTGCAAGTACTTTCGCACTATCAATAGCGCTACCTCCACCAAGAGCAATAATTCCGTCTACTTGCTTCTCACGAAGTATCGCTAACTTATCTTCTATGATATTCACTTCAGGCTCTGGTGGAATGTCATCAATTATAAGTAAGGGTGAAGAGGGTAATAGTGTGAGTAGTTGATCAAGAAGACCAGATGAGGAGACGCCTTTGTCAGTAACGATGGCACAGTCCTTTATAGATAATCTCGCCATTTCATCAGTGAGGGCTTTGATAGCGCCAAGACCCGTTATGAGTTTTCCTGCGGTTTTAAATTCAGAAACCTTCATGTAAACCCCTCAATAATCCACGTACACGTTCAAATACTGTTCTATTAATTTATAGTACACAGCGTGACTTACCAATTAACTAACCTTATAGATCGTGAAAAGCACGGTGAATTAGTGGTTTTTATGAACGTATTGCGCATTGTTTATGCAAACGATCGAAAAATAAGGATTTTTTTAAAATACTTGTTGACGTGAGCGCTCATTTCCCTAAAATGCGCATCCGCTTCGGGGGAAAAGCAAAACAGCAAGCCTCCTGAAGTAAGTCTCTACTACCTTTATAGGCCAGTA